>JANMJR010000192.1:0-3160 GCA_031371465.1 Pseudomonadota bacterium
CTCCCCCTCCAGGCCAAACGCCACACCCGGCGCTAATCCGAGCTTTTGCTCGCGCACCAGTTGCGTGGCGAAGCGCACGCTGTCGGTCACACCGTCGATACCGACAAAGACATACATCGCACCGGTTGGTGCGGCAACGCGAACGCCTGGCAAGCCCATTAATTGGTCGACCAGAAAATCACGCGCAGCTTGCAAACGCCGACGAAACTGTAGCGTGACCGTTTC
Organism: Pseudomonadota bacterium; assembly: GCA_031371465.1. Lineage (GTDB taxonomy): Bacteria > Pseudomonadota > Gammaproteobacteria > Burkholderiales > JALYOK01 > JALYOK01. Next base: position 226 of record JANMJR010000192.1, read on the forward strand.
CCCTTGCTGCAACGCGACAACACCCGCCTGTTGTATGAAACTCGGCGCGCACGAGGTGTTGTATTCGATCAGCTTGGCGAATTCTTCCGTCAACCGGGGCGGCGCGACAATCCAACCCAAGCGCCAACCGGTCATTAACCAGGATTTACTAAAGCTGTTGGTGCTAACCACAAGATCATCATCTTGCGCGAGATCGAGAAACGTCGGCGCACAGTTAGCATCGGGCGCGAAATACAAACGCTCGTAAACGTCGTCGGCGATAATCCAAATGCCATGCTTGCGGCAGTGGGCAAGCACGATCTCCTGGCTGGCGCGATCCATACACCAACCGGTCGGGTTGTTCGGCGAATTGATAATCACGGCGCGAGTTTCCGCTGTTAATGCCGCCAGGAGCCGCGCCAGATCTAGCTTCCAGCCATGCTCATAGTGCAACGCGACGCGCGTCACCAGCGCACCGAGTATCTTGGGCGCCTCGGTGACATTAGGCCAAACCGGCGTCACAATGACTACGCGATCGCCCGGATCGAACAGCGCTTGGTAAACCAACATCAAGGCGCTGACACCGGAACTGGTGACGGCGACACGACTCGTATCGATGGGTCGGTGCAAGCTTGAAACGTAACCGGCGATGGCCTGGCGCAGCGGCGGAATCCCGAGGTTTTGCGTGTAAAACGTCGCGCCCGAATCCAGCGCTTGCTTCGCCGCCTCGCGAATGAAATCCGGCGTCACTTGATCCGGCTCACCAAACCAAAAAGCCAGCAAATCCGTCATGCCCATGCCAACGTTGGCGACTTCACGAATTTTCGATTCTTCAATGCGGGTCAGCGCACTACGACTGGCGGTCTGGTTTTGGCGGTTTTTCCCTGCCGAGTGTTGCGTATCCATGACGTTGCTAGCGGGTTAGGCCCAAATATGTATCGCTTGATTTTACTCTTAACCAAACTTTGCATAAAATGCACTAAGTAAATCATCTGTCTAGCTCGCATTGTTCGCGTTGTTGGATAAATTTTGGTGGGCATCGCCCCACAACGGTTAAGGGGATTTGAATGAGCGAAAAAAATACTAGCAACTATTTGTTGGCGGGCGTGGACGATGGTTATGCGGAAACCAAGGTCGTTTCTCGTGGCGACAAGGTGCGCATCGCCTCCCTCGCCCGAGCGGGCTTGTTCGGCTTGTCGTCGATGGGCAGTGACGACAAAGTCGGCGGCAGTTACGAAACCGGCGGCCGCAAATTTACCGTGAGCGACAAAATCGAAGGGGAAGAAACGCGCTTCGACGATTATCCGATTTCAGAACTGAATCGCGTGATCATTCATCACGCTTTGCGTCTTGCCGGATTGGGCGGCAAAAAAATTAAGCTTGCCACCGGATTACAGGTATCGAGCTACTTCAAGGGCGACGCGCGCAATGAGGCGTTCATCGCGCAAAAACAAGAATCGCTGTTAAAAGAAGTCAAGGCGCTCGACGGCGGCGCATGTGCCGAGATCGTAGAACACCTGGTGTTGCCGGAAGCGGTGGCGTCGTGGTTTGACTATGCCTACGACGAAAAAGGCAACCAAATAGAAATGGAAGGGCCGGCTGGTGTGATCGACGTCGGCGGGCGAACCACCGATTGCGTGACCGTATTAGAAGGCCATCAAATCGATCATGCGCGTTCGGGCACCGGCGAGGCCGGCGTCATGGATATTTACGAAAGTATCGGCACCAAGTTGCGCGCACAATTCGGCGATGGCATCATTTCGCGCAAAGTGTATGATCTGGCGATCCGCACCGGTACGGTAAAACGCTTCGGCAAACCGCAAAACATCAAGCCGATCGTGCAAGCCGCGATCGATGAAGTGACGGAAAAAGTGATCAACGAAGCGAAGCGTCATTTCGGCAATGGCGCGCATTTAGACGTGATTCTATTCGTCGGTGGCGGCGCCGCTTTCATGACTAAGCTCACCTCCTATTTTCCGAACGCGAAAGTGATGACGGAGCCGGAATTCGCCAACGCCCGCGGCATGTACAAATACCTCAAGCTCAACGCCTAAAACGCCATGCTTAAGCAGTTGGTCGTCGACCTCGATCCGAAAGATAGTTTGGAAGCCAAACTATTATTGGACTATCTCGCGGCAGGCGACCAACAACTGTGGATCAAGCGCTGCATCCTGGTCGGTTACCTAGTGGTTACCGGGCAATTGCAATTGGCGGATGAAAACGAAGAAGCGCGCGTGCCGGCGGACGCAGTGGCCGCGACAACGGAAGTATTGGTGAAAAAAGGCGTGGGCAATAAGCTGTTCGGAATAAAGTAGCTCAGGCGTCTAGGGTATATGCCTGAAGACGCGCGCGGGTGTTGCCTTTCCGTGACCCTAACCCGAATCTTGATCTATTTGCTGTCATCCTGAGCGCAGCGAAGGATCAGCGTTCTGCGCCGCAACAAGCCGATCCTTCGCGATGCTCCAGGATGACATGCTTAAAAGCAGCGCCCGGTGTCTGGCTCGTGTGCAGTTTCGGCAGCGACGCAACCTTGAATTTTCCAGGCATCAAGATATTAACCGGTAAACGCTTGAATACCAGTCTGCGCCCGCCCAAGAATCAGGGCGTGGACATCGTGGGTCCCTTCGTAAGTATTCACCGCTTCCAAATTCATGCAGTGGCGAATGACATGATATTCATCGCTTACCCCGTTGCCGCCGTGCATGTCACGCGCCATACGGGCGATGTCCAGCGCCTTGCCGCAATTGTTGCGCTTGAAAATCGAAACCATTTCCGGGATCATCTTGCCCTCGTCGAATAGACGGCCGAGGCGCAACGCGCCGTGCAAACCCAGGGTGATTTCCGTTTGCATGTCGGCGAGTTTTTTCTGGATCAGTTGATTCGCCGCGAGCGGCCGACCGAAGGCTTTGCGATCCAGTGTATATTGCCGCGCGGCGTGCCAGCAAAACTCCGCCGC
>JANMJR010000231.1:0-5229 GCA_031371465.1 Pseudomonadota bacterium
GATCGATAATTTATCACGCTCGACCCCGATTCGTCCATTGTTTAATATCTTATATAAGATAGGTTTTTCCATTGACACTGCGCTGCAGCAAAGTTAAAATTTTTTGTTTGTAGCAACTCGCGGCCCGGAGCCCAAGGGCGACGTTTTTTCTTAGCACGATCCTTATACATAGCCGAACTATAGTGAATACTGCCATGAACACTTCTGCCGGCGCGAAATTTCGCGCGGCGCTCGCTGCCGAAAAACCCTTGCAAGTGATCGGCGCGATCAATGCTTATACCGCTCGCATGGCCGAAGCAACCGGTTTTAAAGCGCTCTACCTCTCGGGTGGGGGCGTCGCCGCTAATTCGCTTGGAATACCGGACCTCGGTATCAGCACCATGGAAGACGTGCTGATCGACGCGCGTCGCATCACCGATGTGACCATACTGCCGCTGTTGGTCGATATCGACACCGGCTGGGGTGGCGCCTTCAATATCGCACGCACCATCCGCACGTTTATAAAAGCCGGAGTTGCGGCCGTGCACATGGAAGATCAGGTGGGTACCAAGCGTTGCGGCCATCGCCCCGGGTAAAGAAGTGGTGAGCGAGGAAGAAATGGTCGATCGCGTCAAAGCCGCGGTCGATGCACGTACCGATCCTAACTTTGTCATCATGGCGCGCACCGATGCCCTGGCGGTGGAAGGCATTAACGCCGCCATGGATCGGGCCTGTGCCTATGTGGAAGCCGGGGCCGACATGATTTTCCCCGAGGCCATGACCGAACTTGCTATGTACAAGCAATTCAAACAGGCAGTGAAAGTACCGATTCTCGCCAACATCACCGAGTTCGGCCACACGCCGCTGTATACCCGCGAGGAATTGGCGAGCGTCGACGTGGATATGGTGCTGCATTGCTGTTCGGCTTATCGCGCCATGAACGCCGCAGCGCTTAAAGTCTATCAATCGATTCGCGCCGAGGGCACGCAAAAAAATGTCGTCAACATTATGCAAACCCGCGCTGAGCTTTATGAGTATCTTGGCTACCACGCCTACGAACAAAAGCTAGACGAGTTGTTCGCAAAACAAAAATAAACTGTAGGGTGCGCACAGCGCACCGTTCATCCGAAAGAGCGGATACTCTCCGCTGCGCAATGAAATGGGAGAAACATGAGCACAATTGAAGCAACACCGAGCATCAAGCCAAAGAAATCCGTCGCGCTCTCAGGCGTAACCGCCGGCAACACGGCGCTTTGCACCGTAGGTCGCAGTGGCAACGATTTGCACTATCGCGGCTATGACATTCTCGACATCGCCGATAAATGCGAATTCGAAGAAATTGCCCATTTGCTGGTGCACGGCAAACTGCCCACGCAGAGCGAACTCAACGCCTACAAGACCAAGCTCAAGGCGCTGCGCGGCATTCCCGCCAATGTGATGGATATTTTAGAATGCATCCCTGCGAATTCCCATCCGATGGATGTGTTGCGCACCGGCTGTTCCGCACTGGGTTCCGTATTGCCGGAAGGCGAAGACCACAAGCTCGCGCCTGCCCGCGATATCGCCGATCGGTTGATGGCGAGTTTTGGCTCGATGTTGCTTTATTGGTATCACTTTTCCCATTCCGGTCGTCGCATCGAAGTGGAAACCGACGACGATTCCATCGGGGGGCATTTTCTTCATCTTTTGCACGGCAAACCGGCGAACGATCTGTGGGTGAAGTCCATGCACACGTCGTTGGTGTTATATGCCGAGCACGAATTCAACGCCTCGACTTTCGCCGCGCGGGTCATCGCCGGAACCGGCTCCGATATGTATTCCGCGGTCACCGGCGCCATCGGCGCGCTGAAAGGGCCGAAACACGGCGGCGCCAACGAATTCGCCTTCGACACCATCGGTCGCTATGATAATCCCGACGCCGCCGAAGCGGACATCGTCAAGCGCGTTGCCGAAAAACAAGTCATTATCGGCTTCGGCCATCCGGTTTACACCATTTCCGATCCGCGTAATGTCGTCATCAAGGAAGTTGCGCGCAATCTATCGAAAGCCGCCGGCAACATGAAACTGTTTGATATTTCCGCGCGAGTTGAAGAAGTCATGTGGCGCGAGAAGAAAATGTTCCCGAATCTGGATTGGTATAGCGCAACGAGCTATCACATGATGGGTGTGCCGACCGCGATGTTCACGCCCTTATTTGTGATTTCGCGCACATCCGGTTGGTGCGCCCATGTCATTGAACAACGTATAGACAATAAAATCATTCGACCTTCGGCGAATTACACCGGGCCGGAGGATTTGAAATTTGTTCCGATCCAGAACCGTAAATAAAAACGCTAGTGCCCGTTATCTCGTTTTTTTTCGGAATTTATGTTCGTATGTACCATAACGATCACGCGCCGCCGCACTTTCACGTGGAATACCAAGGTCACGAAGCGTTGGTTCGCATTGACAACGGCGAAATCCTAGAGGGTGAGTTGCCGAAACGCGCACAACAGATCGTGCGAGAATGGGCTACGGAGCGCCAAGCCGAACTCATGCTGAACTGGAGTAAAGCCAGGGCTCTCGAACCACTGGATCGAATTCCCGGAGCTGATCAATGATCAAAATTGTTTCCGCAAAACCACTGCACGACTACGTCATCGCCGTAAGTTTCTCGGACGGCTCAGGCGGCGAGTACGACCTAGCACGGCTGATCGCTAGAAAAACAACGCTGACACAACAGATCGAAAACCCGACCTACTTTAATGATTTTTTTCTGGAGCTAGGTGCACTATGTTGGCGTAACGGGTTTGAACTGAGCCCTGGCGCTATTTATGCCGAGCTCGAAACCCAAGGTAAATTGGTGAAACAATTTCAAGCGGCTTAATTCAAGCACAACAACTTAATTCTCCACAAATCAAGAAAGAAAGTTAATGTCAGCTCAAATTTCCAACGTTCGCCCGAAACCCGATAAAGTCCTCGTCGATATCGCGAAGTACGCCGACGACTACAAAATCACCAGCAAAGAAGCCTACGAGACCGCGCGCTATTGTTTGATCGATACGCTTGGCTGCGGACTGGAAGCGCTGGAATATCCGGCCTGCACCAAGTTGCTCGGCCCGACCGTACCCGGAACTGTTGTTCCCAACGGCGCTAAAGTTCCCGGCACGCAGTTCCAGCTTGATCCGGTGACTGCCGCATTCAATATCGGCACGATGATTCGTTGGCTTGACTTTAACGATACCTGGCTCGCCGCGGAATGGGGACATCCGTCCGATAACCTCGGCGGCATTCTCGCCACGGCGGATTATCTTTCGCGCGTTGCCGTCGCCCAAGGCAAGAAGCCGTTGGTGATGAAGGACGTGTTGACCGGCATGATCAAAGCCCATGAAATTCAGGGCTGCTTGGCGCTGGAAAATAGCTTTAACAAAGTGGGCCTTGATCACGTCGTGTTGGTGAAAGTGGCCAGCACCGCCGTCGTTACCAAAATGATGGGCGGCGCCCGCGATGAAATCATCGACGCGGTATCGCAAGCCTGGGTCGATGGCCAGAGCCTGCGCACCTATCGCCACGCGCCGAACGCCGGTTCGCGTAAATCCTGGGCCGCGGGCGATGCCACCTCGCGCGCGGTGTTGCTGGCTATGCGCACACTGAAGGGCGAGATGGGTTATCCCTCGGTGTTGTCGGCGAAAACTTGGGGTTTCTACGATGTGTCGTTCAAGGGCAACGAATTCAAATTTCAGCGCCCGTATGGTTCCTACGTGATGGAGCAAGTCCTGTTCAAGATTTCTTTCCCGGCCGAATTCCATTCGCAAACCGCCGTCGAAGCGGCGATGACTTTGCATAAAGAACTTGCGAAAATGGGCAAGAACGCGGACGACATCAAGAAGATCACCATTCGTACCCACGAAGCTTGCATTCGAATCATCGACAAAAAGGGCCCGCTGAATAATCCCGCCGACCGCGATCATTGCATTCAATACATGGTCGCCGTGCCGTTGATTTTCGGCCGCCTGACCGCCGGCGATTACGAAGACAGCATCGCGAAGGATCCGCGCATCGACAAGCTGCGCGACAAAATCGAATGCGTGGAGGATAAATCCTTCACCAAGGATTATCACGACCCGGCGAAGCGCTCCATCGCCAACGCGCTGACCGTGGAACTCAAGGACGGAAAAAACCTCAAAGAGATCGTGGTCGAATATCCGATCGGCCACAAGCGCCGCCGCAAAGAAGGTATGCCGGTGTTGGTGGAAAAATTCAAGACCAACCTTGCACGGCAATTTCCAGCGAAACAGCAAAAGCGGATTCTTGATCTGTGTTTAGATGCGAAGAAGTTGGAAGCCACGCCGGTGAATGAGTTTGTCGATCTGTTTGTTATTTAGGGCAAGCCACGAGGCAGCCTGCATGCGGCTCTCAGGCAATGCATCGCCAGGAGCTAGTGGCCTTAGGCCACCCCGTATTGAGGGGCTGGCGTTGGGCCATACGGGTTCTGGCGTAATCTTCAAAAATAACAAATCACCGTCAATATTGTCATTCCCGCGAAAGCGGGAATCCAGTGTCTTGCGGCTAACGACACTGGGTCCCCGCCTTCGCGGGGACGACACAATCAACGAAAGCCACATGGATTCCCCGCCTTCGCGGGAATGACACGTTTAAGGTTTGTTGAAATAATCGTGACCCCTACGATTTCTAGGAAAGTACAGAATCTAATGCGCACCATCGCCCTACTTATCATCTCTGCACTTTCGATCGCATTCGCCAGCGCCGCGCAAGCCCTCGACCTCCCCAAACGTAAATCCGGCCTCTGGGAAATGACCATGATCGGCGATCAAACCAACGGTCAACCGCAAACGGTCACCACCTGCGTTGAGCAAAAAACCGATACGGGTTTGTCCTCTTCGTTCGGCGACAAAATTCCGAAAAACTGCAAACAGCCGACGCTGAAAAGATCCGCCGGTACTTACATCATCACCAGTTCGTGCAAATTTACCGATTCCAATGTAAAGACCGTCGCGATCTTGAGCGGCGACACCAATAGCGCCTACAAAATCGATCGCACCTCGACTTACACGCCGCCCAACAAGGGCCGGAAGGAATCGAAGCAATCCATCGAAGCGAAATGGCTCGGCGCCTGTAAAGCCGACCAGCGCCCCGGCGATATGATCATGCCCGACGGTACTAAAATCAATATCAGCGACATCCAGAAACTTCAGAACGCCAAGTAATCTCGTTAGGAACCCATCTCATGGCACACAATCTTCATAACAG
>JANMJR010000245.1:0-9072 GCA_031371465.1 Pseudomonadota bacterium
TTCGTGGTCGGTGAATTGGGTGCACATCTGATTGATCTTTTCGATACCCACACCGTGTTCGCCGGTAATGGTGCCGCCGACTGCAACACACAATTCCAAGATATCGGACGCGAGTTTTTCGGTTTTTTGCAGATCACCTTCTTTGGCCGAATCGAATAAGATGAGCGGATGTAAATTGCCGTCGCCAGCGTGGAAAACATTGGCGACGGCAAGGCCGGCGAGTTCGGTGAGTTTGTAAATCTGGCGTAATACGAAGGGCAGGGTTTTGCGTGGGATCGTTCCGTCGATGCAATAATAATCCGGCGAAATGCGACCGACGGCCGGGAACGCCGCTTTGCGCCCCGCCCAAAATTTAAGCCGCTGCGCTTCGTCTTGCGAGAAGCGCACTTCGATCGCGCCACTTTGCTCGAGAATTTCTTTCATGCGCGCCATTTCGTCGGCGACTTCTTCATTGGTGCCGTCCGACTCGCACAGCAAAATCGCTTCGGCATCGCGCGGATAGTTGGCGTGAATGTAATCCTCCGCCGCGCGAATGGCGGGCTTGTCCATCATTTCCAATCCCGCAGGGATGATGCCACCCGCGATGATGTTGCCGACGGCGGCGCCGGCTTTTTCGACATCGTCAAAAGCCGCGAGGATCGCTTGGGCGCGCTGCGGTTTAGGCAATAATTTCACCGTGACTTCCGTCGTGACCGCAAGCATGCCTTCGGAGCCGGTGAGTAGCGCGAGCAAATCGTAACCTGGCGCATCGAGACCTTCCGAGCCAATTTCCAGCAATTCGCCTTCGATGGTAATGGCGCGAATTTTGTGAATATTGTGTACCGTTAGTCCGTATTTCAAACAATGCACGCCGCCGGAATTTTCGGCGACATTGCCGCCGATGGAGCAGGCGATTTGGCTCGACGGATCCGGTGCGTAATACAAATCATAAGGCGCAACCGCTTCGGAAATCGCCAGATTGCGCACGCCCGGCTGCACGCGCGCGAGCCGCGCAACGGGATCGATTGAGAGGATGCGCATGAACTTTGTCATCGAAAGCAACACGCCTTGCGCATGGGGCAGGGCGCCGCCGGACAGGCCGGTGCCTTGGCCGCGCGCGACGACTGGCACGTTGACCGCATGGCAGAGTTTGAGCACTTGCTGCACCTGTTCTTCCGTCTCCGGCAGGGCAACAATGAGCGGTATTTGGCGATACACAGACAGACCGTCGGTCTCGTAGGGCTTCATGTCTTCGTCGACGGAAAGCACATTGGCCTCGGGCAAAATCGCCTTTAACTTCGCAACCAGTGCGGCTTTTTCGAGGAGCGGGATGAATGATTCGGGTTTGCCCATGATACGATGCGCAAACGTCGCGCCTGATGTGAATTAGTTCATTATTTTATCACGTTCCCGAGTCTATTCTCATGCCCAACTTCGCCGCAAATCTTTCCATGATGTTCACCGAGGCGCCGTTTCTCGAGCGCTTCAAAGCCGCCGCCGACGCGGGCTTTCGCGCCGTGGAGTTTTTGTTTCCCTATCAACATGCGGTCAGTGATATCGCGACGCGTCTGCAAGAAAATAACTTGACGCAAGCGTTGTTTAATTTGCCGCCGGGCGATTGGGAAAAGGGCGAACGCGGTCAAGGCATTTTGCCGGGTCGCGAGCAAGCTTTCGCCGATTCTTTGGATCTCGCCATCAGTTACGCCAAAGCGCTTAGGTGCGATCAAGTTCACTGTATGGCGGGCATCGCGCCGCAAGGCGTGGCGCGTGAGACGTTGAATGATATTTTTATTGCAAACTTGCGCTACGCAGCGGCGCGGCTGAAGAAGGAAAACATTCGCGCTTTGATCGAGCCGATTAATTACTACGACATCCCCGGCTATTTCTTAAATACCCAAGCGCAAGCGCGCGCCACTATCGATCGCGTCGGCAGCGATAATTTATTCTTGCAGCAAGACCTCTACCACTGCCAAATCATGGAAGGCCATCTCGCGCAGAAGATTAAAGACTATCGCGACATCGCATGCCATTACCAGATCGCGGGCACGCCGGGACGGCACGAACCCGATGTCGGCGAAATCAACTATCCGTTTCTGTTCGATCTCATCGATGAATTGGGCTACGGCGGATACGTGGGTTGTGAATATCGTCCCAAAGGCGAAACGCGCGCGGGCCTCGGATGGGCCGCACGCTACGCTATAAAAAACTAGCCGATGCCTGGAGAAGCGCATGGATACTGGGTAGCCCTAGGCTAGCCACTGGCCTCGGGCCATTCACCTGTAGCTAAGGCATTGCCGCGAGTTAGGCTAGGTGCGGCGCCTGGCAATGCCTATTTTTGAGTTCGTTTGCGTCGCGCTTGCCGTATAATATTGGCATGCTGAATCAAACTCTTACGCAGTGGTTTCAGGGCCCCCTCGGCGCCTATGTGATGGCGCGGGAACAGGCTTATTTTGACGAAGTGGTTGCGGATATTTTCGGCTTTAACGCGTTGCAGTTTGGGTTGCCTGCGTACGATTTATTGAGTGCGAGCAGGATGCCGTTTAAGTTCAGCGCCGGGCTCGAGCCGGGTGTGACATTGCGCGCCGCGGGCGAGGCGTTGCCGGTGGCAACGCAGAGTATGGATCTGGTCGTGTTGCCACATGTGTTGGAGTTCGCCGCCGAGCCGCATCAGATTTTGCGCGAAGTGGATCGGGTGATGATGCCGGAAGGGCGGTTGATTATTGTCGGGTTTAATCCTTGGAGTTTGTGGGGTTTGCGTCAAACATTTAGTTTTCAGGAAAGCTCGTTGCCTTGGAACGGGCGGTTTGTTTCGTTGGTGCGTTTGAAGGATTGGCTGTCACTGCTTGGCTTTGACGTATCGGCGGGACGCTTGGCCTGTTACTCGCCGCCGTTTGTGAATGAAAAATGGCTGACGCGCTTTGATTTCATGGAACGCGCAGGCGATCGCTGGTGGGGTGTGGCCGGTGGCGTTTATATGTTGCAAGCGATTAAGCGCGTGCAGGGAATGCGTTTGATTACGCCGAAGTGGGCGGCACGTCCTGCGCGGCAGGGCATGGCGCAGGCGGCGCAGCGCGCGGCGCGTGTTACGACGGGTTTGTCGGATAATGTTATCCCACTAAGAAAAGAATAATAATGATGGGTGAGAGAAATTTTTAGCGATACAGTCGATATATTTTCTGATGGCGCCTGCAAAGGCAATCCCGGGCCGGGCGGCTGGGGTGCGGTGTTGCGCTTTAGCGATCACGAAAAAGAAATTTATGGCGGCGAGCCGCAGACGACCAACAACCGCATGGAGATGATGGCGGTGATCGAGGCGTTGGGGCAGTTGCAGGGGCCGAGTAAAGTACGGGTTTTCACCGATTCCCAGTATGTACAAAAAGGCATCAGCGAGTGGTTGCCGGGCTGGAAGGCGCGCCGCTGGCGCACGACGGCCAATCAGCCGGTAAAGAACGTTGATTTGTGGCAGCGCATGGATGCGCTGGCGTCGCAGCATCAAATCCAATGGCTGTGGGTCAAGGGCCATGCGGGACATCCGGAGAACGAGCGCGCGGACGTCCTCGCGAATCGCGGCATCGGCCAGGCGTAATCATGCGGCAAATTATTCTTGATACCGAAACGACGGGTCTCGATCCGACCCAAGGCCATCGCATCATTGAAATCGCCGGCGTTGAAGTGCTCAGCCGACGCATGACCGGCAATCACTTTCATCGCTATCTCAATCCGGAACGCAAGAGCGACGATGCCGCGAAACAGGTGCACGGCATCGAGGACGAGTTTCTGTTGGATAAGGCGAAGTTCGCGGAGATTGCCAAAGAGTTTATCGACTATGTGTCCGGCGCGGCGTTAATCATTCACAACGCGCCGTTCGATTTGGGGTTTCTGAACAATGAACTCGGTCTGGCCGGGTTTAAGTCGATGCAAGACTATGTTGTCAGCGTGACGGATACCTTGGTTGTCGCCAAGGAACTCCATCCCGGAAAGCGCAATAATTTGAACGCGCTGTGTGATCGCTACCAGGTCGATAACAGTAAACGCACGCTGCACGGCGCCTTGCTCGACGCGGAATTGCTTGGCGAAGTTTATCTTGCCATGACTCGCGGTCAAGAGAGTTTGATCATGGATTTGGACACGCCGCCGCCGTTGAATACCGATGGCGAAGCGGTCGAACAACACTATCAGTTAGTCGTTCAGTATGCGACTCAGGAAGAAATGGCCGAACACGACAAGGTATTGGTCAACATTAGCGAAGAGAGCAAGGGAAACGCTTTATGGCGCCAATTGACGAGCGCCTAGCGCCCCTGTTTCGCATTGGACTATTAACCCTGTCGTTGCTCGCCTCGAGTTTCGTTCTGGCAGCCGATGATGTCGCAATGGCCGATCCTACCGAGCAGGATTTCCTCAGCGCTATGCCCGTGGTGTTGTCCGTGTCGCGACTGGCGCAACCATTGCCCGAGGCGTCCGGCGCGATCACCGTGGTCGACCGCGAGATGATTCGGGCCTCGGGATTTCACGAGTTGCCGGACGCTGGGCCGCGACATTCGGCCAGCGCGCCGCTGATTCAATCCTTGCCGAAAAATTTCGATGTTAGCCTGGGAATATATTACCTCGGCCCGATGCGCTGGGCCGGCAGTGGCGACCTGATTCCGAGTTATACGCGTTTCGATTTACGCCTGGCCCATCGTTTTAAGTTCGGCGCAACGAATGCGGAAATCGCCGCCGGGGTGCAAAATTTGAGCGGTGACTATGTGGATTTTAACGACGTTAATATTCTTAGCCGTCGCGCGTATTTGAGCGTCGCGGCGGAGTTTTGATTTTTGGTTGGTGAAAAGCGGCTAGTTTTATGAGTTTGGCGTTTATTACTCCCATCGGATCCGTCCGCGCATTAGGTATGTGTGTGGCTTTGGGGATATTCGTCCCTTCGATTGCCGCGCAGAATATCGCGGTCGTGGTAAGTGAGGAATCGTCCGCGTATATCGAGATCGCCGACGGTGTGCGGCGCATGGTCGAGGACAAGGACCCAAGTGCGCCCAAAGTCGTTACGATTCCGGTGCGACGGCTAGTCGGCGGGGAAACCGACATATTCAAGACCGATTTCTATCAGTTGGTGGTGACGGTGGGGGCGCATGCCGCAAATGTCGTGGCGAAGATCGAGATCAAAGCGCCGGTGCTGAATACACTTATTCCGCGTGCTTTATACGAGCGTTTGGCGACCCATGGCACGGGCGATGGTCAGAACTCGGCGATCTACCTCGATCAACCGTTAGCGCGGCAATTGGAGTTGGCGCGCATTGTGTTGCCCGGGAAATCCCGACTGTGCGCCCTGTACGGGTCGCAATCGCGCGCTTATATCGAGGAATTTGAGCGGATGGCGACGGCCAAGGGCTACAGCGTCGTGGCGGAAATGGTGGATCGGGCCAGCGATTTGGGCCCGGTGCTGCAGCGCTCTTTGTCGCGCTGCGAATTTTTGTTTGCGCTGCCGGACGCCGACATATTTAACCGCAACACCATCCAGCAGATTCTGTTGACTAGTTATCACTCAAACGATCCGGTGATTGCGTTTTCCGCGGCCCATGTCAAGTCGGGTGCGCTGGCGGCGGTGTTCACGTCGCCGGAACAGGTGGCTCGACACACGGCCGAAGTTATATTGAAGCTGTACGCCGATGGCAAATTTTCCTTGCCCCCGCCGCAGTTTCCGCTGTATTGGAGTGTGAGCGTCAATCGTCAAGTCGCCCGCTCGTTAGGGCTGGTGATCGACGATGATAAAGAACTACAAACGAAGCTCAGCAAGGTGTCGGAGGAAGTGCAATGAGAACTTGGAGCATCAAGTGGCGCGTGCTGTTGCTGGCGTTGATTCCGCCCATTGTCATTTCATTGGCGTTGGCCGTTTATTTCACCAAGGTGCGTTTCGGCGACGTGCAGCAATCGTTGCATGACCGCGGCCGTGCGCTGGTGCGCCAGTTAGCGCCAGCCGCCGAATATGGCTTGTTTACGCGCAATCGCGAGATTCTGCAAGACTTGGCCGATACGGTGCAGCGCGAGGTCGATGTGAGCCTGGTCACCATCTCCGACGGCGCGGGGCAATTCTTAGCCGTCAGTGGCGATTTGGAGCAACGCGAAGTATTGACGGAAATACCGCATAGCATCAGCCTCGGATTATTGGAGTACCCCGATCTGTTGTATTTCAGCGAGCCCATACGTCAAGCACGCTCCCACGACAAGGATATTGCCGAGCAGTCCTTCGAGGAGCCGGGCGCGGGCGATCCCAAGAAGGATGTGCTGGGTTGGGTCAACGTCACCATGAGTAAGGGTTCCACATCGAAGCGCCAGCAGGAAATTCTGATCAATGGCGCCATGATCGCATTCGGCAGCGTGTTGCTGACCGGACTACTCGCGCTGCGGCTTAGCCTGGGCATTACGCGTCCGATTCGACATTTGGTTACCGCCGTGGAGCAGATCACTGAAGGCGATTTGTCGGTACATGTGCTGGCCACGTCCGGCGGTGAGTTGACGGTGTTGGCGCGCGGCATTAATAGCATGGCGCAGTCGCTCAAGTCGGCGCAGGAAAACCTGCAGGAAAAAGTCGATCATGCCACTGCGCAGATCACCTACCAAGCCAGCCACGACACCTTGACAGGATTGATCAATCGACGCGAATTCGAATCACGCCTAGAGCGGGCGTTGGTGCGTGCGCAGCAGCACGGCACAGTGCACGCGCTGTTTTTTATTGACTTGGATCAGTTCAAAATCGTTAACGACACGTGCGGCCATAGCGCCGGCGATGAACTATTGCGCCAAGTCGCCCATCAATTGCGGCAGAAAATTCGTGATCGCGATACCTTGGGGCGCATCGGCGGTGATGAATTTACAGTGTTGTTGGAAAACTGCTACCTCGACGATGCCGTGGAAATCGCGCAACAGTTGCGCGAGGCGGTGCAGAATTTTCGCTTTAGTTGGAGTCAGAAATTTTTTGCCATCGGCGCTTCGATCGGGATCACCGTCATCAATAACACCAGCGAGAGCGCGGCGGTGTTACTGAGTCAGGCTGACGCGGCTTGTTACACCGCTAAGGATTTGGGTCGCAATCGCATTTATGTGTTTAACGAAGGCGATGCCTCACGCATTGCGCGCGTCGGCGCCATGGAATGGGTGACGCGCATCGCCCATGCCTTCCAAGAAAATCGTTTCGTTCTTTATTGTCAATCCATTTTGCCGTTGCGCGGCGTCAAGGAAGGCGATCCTTATCACTACGAAATCCTATTGCGCATGCGCGGTGAAAACGGCGAGATTATTCCGCCCATGGCGTTTATTCCGGCAGCGGAACGCTTTAACCAGATGCATGCGATCGATCGCTGGGTGATCCATGAAAGTTTTTCGGCGTTACGCGATTTAATGCAGGGGCAGCGTGGCGGATTGATGACGGTTTTCTCGATCAATTTGTCCGGCGCATCGTTGTGCGATGAGAAATTCTCGGTGTACTTGCAAGAACAACTGACGCACTTCGATATTCCACCGCGCAATATTTGTTTTGAAATAACTGAAACCGCTGCGATCAGCAATTTGACCCAGGCGGTGATGTTGATCACGCACTTCAAGCGGCTTGGCTGTAAGTTCGTGCTCGATGATTTCGGCGCGGGTCTATCGTCGTTCAACTATCTCAAACATTTGCCCGTTGATGGTATCAAAATCGATGGCGGGTTCGTCAGAGGCATGGCGACTAATCGCATGGATTTCACCATGGTCGAGGCGATCAACAATATCGGTCACGCGATGGGGTTGACCACCACGGCCGAGTTCGTGGAGGATGACACGATCATGCGAAAATTGCTCGATCTTGGCGTGGACTACGCTCAAGGCAATTGGGTGCAACGCCCGCGCGCACTGGACGAGTGGTTTTCAAATGATGGCGATAGCAAACGCAATGTCGATTTGAAGCTGCGGCTTATTGCGCGCTCAAGCGATACATGAGTGGGGCGTTACGCCTGCAGGCCTTATAATATCGAGGCGTTGACGTTGCGCGTGCTTGGCAGTAGCGGCAATCTGCGGACGGTTCTCCAGGCGCCCATGGCGGGAAGACAATGGCGCGGGTCACGCTGTATCCACGCGCCTTCCGGCATAGGCTTGGTGTCGAACAAGGTTATTTTTTCATTGGCAACGCTTAGCTTCATGAATGTAGTGGGTTTCGCCGGATTCTCCGGTAGCGGCAAAACGACGTTGATCGAGGCGATTATTCCGCTGCTCGTTGCGCGCGGTTTACGCGTGTCGTTGATCAAGCACGCGCATCACAGCTTCGACGTCGATCAGCCGGGCAAGGATTCTTATCGTCATCGCGCGGCGGGGGCGACGCAGGTGTTAGTGGCGTCGCAACAACGCTGGGTGCTAATGCATGAATTGCGCGACGCAGCGGAGCCGAGCTTGGAGGAACATCTGCAGCGCATCGCCGATTGCGATGTGGTGTTGGTCGAGGGATTCAAACGCGCCGCTATCGCGAAAATCGAAATGCATCGCGCTGGCGCCGCGACGTCGTTGTTGTACCCCGGCGATCCGCATATTATCGCCGTCGCTACGGACGAGGCGCTTGATACCCGCTTGCCGCAACTGAACATCAATCGGCCCGCCGACATTGCGGACTTTATTTGCGGCCGTAACGTGGCCGCGCCAATCCAAAAATTACACAACGCATTATGATTAAAATTTTATATTTTGCTCGAATTAAAGAAGCGCTAGGGGTCGGTCAAGAATCGATTGTTCTGCCACGGGACGTCAACGATGTCCTGGCACTGACCGCTCGGCTACGCCAGCGCGGCGTTACCTGGCAAACGGAACTGGCGCCCGGCAAGGCATTGCGGGTGGCGGTGAATCAACTGATGGTGGGCATGGACGCGGCGATTACGGACGGCGATGAGATCGCCTATTTCCCGCCCGTGACCGGGGGTTGATATGAGTGTTCGCGTCCAAACGGAAGATTTCGATATCGGCGCCGAGATTGCACAATTGCGCAAAGGCAATGCCAAGATCGGCGCTATCGCCAGTTTCATCGGCTTGGTGCGCGACATGAATGAGGGCGATGACGTTTCGACCATGACCCTCGAACAT
>JANMJR010000248.1:0-3489 GCA_031371465.1 Pseudomonadota bacterium
GGCATTCCAAGATCGGGGCGATAAAGTTCCATCCGCTCGGCATACTTAATGAAACGCGCTACAAAGCTCGGCGACATCTCTGTAATTTCGGACTCGACTCGATCACTGTAGAAAACGACTGATCAGTTCACGAAATGAGTATAGCATTTATGCTATGTCGTGCAAATCAAGTTTGTTGAGGACTAACAGTGAATCGCCGTATCCGTCGATCAATTCTAGAAACCTGTTTATGCACCGCAACCGATTGATTCTTTCTAGTTCTATTGGCAATGTCCCTGGCCTGGTGACGCACCCCGCGACGTGTTTTAAGGAGCGTGCTCCGGCCGAAAACCTCGCAATCCTGTGCTTGCTTTAACGGCCACTTAACGGCTTGATAACGGCAGTATTCACTTCCTACAAACAGCCGATAAGCCATGAGATTTACGCCAAAATTCACCATTACCGCGAAGACCGCTCGTTGCTTGATGCGCATTGAGGCGGCGAAACAAGCGGTGCACGATTTGCCGATCACGCCGTCCGTGCTGGCGACTTTGCGCGAAACGGGGCGGCTATTCTCCAGTCACTATTCGACGATGATTGAAGGAAGTAAAGAAAAGTTGTCATTCTGGGCGCAGCGAAGAATTTGCTGTACCAGATGGATCAACGGGTTACGAAAAGCAGATTCTTCGTCGCTTCGCTCCTCAGAATGACATAAGGGGTTTTTCAACGAACTGCTAGGGGCGCCCTGGAATCCCGCCTGCGCGGAAATGACAATGGGAGAGTGGCGGCTAGCTTAAGAATCACTAGTCTTACGGCGTTGTGCTGTTCAATTCGAATTCACCGAAATTGATTACCACTATATCCCGCTCCAACACTTTGGCGCGAAAGCGAATCAGATTTTCTTTGCTCCAAATTTCCGTGCGAATCGTTTCGCCCGGATACACCGGCGCGGTAAAACGAACACTCTGGCGCTTGATTTTCTCGGGCTGGTAATCGCATAAGGCCTGCAACAATGCGTGACCGACGACGCCATAGGTGCCCAGGCCGTGCAGAATAGGTCGCTGGAAACCCGCGTCCAGCGCGGCTTTCGGCAAAGCATGTAAGGGATTTCGATCGGCGAGTAGGCGATAGAGCAGGGCTTGTTGCGGCAATGTGGGCAGATCGCAAATTAGATCCGGCGACGTGGTCGGCATGGGTTTGGGTGGCGGCGGCGCGGGATCACTGATGCCGTCTTTCGCGCTGAATCCGCCGTTGCCGCGGCAGAACGCGGTATGGGTGATGGTCGCTAGTAGATCGCCGCTGGTTCTGTCGAATAACGCTTTGTCGTAGATGACGACGGCGCCTTTACCCGCACCTTTATCGACGATGTGCTGCATTTTGTGACGGGAGAATACGGTACCGGCAATGGGCAATGGCTTATGCAAAGTCAGGGCTTCTTCGCCATGCAAAATCAACGTGGCATCGATGCCGGTACGTGGATCAGTCATCCAAAAACCAGGATAGCCAAGCACGACGGCCATGGTCGGCAAGGCTTGCAAGTGGTATTCGGTAACGAAGCGCAATGCACGTTCATCCAACGGATCATGGCCGACGCCGACCGCGAGCGCGTAGCGCATCGTATCTTCCACAGAGTACGTGTGCTCGATTTTCGGGAATTGCCAGTTTTTTAGGGTCTGATAATCAATCGTCATCGCTGTCTGTCATTCCCGCGAATTCGGGGAATCCATAGTGTGGTTGCATGTTGACGCGCCAAATGGATTCCCGATTTCACGGGAATGAGCGGCTGGCCTCGGGCCAGAGGTTGAGTTCAATCAATCCGTCCGCAGCAAATGCGGTTTGTTTTTCGTGGGGGCTTTTTGCTAAAACCATGACCGGATTGAGATCGATCGACGCAATGCGATCTTTGGCTGCCATCAATATGTCACCGATGCGAACCGCCATTTCGGCAAACGCTGACAAGTCCAGCGGCGCTTCGCCGCGGGTTTCACGCAGAATCGGCGCGATGCGTAAACCGTCGAGCGCATTCAACACATCATCGGTCGTGAAAGGCGCTAATAACAGCGAGAAATCTTTCAACGCCTCGACATATTTTCCGCCATCGCCGACCATCACCACCGGCCCGAATTGTGGATCGATACGCCCGCCGATCATGAGTTCGCGCTGCGGCTTGATCATTTTCGCAACGATCGGGCCTTCATCCTTCGCGTTGAGTTCCCTCAGTTTATTTTTGATTGCAGAAAAACACACTAACGCCCGGGCCTCGTCGCTCACGTTTAGAAATACTAAGCCGTGCTCTGATTTATGCGGCACGTCGGGCGACGCGGCTTTAATCGCAACGGGCGTGCCGAGTGAACCCAAGGCCGCGCGAACCTCGGATTCGTTTTTGCAAACGCGAAATGGCACGGTCGCTATGCCATTGGCTGCGAGCCAATGCAGGCTTGCCGCTTCGCTGAGATACCGCTGTAAGCCAATAGGGACGGGCGTCACCGGCAATGCGGTCCTTGGAGGCAATGGCCCTAGGCCACCCCGGCGCGGCGCGGTTCGGCCGCCAGTGAAATTCGCAAGCGTGGCTAGGGATTCCATCGCGACTTGTTCATCAAAGAAGCTCGGCACGCCTTGTTTTTTGAATTCGCCAACAACCTCCGGAAGCGGTGATGCGAACGCAAATGGCTTGCCCGTTTGCTCGATGAATGCCGCCGCTGCGCGCGCGTAACTCGGCACATCGTAGCCTTGCCCGGCGACGGGAATCGCCGCCATGAGCATATCGACTTGGTCGTCCGCGCCAATGACCGCGAGCGCTTTGCCGAACAAACTACTATCGGTGAGAAGCGATGCGGTGAGATCGATGGGATTCGCTGCGGTTGAAAAACCCGGCAGCAACTCTTTCAATTTCTCTCGGGTTTGGGAATGCAATTGCGCCAACGGCAACTGCAAATCGTCGGCGGCATCGGCCGCCATCACGCAACTTGCGCCACTGTTGCTTAACATCACGATGCGCCGACCGCGCGGTCGCCGCCCGGACAAAAATAGCTCGGCGCTATTGACCAGATCGCCGACATGGCGCGCGCGCAGGATGCCATGTTTTTCCATGAATGTATCGACAATGCGATCTTCTGTGGCCATCGCGCCGGTGTGGGAGCTCGCCATCTGCGCGCCACTTTGCGTGCGCCCGGCTTTCAACGCAAGGATGGGGATGTCGCGTTCGCGCGCTTTCGCGGCGGCTTGGGCGAGCACGTCAGGGCGATTGAAATTTTCCAAATACAGCAGCAGTAATTTCACGCCGTCGTCATCGATTACCGCGTTGGCAACTTCGGCGACACAAAGATCTGCTTCATTGCCTGTCGCATGCACATGGCGCACGCCGATGCCGCGATCGCGCAGCAGCGCGTAAGGCACGACCGATAATGCGCCCGATTGGCTGACAATGGCGACCGGCCCATCGGCGGGCGGACGCTCGATAAATAATGTGGAAAAACTAGTGATTGCGCCGCAGGCGAAATTCGCCAAGCC
>JANMJR010000276.1:0-21501 GCA_031371465.1 Pseudomonadota bacterium
CCGGCGCATAGCTTTGCGACCTTGATCGCTGAACTCGCCACCATCGTGCGCAATACCTGCCGCACATCGCAGGCCGCAGAAAACGCACCTGCCTTTGACGTCGTCACGAGCCCCAACGCGAAGCAAACGCGCGCGCTCGAACTGCTCCAGAAGATCCAGTTGTAGACAGAAAAGAGAACGCCGGTTTCAAGTCAAGCGCTTGAAACACAAACAAAACTCGCTCTTCGCTTATAGGAACTTCAGGTTAGCCGTCGAGGCAAGCCGGTGGTAGGATGTAGCTTATGATTGATTGGTCTTCCTGCCCTGCGGTTGAGCGCGATCCCGAGCGCGCCAGTGGCGCCTGGGTATTTCGCGACACGCGCGTGCCGGTTGCGGCGCTGTTCGAGAATCTCGAGGATGGTGCTCAAGTAACGCAGTTCGTCGAGTGGTTCCCTGGGGTTTCTATCGATCAGGTACGTGCTGTGCTCGATCATGCCGCGCGCAGCGCTCTCGCCACCGCCTAAGTGCGTGTTGTATTCGATCAAGGCACGCCTTCCGTGATAAGAACTCGTTGGAGTTGAGTAGCCTGGTTTCTTCCGATGGTATGGGTTGATATTTTATCCTGTCAAACCATACAGAGCCGCCACCACGATGTTAGGTGTCAGCGTGTTTAGGTTTGCGAATTCATATGTTTGAGAGAAAATACCATCGCGGCGATCCGAGCACATCACGCCAGCGACCAATATCCATGCGTGCTGTGGCGATTAAGTGTAACCCAAGCCCATCACGTCGCGCACATCGCGCATCGTGTCTTGCGCCATGCGCCGCGCTTTTTCGCAACCATCGGCAATAATGTTTCTAACCAAAGTGCGGTCTTCCAGATACATCGTCGCGCGCTCGCGCATCGGCGCCAGTTCGTCAAGCACACCCTCGATCACCGGCTGTTTGCAATCCAAACAACCGATTCCCGCCGTCGTGCAACCTTCACGCGCCCACTGTTTGGTCGATTCGCTGGAATAAATTTCATGTAATTGCCAAACGGGACATTTATCCGGATCGCCACGATCGGTACGGCGCACGCGCGCGGGGTCGGTTGGCATGGTGCGAATTTTCTTCGCCACGCTGTCGGCATCTTCGCGCAGCGTAATGGTGTTGTTGTAGGACTTCGACATTTTCTGACCGTCCAAACCCGGCATGCGCGATGCTGCGGTCAACAACGCTTCCGGCTCCGCCAAAATCATCTTGCCGCCGCCTTCGAGATAACCGAACAAGCGTTCACGATCGATCATCGCGAGGTTCTGCGTTTCTTGCAGTAACGCCTTCGCGCCTTCGAGGGCCGTTTCGTCGCCCTGCTCTTGATACTTGGTGCGGAATTCCTGGTACAAGCGCGCGCGTTTGCTGCCGAGTTTTTTCACGGCGTCCAGCGCCTTTTGCTCGAAGCCCGGCTCGCGGCCATAAAGGTGATTAAAGCGCCGCGCCACTTCGCGCGTTAATTCGACATGGGGCACTTGATCTTCGCCGACCGGCACTTGGTTGGCGCGATAAATCAAAATATCCGCGCTTTGTAACAGCGGATAACCCAAGAAGCCATAGGTGCTCAGGTCTTTTTCGCTGAGCTTTTCTTGCTGGTCTTTGTAAGTCGGCACGCGCTCCAGCCAGCCGAGCGGCGTCATCATCGACAACAGCAAATGCAACTCCGCGTGTTCCGGCACTTTCGACTGGATGAACAGCGTCGCTTGCGCCGGATCAACGCCTGCGGCAAGCCAGTCGATCACCATGTCCCAAACGTTGTCTTCGATGATTTCGGGCGAATCGTAGTGGGTGGTCAGCGCATGCCAATCGGCGACGAAAAACAAACACTCGTATTCGTGTTGCAACTTCACCCAATTTTTTAACACCCCGTGGTAGTGACCCAAGTGCAGCGCCCCGGTGGGGCGCATGCCGGAAAGAACGCGATCAGCGTACATGTAAACTCCGAATATCGATCAAAACGATTACAAACTAAATAGGGCCACCACGGCATTGACTAAGCCATTCACCAGCGGCCCTAAAATCATGCTGAGCACCCCGGTAAATAGCAGAAGGGCGATGACAATTAAACCATAGGGCTCGATGCGCGACAGCGCGTTCCCATACGCACGCGGCAACAGGCTGAGCGCAACGCGGCCGCCGTCCAGCGGCGGCAGTGGCAATAAGTTAAACACCATCAATATGGCGTTGATGAAAATACCGGCGCTGCTCATCAGCCGCAGCGGCAAGGCATAGCTTGAATCGCCCATCATAATCGACACTTTCGCGAGCACCGCCCAGCCGATCAGCATCAATAAATTCGCCGCCGGCCCGGCTGCGGCGACGAACATCATATCGCGCTTTGGATTGCGCAGCGCGCTAAAATTGACCGGCACCGGCTTGGCCCAGCCAAACAAGAAGCCGCCGGGGAGGAGCAACAGAATAAGCGGCAAAATCACGGTGCCGAATAGGTCGATGTGCTTAATCGGATTGAGGGTGACCCGCCCCAGCATATAAGCGGTGTTATCGCCGAATATCCGGGCGACATAACCATGGGCTGCCTCATGAACGGTGATCGCCAAGATGACCGGAATTGCGTAGACCGCAATTTTTGGAATGATTGAATAGAAATCCATATTTATGTTATCGCGGCCTCCAGACCGAAAGAATCCACCTTACCCTTGCCCATACGCACCAGGATCGGCGCGTCACCGCTCAAATCGATCACCGTGGTGGGCTCTGGGCTCAGATTTCCACCATCGATAACCAGGTCCACTTGATGCTCAAGCCGTTCGCGAATATCCAATGCGTCCGTTAGCGCCACCTGCTCACCCGCCAGAATCAGCGTCGCGCTCAGCAACGGTTCGCCGAGTTCTTTCAACAACGCATTTGCAACACGGTGATCCGGCACCCGCAGACCGATGGTGCTGCGCTTCGGATGGGACAAGCGGCGCGGCACTTCCCGCGATGCTTGCAAAATGAAGGTATAGCTTCCCGGCGTGTGGGCGCGCAAAAAGCGGTATTGTACGTTATCCACCCGAGCAAACTTAGCGATCTCCGACAGATCGCGGCACACCAATGTCAGATGATGATGCTCGTCGATACCGCGAATGCGGCGCAAGCGGTCTACGGCAGCCTTATCGCCAAGATGACAACCGAGGGCATAGCAGGAATCGGTCGGATAGACGATCACACCACCGGCGTGAATCATCTGCACTGCCTGCTGGATCAAGCGCGGCTGTGGGTTGTCGGGATGGATGGAAAAAAATTGCGCCATTCAGTGCGTGCCAGAGGAACGGCAGGTCGAATTTATTGTAGTAAAGGTATCTGCGACCAAACTGGCGTCAGGTGCGGCGGCAACGCTGGAATTCTGCCGAGCTGAACGCGGCCATCTTCATCGCCGTGAAAATCCGAGCCGCGCGAAGCGAGCAAGTCAAATTCAATCGCCAGACGCGAAAAGCGCTCAATATGTTCAACCGTGTGATTGCTGGTCACCACTTCAACGCCTAACCCGCCGAGGGTTTTGAATTCGCCGAGCAAGCGCTTCATCGCGTTCGGCCCAATGTCGTAGCGACCGGGATGAGCAAGAATCGCAATACCGCCACTGCCGACGATCCAGCGCACCGCGTCTGCGAGGCTCGCCCACTCGTGCGGCACGTAGCCCGGTTTGCCGGGCGTTAAATATTTTTTAAATACCGTTTTCACGTCTTTGACATGGCCGTGTTCGACTAAACAGCGCGCGAAGTGGGTGCGGCCGATCATGTCGGGATTTTTCGCGTAGGTCAGCGCGCCTTGCAACACCCCGCCGATGCCGACTCGCGCCAGCGACTCGGACATCTTCTCGGCGCGTTGCATGCGGCCGGATCGAATCGTCTCCAACCCCGTGCGAAGATTCGCTTCGCTCGGATCGATATTCACGCCGACGATGTGTAGCGTCTTGCTAGTCCAAGTCACGGAAATCTCGACGCCGTCGATAAATCGAATACCGTGCTCGCGCGCCGCCTCGCGCGCCTGCGCCAAGCCGCCGAGGTTATCGTGATCGGTAAGCGCCAGGACGTCCACACCATTTTTTGCAGCGAAACCCACGACCTCGCGCGGGGAATGCAAACCGTCGGATATTTCGGAGTGGCAGTGAAAATCGATGTTGCTCATAGGTCGTTCGGAAAAGGAACGATCCATGATAACAGAGTCACTACGCGCACCGAATTCCGCCACAAAACATGTCCCGCCCTACGCCTGTAGCAAAGTTTGGCCGTTGGGCGCCGCAGCGCGTATCATTTCATTCTTTGAACGATTTCGAGGAAACAGCAATGGGTGCACGGGAAAATTTCATCGGCGGGGCGTGGGTCGGCAGCAGCGTGGCGAAACCGAATATCAATCCGTCCAATGTGGGCGATGTGATCGGCGACTACGTTCGCGCTGACGAAAAGCAGGCGAACGAGGCGATTGATGCTGCAGCGGCGGCCGCCTCCGGTTGGGCCGATTCCACGCCGCAAATGCGCTTTGACGCCCTCGACAAAATCGGCACGGAAATTCTCGCGCGCAAGCAAGAGTTAGGCGAATTGCTGTCGCGAGAAGAAGGCAAAACCTTACCAGAAGGTATAGGCGAAGCCACTCGCGCCGGACACATTTTTAAGTTTTTCGCCGGCGAAGCGCTGCGCATTGAAGGCGAGAAAATGGCCTCGGTGCGCCCAGGCGTTGACGTAGAAATCACCCGCGAACCGGTTGGCGTGGTCGGCATTATCGCGCCGTGGAATTTTCCGATTGCCATTCCCGCATGGAAAGTCGCGCCGGCATTGGCGTTCGGCAATTGTGTGGTGTTAAAGCCGGCCGATTTGGTGCCCGGATGTTCATGGGCGTTGGCGGAAATCATCAGCCGCGCCGGATTGCCGGCTGGGGTATTCAACTTGCTGATGGGCTCGGGCAGCGTGGTCGGCAATGTGATTCTGAACAATCCGCAAGTGAACGCCATCAGCTTCACCGGCTCGGTTGCGACGGGCGGGCGTGTGTTAGACGCCGCGGCGAAACGAAAAGCGAAAGTGCAGTTGGAAATGGGCGGCAAAAATCCGCTGGTGATCATGGACGATGCCGATCTCGCCACCGCGGTGAACTGCGCCGTGCAAGGCGCGTTTTTCTCCACGGGCCAACGCTGCACGGCGTCCAGCCGCGTTATCGTGCAACAAGGCATTCACGATAAATTCGTCGCCGCGGTCATCGAAAAATTGAAAACTTTGAAGATCGACGACGCGATGAAACAGGGCACCGACATTGGCCCGGTCGTCGATCAAGCACAACTCGATCAGGACATGAGCTACATCGACATCGCCAAAAAAGAAGGGGCCAAACTCGCCTTCGGCGGAGATTTATTGCAGCGCGAGCACAAAGGTTTTTACATGCAGCCGGCGCTGTTTACCGAGACGACCAACCAAATGCGCATCAGCCGCGAAGAAGTGTTCGGTCCGGTCGCCAACGTCGTGCGCGTGAAGGATTTCGAGGAAGCGCTGGCGGTGGCCAATGATACGGAATTTGGTTTGTCCTCCGGCATCTGCACCACCTCACTGAAATTCGCCACGCACTTCAAACGCAAAGCGCAAGCGGGCATGGTGATGGTGAACGTGCCGACGGCGGGTGTGGATTACCATGTGCCGTTCGGTGGCCGCAAAGGGTCGAGCTACGGCCCACGCGAGCAAGGACGCTATGCCGCGGAGTTTTATACGACAGTGAAGACGGCTTATACGGGCGTTTGATTTCGAAGGAAACCACCGCCCTCACCTCTTGTCATTCCCGCGTAGGCGGGAATCCATGTTGACTTTCAAAGGCAAAATGGATTCCCGCTTTCGCGGGAATGACACAAATAAATGCATTAGGAATTGAAACATGACCACATCCCTCTCCCCCATCCGCGTCCGCTTTGAACACCCCAATCTCTCCACGGCCGAAGCCTGGGCCAAAGCCCCCGTTGAACCAAGCGAGAAAGAGCGCGGCGAACTCAAAGCGCGCATTAAAGCCCTGCTGAAAGCCCAAGACGCCGTAATCGTTGCGCACTACTATGTCCACGGGGACTTACAAGACCTCGCCGAAGAAACCGGCGGCGTGGTGTCCGATTCGCTGGAAATGGCGCGCTTTAGCCACAACCATCCGGCCAAAACCATCATCGTTTGCGGCGTGCGCTTCATGGGTGAAACGGCGAAAATTCTGAATCCGGAAAAGCGGGTGTTGATGCCTGATCTCGAAGCGGAATGCTCGCTCGATTTAGGTTGCCCACCGGACCAATTCGCCGCGTTTTGCGATGCGAATCCGGATCGCACCGTGGTCGTTTACGCCAACACCAGCGCCGCTGTGAAAGCGCGCGCCGAATGGATGGTGACTTCCAGCATCGCAGAGAAAATCGTCAAACACTTGCACGAGCAAGGCAAAAAAATCCTGTTCGCGCCCGACAAACATCTCGGCGAATACATCCAAAGACAAACCGGCGCCGACATGTTGTTGTGGCAAGGCTCCTGCGTCGTCCATAACGAATTCAAAGCCAGGCAACTCGCGGAAATGAAGGTGCAACATCCGAACGCGAAGGTGCTCGTCCATCCGGAATCGCCGGACAACGTGATTCGCCTTGCCGATTCCGTCGGGTCCACTACCGGCATCATCCAAGCGGCGCAACGTTCCAGCGCAAAGGAATTTATCGTCGCAACGGACAACGGCATCCTGCATAAGATGAAAAAATTAATGCCGGAGAAAAATTTCATCGAAGCGCCAACGGCGGGTTACGCCGCGACGTGCCAGAGCTGCGGACATTGCCCGTGGATGGCGATGAACGGTCTAATCAATCTCGCGTCGGTGCTGGAAAATGGCAAGAACGAAATTCACATCGACGCGGAAATCAGCCGGAAAGCAAAGCTGTGTATTACGCGGATGTTGGATTTTGCGAAGGCCGAAAAGGCGCGGACTGAGGGAAATGCTTAGCGTCAATCAGCACCGAGCCGTTTTTGTTCCAGTCATTGCGAGGAGCGAAGCGACGAAGCAATCTCGATTTTTGAGCCACAGAGAAACGAGATTGCTTCGTCGCAAAGAACGCTCCTCGCAATGACAAGTCGAGATCGCATCATACCGGAAGGCGCGCAGATATTGATTCGTGGAACATGCCGTGCCACGAGGCAAGATAGAAGCGGTTCGTGGCTTGGTTAAGAAAAATGTAGGGCGGGTGTAACCCGACAAACAACGCACTCGGTCGACGCGCAAACGATGGCGAAATCTGGCTACCGTCATTCGTCGGAAGGCGCTTCGCTTTTCCGACCGACGAACTACCCGTTAATCATTGATGATACGAAGTATCAATCGTGCAAGAAAGTAGGTTATCACCGTCAAGGGAATAGACCCAATTACTAGCCACGGTGCTACCGCCCAATAGTCGTACGATCGCGATGAAAAACTACCCATGATGACAAGCGTTAACGCTAACCAAGTAGGAGAAAGCCCGAATAAACCTACGATTATGAACTTTCGCATCTTTCATGCAATGTAATTGAGCATGCGTAAGCAGGCGTAGGGTGCGCACAGCGCACGCGGACAGGCAATTTCATATGGTTCAGCGACCAGACCCGCGTGCGCGATGCGCACCAAACTGGAAATCCTCACAGGCACTCGTCGCAGGTAACACATTGACCGAACGCCTCGTCAATATTGCCTCTCGCGATAGGCAAAAAATGTATCGCAATTATGCATCTTCCGTCGTAACAAAATCCCCAGGCGCCACAATCTCAATCATCTCAATATCGTCCGAATGCCCCAACTCAATATGGCCGATATTCTTCGGTTGATGGAAGCATGACCCGGCTACGTAGCGTTGCTTGCCGGCGCCTTCGTAGTCGAATTCGATCCAGCCTTTGAGGACATACACCATTTGAAAATCCGCTTCGTGGCGATGCCAGCATGACTCGACGGACTTGCCGGGAACTGCGCGGATGACATGGGCGACATAGCGGCCGTGGGTCGCGTCCATAATACCCAAATCGCGATAGGCGAAAAATGGGCGTAGACCGTCGACTTTGAATTCGCTAGTCGCGGCGTGGCTGACGGAAAACTTGCCGTTGGCCGACCGTTGATCGGGCACTGGTTTGTTCATTGCGGACGTGGCAGACTTAAGGGTCATGATCTATTCCTCCGTGGGTTGCCTCCTAATGTTAACAAAAAATGAATCGCCTATAATGACGCGTTATAAAATCCCCGTCTCGGTGCTGGTGATCATTCACACCCGGGAATTGGAGGTGCTGTTGCTGGAACGCGCCGATCGACCGGGTTTCTGGCAATCGGTGACCGGCAGCCAAGACGTCGATGGGGAAATATTGCGCGATACGGCGGTTCGCGAACTCAAGGAAGAAACCGGACTCGAAGCTGATGATTACGTTTTGCTCGATTGGCAAAAGCAAAACGAGTATGAGATTTATCCCGTGTGGCGTCATCGCTATGCACCGGGAGTCACGCGAAATACCGAGCATGTGTTTGGCCTGACTTTGCCAAAAACAATTCCCGTCACCATCGCACCGCGCGAACATTTACAATATGCATGGTTGCCCTGGCAGGAAGCGGCAGAAAAAGTGTTTTCCTGGAGCAATCGCGAGGCCATTTTGTTGTTACCGCAGTATGCGGGCCGGGCGAATGCATCGTTGCAGCGAAAAGAAGCGACATGATCGATACCCTTAAGATCGCAACCTATAACATCCACAAAGGTTTTTCCAATTTCAATCGGCGTGCGATTTTGCATGACGTGCGCGATCGCTTGCGCATGCTCGATGCCGATCTGATTTTTCTGCAAGAAGTGCAGGGCTCGAATGAAACTCACGGATTGAACCATACGCTCTGGACGGCGCCGCAGCACGAATTCCTCGCCGACTCGGTGTGGGGTGATTTCGCTTATGGCAAAAACGCGGTCTACGAAGAAGGCCATCACGGCAATGCCATCCTCAGTCGCTTTCCAATTGTGAGTTGGGAAAATGAAGACGTGTCGGCTCATCCGTTGGAGCGACGCGGCCTTCTGCATTGTGAGCTGAATATTCCCGGTTGGGATCAGCGCTTGCATTGCGTGTGTGTGCATCTGGGTCTTTTCTCACGCTGGCGGCTACAACAGGCGCGAGCACTATGCGATCGCATCGATCGCATGGTGCCGCACGGCGCCCCGCTGGTGATTGCAGGCGATTTTAACGATTGGCGCGAGCGTCTCAGCCACTTGTTGCGAGATCGCCTTGACGTCCATGAAGTCTTCGAATCGACCCGTGGCCGGCCGGCGCGCAGTTATCCGGCGGGATTGCCGTTGTTAAGCTTGGATCGAATTTATGTACGCGGCCTGCGCGTGAAAAGCGCGCGCATGATGCAGGGAAAAGCCTGGTCGAGATTGTCCGACCATGCGGCGTTGTCCGCGCACGTCAGCCGCGCCTAACGCGACGTGCCAGCGCCCCGCTACGTCGCAGGTAATTTCATTACCTTGCTAAAAAATGGGGCGGATTTTTTTCCGGCGTTAGAAGCGGCCATCGACGCGGCGCAAACTGAAGTTCATCTAGAGACCTACATCTTCGCCAACGACACGGCAGGTCAGTGCATCGCTGCCGCATTGCGCCGCGCCGCGCAACGTAATGTCGTGGTGCGCGTGGTCATTGATGGCTTTGGCAGCCGCGATTTATTTCCAGCGGAAATGGCCGACGCTTTGTTACACAGTGGCGCGGAAGTGTTCATCTATCGCCAAGAGGCGCTGCAATTCAGTTTCCGCCGTCATCGGCTGCGCCGCATGCATCGCAAAATCGCGATGATCGACGGCCACACGGCCTTCATCGGCGGCATTAACATCATCGACGATATCAACACTCCGCACCACACGCCGCCGCGCTACGACTATGCGGTGAAACTGGTCGGGCCACTGGTGCAAGAACTGCGACCCGTAGTTCATCGACTCTGGCTGATGCTTTCATGGACGCGGGTACGGGTGCGCAAGCATGGCATGTTTCCCAGGGTGCCGCCGGCGCCGCCACGCGGCACCCACCTCGCCGCGCTGGTCATCCGTGACAACCTGCGCCACCGCGACGATAGCGAAGAAGCCTAGCTGGATGCGAGTGAAAACGCGCGCCACGACATCCTCATCGCGAACGCCTATTTTTTTCCGGGAGTGGGATTTCGCCGCGCCTTGGTCGCCGCCGCCGCGCGTGGCGTGAAAGTAAAATTATTACTGCAAGGCCGCGTGGAATATCGCTGGCTGCATCACGCCACACGCGCACTGTACGGCTCACTCCTCGCCGGTGGCGTCGAGATTGTCGAGTATCACAAGAGCTTCATGCACGCGAAAGTCGCCGTAATCGACGACGATTGGGCAACGGTAGGCTCCAGCAACATCGATCCGTTTAGTTTCATGCTTTCACGCGAAGCCAACATCATCGTTCGCGACGCAAATTTCAGCGCCCAGTTGCGTCACAGCCTGATCGCCGCGATTCAAGACGGCGCCGTTCCCGTCGGCCCAAAAGAATGGAAAAAACGCCCCTTGCTGGAACGATTGATGGCATGGCTGGCTTATAGCGCAGCGCGCGTCGCACTGGGCACATTGGGTTATCCGCAGAAATAATTTTTGGGCATCGGGCTGCAAGACGGTCGCCTGGGGCCAGCCGCTAGCCTCAGGCGACCCCGTACGAGCTCGCCGCCCAAGCCAATGGTTTCGACGTTAGCGCTTGAATGGGCGACGTGGCGCCATGCGGCCTGCGGCGGCTTCGTCTTTATGACGGAAATTAATACGACCCTTGCTCAGGTCATACGGCGACATTTCCAGTGTAACCTTGTCGCCGGCTAAGATTCGAATGCGATGCTGCCGCATTTTTCCGGAGGCGTGAGCGGTGATCTCCACGCCATTCGTTAGTGTGACTCGAAATTGCGTGTTGCGTAACACCTCGCTGACGAGGCCTTCCATCTCGATGGTTTCTTCTTTCGCCATGTTTCGTCCTCTGTTAGCCATGCCTTCGCCCGACACAGCCGGCAGCGGCCATGTGTAGGCGAATTCACAGATGTTGCGGGCGCGACCGGGAAACGACTACTGGGTCGCGAAAATTAAACTTTCTTCAGATTGACCGCGGCCACCTTGCCGTTATCGCCTTTTTCCACGTCGAACGACAGTTTGTCGTTCTCGTTGAGGGTGCCAAGCCCGGCGCGTTCCACGGCGGAAATGTGGACGAAGACGTCCTTTGTGCCGTCATCTACTTGAATGAAACCAAAACCCTTTGCGGCGTTAAAAAATTTGACTGTGCCTGTCGACATAATATTCTCCGAGTATTGCATTGCCCGACGCGAAATTGCGCTAGGAATCTAGCAAGACGATGGAATTGAACCGGGGTGGCACCGCAGAAGAGGTGATACGCGAGGGCGATCCCAAAGACATGATCGATGTTTTAGATATTGTGGCGTTATACTCCTTTACAAGGCGCGAAGCCAGAATTCTTTTATTCCGACGCGGCGAGAACGCTGAGCGCGGCGTTCACCCCGCCGCGTTCGATCGGTACTTTCGCCGCAATCAAACCCATTTCCACACCGCTTAGCGTCCCTGCCAACATCAAATCGTTGAAATAGCCGAGGTGGCCAATGCGAAATATTTTTCCGGCGAGCCGGCCCAAACCCATGCCGAGCGACATATCAAAGCGTTCGAGAATAACTTTGCGCAGCGTGTCGGCATCGTGGCCCGCGGGCATCAGCAGCGCCGTTAGGCTGGGACTAAATTCGGCGGCATTTTTGCACAACACTTCCAGTCCCCAGGCAGCGGCGGCTTGGCGCGTGGCTTCGGCATGGCGGATGTGACGCGCGAAGACTTTTTTTAGGCCTTCCGCTTTGAGCATGGCGATGGCTTCGCGCAATCCAAACAATAAATTTGTCGCGGGCGTGTAGGGGAAAAATCCGTTCTTGTTGGCCTTGAGCATGGGCTCCCAGGCCCAATAGGATTTCGGCAAAGTCGATGCTTGACTCGCCGCCAGAGCCTTGTCGGAAATGGCATTGAAGCTCAATCCCGGCGGCAGCATCAAGCCTTTTTGCGAGCCGCCGACGCTGACATCGACGCCCCATTCGTCGTGGCGATAGTCGATCGAGGCCAGCGATGAAATGGTATCGACCAACAATAAGGCCGGATGCGCCACACGATCGATCGCCGCGCGAATCGGCGCGATGCGGCTGGTGACACCGGTCGAGGTTTCGTTGTGCACGACGGCCACGGCTTTGATGGAGCAATCGCGATCTTCGCTCAAGCGCCGTTCGACTTCGGCGGCGTCGACGCCGCTACGCCAATCGCCGCTCACCAGTTCGATTTGCAAGCCAAGGCGCCGCGCCAGGTCGCACCACAGGGCGGCGAACTGACCGGTCTCGAACATCAGCACTTTATCGCCGGGCGTCAAGGTATTCACCAACGCCGCCTCCCACGCGCCGGTGCCTGAAGCGGGGTAAATCACCACCGGGCGTTGGGTTTGAAATACATCCTGCATGCCCGCCAGCACGTCAAAACCAAGCTGTTGGAATTCGGGACCCCGATGGTCAATGGTAGGGCGATCCATGGCGCGGAGCACGCGATCCGGCACGTTCGTGGGGCCGGGTATTTGCAGGAAATGACGGCCGCTGGGGTAGCTCATGAAATTCGCTCTTGGGTTAGATTGCTCGGTGATATTATCGCTCAATGGTGACTATTCAATCGAATCTTGGGAAGTTCTGAATAAGTTCAAGTTCTAAATGAGACAAGGCGCGAACAAAAAATATCGACGCAGCATATGCATGATATGTAAGGCGATATTTTTTGTTCGCAACGCAGAATCATGACGAAATCGGACTTATTCAGAGCTTCCCTAGGCGAGCGGCTACGCCGGGAAATAGAGGGGGAAGTGTTGTTCGATGCGGCCTCGCGTGGGCGTTATGCGACCGATGCATCGATTTATCAGATCGATCCGATCGGCGTTGTCGTCCCAAAAACCGAGCAAGATGCAGCCATTGCTCTGCAAATTGCGCGCGACGAAAAAATCCCTATTCTGCCGCGCGGCGCCGGCACCTCGCAATGCGGCCAAACGGTCGGCCCGGCGCTGGTGATCGACAACAGCAAATATCTCAACCGAATTTTTGATTTCGAGCCGGGCACGACGGAAATTATTGTTCAGCCCGGCGTTGTGCTCGATCAATTGAACGCTTACCTTAAGCCCCACGGCCTGTGGTATCCGGTCGACGTGTCGACCAGCGCCCAGGCCACGCTCGGCGGCATGGCGGGCAACAATTCCTGCGGCAGCCGCTCAATTCGTTACGGCAACATGGTGCACAACGTCAAAGGTATCGAGGCGATACTGGCGGATGGCACGGTCGCGTGCTTTTCCGAGTTGGACGGTCATACCACGGCGGGCCGCTACCGCGATATCGTCGACGGATTTCGCGCCATCGCCACGCGCGAAGCAGATGAGATTCGCGCGCGCTTTCCGCGGTTACTGCGCCGGGTCGCGGGCTACAACTTGGATATTCTCGAGCCGCAAGATCCACTCGGGTATGCCACCGCGCGGCCGAACATGGCGCACCTATTGGTCGGCAGCGAAGGCACCTTGGCCTATTTCAAGCGTTTAAAACTCAAGCTCGCGCCGCTGCCAAAACACAGAACCCTGGGCGTGGTGAACTTCCCGACTTTTTATCGGGCAATGGAGTTGACCCAACACATTGTGAAACTTAATCCCAGCGCGGTCGAGTTGGTGGATCGCACGATGATCGATCTGGCGCGCAACAATCCGTCCTTTCAACCCATCATCGATGCCGCGTTAATCGGCACACCGGACGCGATCCTGTTGGTGGAATTCTCCGGCGACAACGAAACCGAGCAGATCGCTCAACTGCATCGACTTGGCGAACTTATGGCTGATCTTGGTCTGCCTAACTCGGTCGTTAAATTGACCGATGCGAGCCGGCAAAAAGCCCTGTGGGACGTGCGCAAAGCCGGTCTCAATATTATGATGAGCATGAAGGGCGACGGCAAGCCGGTGAGCTTTATAGAAGATTGCTGCGTGCCGCTGGAACATTTGGCCGACTACACACAACGGCTGTCGGCGGTGTTCGAGAAACACGGCACGCGCGGCACGTGGTATGCCCATGCCAGCGTCGGCACCTTGCACGTTCGGCCGATTCTCAACATGAAGCAAGACGGCGCGCACAAGATGCGCGCGATTGCAGAAGAAGCCTGCGAACTGGTGCGCGAATATAAAGGCGTGTATTCCGGCGAACACGGCGATGGCTTGGTGCGCAGCGAGTGGATCGCACCGTTCTTCGGGCCGCGTTTAACTGCGGCCTTGGCGGAAGTAAAACAATTATTCGACCCATTGAATCTGATGAATCCCGGCAAGATCGTGCGGCCGAGCAAACAAGATGATCGGAGTTTGTTTCGCTTTAAACCCGGTTATGCCCATATTCCGATTCAAGCGGCGCTCGATTGGTCGGCCCACGGCTCCCTCGCCCATGCCGCGGAAATGTGCAATAACAACGGTCATTGCCGCAAGTTCGACGCCGACGTGATGTGCCCGTCCTATCGCGTGACGCGCGACGAGCAGCACTCCACGCGCGGCCGCGCCAATACCTTGCGCTTGGCGCTATCCGGTCAGCTTGGCGCCGACGCAATGTCGTCGGAGGCGATGCGCGAAAGCTTCGATCTGTGCGTCTCATGCAAGGGCTGCAAGCGCGAATGTCCGACCGGTGTCGACATGGCAAAAATGAAAATCGAATTTTTGCATCAGCAGCAACAACGCCATGGCTTGTCGCGCAAAGATAAACTCATCGCCTATCTGCCGCGCTACGCGCCATACGCGGCGAAGCTCAGTCGCCTGCTCAACTTGCGCGACGCCGTTCCGACGTTCGCTCGCTGGAGCGAAAGGCATATTGGACTGAGCGCGCGGCGGCCGTTACCGCGTTGGCGCTCAGATTATTTCCGGTTAAACCGCTCGCCGCACGCGCCGATCATTGTCGGCCGTGACGTTGCGCTTTTTGTCGATACGTTTACTACTTATTTTGAACCGGAAAACGCCCGCTCGGCGCTGCGCGTGTTGCGCGCCGCCCATTACCACACCCACCTACCACGCGCCGCCGACAGTCGTCGCCCGTTGTGCTGCGGACGAACGTTTTTAAGCGTCGGCCTGATCGATCAGGCGAAACACGAAGCGCAACGCTTAGTCAGCGCGATGCGTCCCTACCTTGACGGTGGCATTCCGATCGTCGGCCTGGAGCCGTCGTGCGTGTTCACCTTGCGCGACGAATTTCCCGCCCTGTTGAACCATGCCGACGCCGAGTTATTAGCGAAACAAGCACTCACGTTCGAGGAATTTTTATTTCAAGAACAGCAGAACGAACGCCTGCAATTGTCGCTCTATCCGGTATATCCATCACAGGTATTGCTACACGGCCATTGCCATCAAAAAGCCTTTGGCGTCATGGGCGCGGTCGAAAGTGTGCTGCGGTTGATTCCGGATCTGCAAGTGGAAACCATTCAGTCGGGCTGCTGCGGCATGGCCGGTTCATTCGGTTTTGACGCGCAACACTATGACATATCGATGCAAATGGCCGAACTCAATCTACTCCCCGCGGTGCGCGCGAGCGATGAGCACACCACGATAGTTGCCGATGGTGTCAGCTGCCGCCAACAGATTCGTGACGGCGCCGGGCGTCAAGCCATTCATGTGGCGCGCGTATTGGAGACTGCCCTGCGACGCTGACCTGCTGCGGTTTGCGAACGATGCCATGCCACGAGCCACTTGCCCTAGGCCACCCGGTATCCAGGGGCTGACCTAGGACAAGGACGCGCGGTAATTCGATGTGTTTCCCGCGCCAAAGGGACGATTAACCAAATGGTCAATCAACGCGCGCAGTTTGGCGGGACGCGCCGGTTTGTGCAAAATTCGCAGACCTTTTTCCTTGGCCTCGCGCAATAGTTCCGGACCGGTATCGCCGCTGACCAATATCCCGGGAATGTCGATCCCGTAGTGTTCGCGAATTTTCGCAATCACCTCGATACCATTTTCTTGTTCCCGCAACCGATAGTCGCTGACGATAATGTCCGGCGGGCGGCCCGCTTCGACCAGTCCGGCTAAGGCGCCCATTGCCGTTGCGGCGATTACCGGTTGGCAGCCCCAGTCGCGCAGCAAGACATCCATGCCTTCCAAAATAGTTAACTCGTCGTCAACAAATACCACCAGCGCGCCCTTGAGTTCATTGCGCCGAACGGTGATCGTCGGCGCAGTCTCTTCAATCACGCGCTTCGCATTCCCACGGGGCACTTTAATGGAAAACACCGAACCCTTCCCGACCGTGGATTTAATTTCTATTGGCGCCCCCAACAATCGCGCCATGCGCTCGACAATGGCCAGCCCCAAGCCAAGCCCTTTGTTGCGGTCGCGCTCGGGATTATTCAGTTGGACGAATTCCTGAAAGATTTCCGTGTACCGATGTTCGGGAATACCTTTACCGCTGTCCCACACTTCGATACGCAATCCGCCTTTGCTGCGACGGCAGCCCACGACCACGCCGCCCTTGACGGAATAGCGA
Source organism: Pseudomonadota bacterium (assembly GCA_031371465.1). GTDB lineage: Bacteria > Pseudomonadota > Gammaproteobacteria > Burkholderiales > JALYOK01 > JALYOK01. Next base: position 16,546 of record JANMJR010000276.1, read on the forward strand.
ATGCCGTTGGAAATCAGATTCATTAAAATGCGTTCCAGCAACAACGGATCGGTACGCACGATCGCCCGCGTTGGCACGACGATCAGGCGCAGCTCTTTTACTTGCGCATGGTGCATAAAATCCATGCGTAAGCGATCAAACAGATCTTGCAAATGAAAATCCCGCGGATGCGCCTGCAACACGCCGGCATCCAGGCGCGAAATATCGAGTAAGGCATTGAACATCCCCTGCATTGCCGTGACCGAGGATTCAATGTTGTGAACGATGCGGCTGACTTCCGGATAGTGAATACGCTCCTTCAGCGCGGCGACGAAAAGGGTTAAGGCATGCATCGGCTGGCGCAGGTCGTGAGTGGCTGCCGCAAGAAAGCGCGATTTAGCTAGATTGGCCCGTTCGGCTTCTTCTTTTTGCGCGGTGAGCAAGCGCGTTGCTTCTTCGATGCGCTGCTCCAGTATTTCTTGGCCGTGCTTGAGTTTGGCGGCCATGTCCGCAATTCCGGACTCGAGCACCGCCAACTCGCCGCCGGAGCCGGATGGAAAGTGTACATCGAAATCACCCTTGCCAATGCGTTCGACGGCGCGCGCCAGATTCGTCACCGGGCGGGCGATTTGCGCGCCGATCTTGCGCGCCGCCAGCGCGCCGAACAGCAAGCATAGAACACACACGCCGATCACCCAAGCCGAACCAGGCAACGCCCCGGCAGGTTCGGGCAGAAAAAAATGCGGATGCTGCCAGCGAACAAAGGCGAACCAGACGCCCAGCACGATCGCCATGATAAGCGCCGGCATTAAGGCGATCACCAAGATACGCGTGCGAATTCCGCCCAATTTCATAGCATGAAATCCGCACGGGAAAGCAAGGTCTTGTAATAAACGGCCACGAGCATCCTTAGAATGAATCGTACTATTGAGCACATAGATAAACGCGTCAAGGGGTTTTCACGGCTTACAACTTTTGGCCTATGTCGAAAGTAGTAGAGCCGCTCAGACCTAGCCATAAGACGTATATAAAGCGTTCGCGCGCTGTGGCATAACACCCATTCTCAAACGCTTATGTGCAAACCATGCCAGTCATCGCTTTCGCCTCGGAAATCGGTAGTGACGGAGATCTCATCGCCACACAAGTCGCGCGCCGTTTAGGGCTCACATTGCTGGATCACAGCAACGTCCTGGAACGCTTAGCGCAGCACGGATTTGCCATACCGTCCGTCGGCTTTGGGCCCGAACCCCATACCGTCGCGCATGAAAAGGACTGGCAACTGCACAAAATTGGGAAGATAATCTCGACGGAAATCCTATTTCTGGCGCAAAAAAATTGCATGTTGCTGCTCAGCCCCTTCGCTCCGCATCTGTTAGCCGGGATTAGTCATATTCCGCGCATCCGTGTGCGTGCGCCCCTTGTTCGACGGGCGAAAAATTTCGCGACGGCCTATGATTGCAAGGAATCCGAGGCGCGCCGGGAAATCACCCTGCGCGAAGCCAGAACCTACGCCATTCTGCAAGTCGGTTTAGGCATCGAATGCCCTAGCCATGACCAGCATTTCGATTTAGTCGCCGATACCGGCTGGCTCGGAACGCAGGAATGGATCGAGGAGATCATTAACCTGGTTCAAGATGAAGATTTTTTGCCCACCGCCGCGTCGTTCTCGCGGCTGCGTGCGCTCGCGCTCAATGCGTCGGCAGCGCAGCCGAGGGCGAACGGTTGCAGCGATTGCGGCTAATCGTGGCAGCCGAGCTAAACCGCCACGCTTGCCATTCTCGGCCCTCAGCGCCAGCGTGAGCGCCCGGCATTCTCGCGCCATTGCCAACACGTCATCGAGCCCTCCAGGGCGCGCCCGCGAAGTACTGTACGACCAAATCGTTCACGCTTATCGAGAATACGTATCCGGCAGCATCCCGGCGGTTTTCGGTGGATTGCTGGTCGTGGTGGTCATGTGGCAAGACGTTTCCCACACAAAGTTATTGTGGTGGCTGGCGATACTTTATGGCGCCACCGCGGCGCGCACTTTTTGGTCGTTGAGGTTCAGTCGACAACTGCCGACGATTGACGCGATCGACCGCTGGAAATGGCGATTCTTGATCGGATCCGCTGGCGCGGGCGCCATTTGGGGCAGTAGTGGAATATTGATGTTTGTTCCCGAGTCACTGCCGCTACAGATGTTTTTATTGGGCTGCCTATTCGCTCTGTGCGCTGGCAGCGTATCGGTAATCGGTTACTACTTGCCGGCGTTTTATGTCTTTGCCACGGCGCTGATCGTGCCGAGCATCGTTCTTCATGGGACGCTCGACAAGCCGATCAATTGGTTCATCGCGGCCGTTTGTAGCCTGTTTCTCGTCGCGTTCTTGGGATTCGGTAGGCGCCAGAATCGCTTTGTCGTTGAATCCCTGACCATGCGACATGAAAACACCGATTTGATAGAGCAACTCAAGGCGCAAACGCAGGCCGCGCAATCGGCCATGGCCAAAGCCGAGCGCGCAACCCAGGAAGCCGAACGCGCCAAAGAAGAGGCGCAACTGGCGACCCGCGCCAAATCTCAGTTCCTCGCCACCGCCAGCCACGATCTGCGCCAGCCACTGCAGGCAATCGCCTTGTTTTCCGAGGCGTTACGCCAACGTATCTACTATCCGGAAGTGCGCAGCATCGTCGACAACATCAATGCATCGGTCGAAGCATTGCAAACATTGTTCAACTCATTGCTCGACATTTCCAAGTTTGAAGCGGGCGTGGTCGAAGCAATGCCGATCCATTTTCGTGCCGACCAGTTGCTGGATAAATTGCGTACCGACTACACGCCGCCGGCGCGCGAAAAAAATATCACCTTGCGCGTGCGTGGGTCGAGCTTAATTCTGTTCAGCGATCCTATGCTACTCGAACGCGTCGCGCGAAACTTCGTCGCCAACGCCGTACGTTATACCAACGAAGGCGGCACCGTGCTGGTCGCCTGCCGACAGCAGCGCGATGGCCGCGTCCGTCTCGAGGTGCGCGACAACGGCTTGGGTATTTCCCGCGAGGAACAGGGGAAAATATTTCAGGAGTTCTATCAGATCGATAATCCTGAACGCGACCGCGGCAAAGGATTTGGTTTGGGCCTAGCGATTGTCAGGGGTATTGAAAACATTATCGATTGCGACACCCAATTGCGCTCCGCCGTAGGCAAAGGCTCGGTGTTTAGCATCGCCGTGCCGCGCGGCGTAGCAGCGCCTGCTCCGCTGGACGCAACGCAAAACAGCAAACAACAAATCAAGAACTTGCGCGGCTGTTGCATTGTCGTGCTGGATGACGATCAGACCGTGCGCGAGGGCATGCTCCTGTTGCTGTCCGATTGGGGTTGTCAAGTGATCGCGGTTGCCACCGTGGACGACGCGATCATGCACATCCAGCAGTGGCATCGCCCGCCCGATCTGGTCATCGCCGACTATCGACTGCGCGGCGACGCCACCGGCATCGACGCCATCGCGCAGATTCGCGCAGTTACAAGAGATACCTTGCCTGCGGTGCTGGTGACTGGCGACAGCGGCGTTGCGCAATTGCGCGAAGTGCGCGAGAGCAAGCTCAAGCTATTGCACAAGCCGGTGGTGATCGCACAACTGGGCGAAACCCTCAGCCGCGCCATTGAGGAAAATAGCAAACCGCCACAAACCGTTTAGCCAGGCAGCGCATGCGACCGGGTTGAGTGCCTGGAAAGCCGCGCTGCCATTGCCTCTCCAGGCATCCAGCAAGTTACTTTTTGATCAGCCGATCCTGCGCTTTAATCACCGCCTCGGTACGGTTCTTCGCATCAAGGGCGCGAAATATCGCGGCCAGATGAACCTTCACGGTGCCTTCGCTTAGATTCAACTTGCGGCCGATAAGTTTGTTCGATAGGCCTTGGGCGAGCACCTCCAACACTTCGAACTGACGCGGCGTCATGTCCTCTGCCCCGCCGACCGTCGCCGCGGGACGAGCGCCGCGGTTGTTCGGCGGGTCGATGGCGTACTGCGCGCGCTGCAGCAGCATCGGCGGAATGTATGGTCCACCGGATAACACCAGACGTAGGGCGCCGAGCATCACCTGGGTACTCGACGACTTTGGTATGAAACCCATGGCCCCGGCATCCAATACCGCCTGGATGTCGTGGTGCTCCTCATTCGCCGAGAGCACCACCAAGGGCAGATCGGGAAAGCGGTCGCGAAAAGTCATGACGGCGGTAAGGCCGTCCATGCCGGGCATGTTTAGATCAAGCAGCACCAGGTCGAGATCCGGTTTGCCTTCCGCAAGCGCCAAGGCTTGGGTTGCCGTTCCGGCTTGAAAAATCTCCGCGTTCGCATCCAATTGGCCCAAGGGATGCAACATCGCTTCGCGGAACAAAGTGTGATCATCGGCTAGCAGGATTTTCATCAAGGTACTCCCTCAAGAACCACCATCACTATTGCTCACTAAAACGGAATATCGTCCTCGAAATCATCGAATTTCGCGCCGGTTTTAGCGGCGGATTTTGGCGCCGACGCAGCGCCGGCCGAACGTTCGTCCGGATGTTCCTGGCCCGTATCGCCCGCCGACGGCGCACCCATTCCGCCGCGCGAACCGAGCATTTGCATACGATCCGCCACCACCTCGGTGGAATAGCGATCCTGGCCCTCCTTGTCTTGCCACTTACGCGTCTTGATCCGCCCTTCGACGTAGACCGCGCTGCCCTTCTTCAAGTATTCCCCGGCAATTTCCGCAAGCTTGCCGAAAAAAGAAACCCGATGCCACTCGGTTTCCTCTTTCTTTTCGCCGCTGGCTTTGTCCTTCCACGATTCTGTCGTGGCGATGCGAATATTCGTGACGGCGTCGCCACTCGGCAAATAACGCACTTCGGGATCGGCGCCAAGATTGCCGATCAACATAACTCGATTCAGTGATGCCATAGCTAACGTCCCTCCATAACTTTCCAAACTTTATCGTCGTTTTTGTCGCGCGGTGCGGATTGCAACG
>JANMJR010000281.1:0-7959 GCA_031371465.1 Pseudomonadota bacterium
GTCGCGAAGCCCTCGACTTTAGTCGAGAAAAATCCCTGGGCGACGTCGTACTGGTGCGTCCCATATCGTTCTCCTTGCTCACGATTTTCGCGGTGGCGTTCGCCGCCGCTGTGTTGGTCTTTGCATTCAGCGCCGAGTACACGCGCAAGACCCACGTCACGGGGTACCTGACGCCGGACAAAGGACTGATCAAAGTGTACGCACCGCTAGCCGGCACCCTGATCGAGAAGCATGTGAAAGAGGGCCAGCTGGTCAGGCGCGGCGATATCCTATTTGTACTATCGACGGAACGCAGTTCCCGCGAAAGCCCGGAAACCCAAGCCGCGGCCATCGATAAGCTCAAACAACGCCGTGCGAGTTTGGAGAAAGAACTCGCCAAGCAAGGCGCCATCGATTCCCTGCAAACGCAATCGACCCAAGAGCGAATACGCGCAATGGAGTTGGAGCTGCAACAACTGCGCGGCGAAATGGGAATACAACAACAGCGCGTCTCCAGCGCCCAGGAAAACCTGGCGCGCTATCGCACGTTAATAAAAAACAATTTCGTATCGGCCGCCCAAGCGCAGCAAAAAAACGAAGAACTATTGGAACAACAAGCGCGCCAGCAAGCACTGCTGCGCACCCGCACCGCGCTGGAGCGCGACATCAATACCTTGCGCCATGACGTAACGTCCGGCGATCTGCGCGCGACCAATCAGCGCTCTGCGATTGAGCGCGACATCTCGGCACTTGAACAGGAACTCACGGAATATGAAGCGCGCCGCACCATCGTCATTACCGCCCCGGCAGACGGCGCCGTCACCGCAATTCTGGCCGAGCGCGGCCAAACGGCGCAACCGCAAAGTGCCCTGTTGTCGATACTCCCGACTGGGGCCACGCTGGAGGCGCAGTTACTGGTGCCCAGCCGCGCCATCGGCTTCATCGCCGCCCACCAACAGGTGGCCGTTCGCTACCAAGCATTTCCCTACCAGCGGTTCGGTAGTCACCGCGGGCGTATTACCGAGATTTCCAGAACGCTCATCACAGCGCTCGACACGCAACTTCCGATCGCCCCGCAAGAACCGGTGTATCGCGTTACGGTGGCGCTGGATGCCCAAGCGGTCAAAGCCTACAACCAACAAATTGCGTTGCAGCCGGGCATGTTGCTGGACGCGGATATTTGGCTCGATCACCGCCGCATTATCGACTGGGTGTTTGATCCGTTGTTGAGTGTCACGAAAAAGATTTGATCGATGAACTCTATACTGCAGTTTTCCAGCCGCCGTACAACGCCCGTTATTTTACAAACGGAAGCAGCGGAATGCGGCCTCGCCTGTTTGGCGATGGTTGCTTCTTATCACGGTTATCGCAGCGACCTTGCCACTTTACGTCGGCGACATTCGATTTCGTTGAAAGGCGCGACGCTCAATCAATTGATCCAAATCGCCGCTCGGCTCGAACTGGGATCGCGACCTCTCAAGGTCGAACTGGAGCAACTCGATAAACTGCAGTTGCCCGCGATCCTGCATTGGGATTTTAACCATTTCGTCGTGCTCACTCAGGTTAAGGGCAACGAACTCACCTTGCACGATCCCGGTCGCGGCATTCGTCATGTGAGTTTTTCCGAAGCGTCGAAACATTTCACCGGCGTCGCGCTCGAAATGTTGCCGACTCACGAATTCAAGCCGCGGCAAGAACGGCAACAGATTCGCTTGTCGCAATTGGTGGGACGACTCAGCGGCGCAAAGCGCACCCTGACCCAAGTCTTCCTGCTGGCCGCCGCGCTGGAAATATTCGCCATCGTCAGCCCGTTTTTCATGCAGTTGGTGACCGATCATGCGATCGTGTCGGAAGATCGCGATCTGTTGACCGTGCTGGGGGCAGGATTCTTGTTACTGGCATTGGTACAGGTGAGCATTACCGCCGTGCGCTCTTGGGTGTTGATGGTATTGGGCACCACGCTGAACTTGCAGCTCGTCAGCAATTTGTTTCGACATTTGCTGAAGCTGCCGATGAACTATTTCGAGAAGCGACATCTCGGTGATGTCGCGTCACGATTCGAATCGCTGAACGTAATCCAACGCACGCTCACGACCGGCTTCATCGAAGCGATTATTGACGGCATGATGGCCATCGTCACTTGCCTGATGATGCTGATATACAGTTGGAAGTTGGCGTTGATTGTATGCGTTGCAGCCACGCTATACGGGGTATTGCGCTTGACGTTGTATCAACCGCTGCGGCAAGCGCAAGAAGAGCAAATCGGACACGCCGCCCGCCAGCAATCCAATTTTCTTGAGACCGTGCGCGGCATTCAGAGTGTTAAGCTTTTCAATCGCCAAGTTCAGCGCCGGACGGTGTATGAAAATCTATTGGTGGATAATTTTAACGCCGGCATCCGGGTGCAAAAACTCGGCATCGTGTTCCACACCTTAAACGGCAGCCTGTTCGGCATCGAAAACATCGCCGTGGTTTGGCTGGGCGCCGCGCTGGTGCTGGACGGTGGTTTTTCGATCGGCATGTTGTTAGCGTTTATGGCTTATAAACAGCAATTCACCACGCGAGTCACGAGCTTCATCGAAAAAGGTATCGAGTTTAAAATGCTGGCGTTGCACAGCGATCGGGTCGCCGATATCGCGTTGACGGCGCCGGAACAGGAGATATTGATCGACGCGACGTCGGCGGCGCCGTTATCCGCGGCCATCGAAATCAACAATTTGAGCTTCCGCTATTCCGATGCCGAGCCGTGGGTGCTGCATGGCGTGAATCTCAAAATTGAAGCGGGCGAGTCGGTCGCGATTGTCGGTCCGTCGGGCTGCGGCAAAACCACGCTGCTGAAAATCGTACTGGGGTTATTGACACCGACCGAAGGCGAAGTGCAGGTCGGCGGACAGAACGTGCAGCGACTCGGCGCCGCGTATCGAAACTTGATCGGCACGGTCATGCAAGAGGATCAACTGTTCGCCGGGTCGCTCGCCGATAACATTTGCTTTTTCGATCCCGAAGCCGATCAGGCGAGAATCGAAACTTGTGCGCAGATCGCTTGCGTTCACCAAGATATCGTTGCGATGCCGATGGCCTACAACACCCTGATCGGCGACATGGGAACGACGCTTTCCGGCGGACAAAAACAACGGGTGCTGCTCGCGCGTGCGCTGTACAAGCAGCCGAAAATTCTGGCGCTCGACGAAGCCACCAGCCACCTCGACGTTACCCGCGAACGGCAAGTCAACGACGCCATCCGCCAACTCAAACTCACGCGCTTGATTATTGCCCATCGCCCGGAAACCATCGCGTCGGCGGATCGAGTGATTATTCTGGGTCAAGGAAATTCGAAACCGTTGCAGAGTTTCGCCGCACATCACTCACAGCTCAACGAACAAACTTCCGCGAACGTATTTGCCTAACAGGCAAGAGGGGCGCGGCGTTCCAGGTATGCCGTGCCACGAGGCAGGCTGAATGCGGCTTCTGGCAAAGCCGAAAACTTCCATCACGCAAGATATCGCTTACCGAAACCGTTAACATGGCTTTTTATCTTCACCTACTACGGTGACTAACTGGTGTCGGCGCAAACGGTACGCAATCGCTTTTGGCCAGTATGCAATCATCGGTGAATGCTGATAGAGTTCGATCGATGCAGGAAAAAGCGCCCATAGCATCCCGCCTTGTAGAGATAAACTGGCGACTTAAGCGATTATAAATTTCATTAAGTTGTAGTTCCGAACCGGACTGGGAAAGAAAAAAGCGCTGCATGAATCAAAGTCAGAAAGCTGGGAAAATTTCGGTCATCCACTCATCGAAGATAGACATATCCTGCGGGATATCCCCGCGTCGACAGCTGCGGGTCCTAAAGTTCGTAGCGACCAACATGAACAACACGCGTCATGCCTGAATTGACTCCCGAACAACGCGCCCGCCAGCAGATCGACGAGCAACTCGTTGCGAGTGGCTGGGCTGTCCAGAATTACAAACAGTTCAATCCTAGCGTGGGACGCGGTATCGCGTTACGTGAAGCGCCGCTTAAATCCGGTACCTGCGATTATCTTCTGCTCGTGGACCGCAAAGCTGTCGGCGTGATTGAGGCGAAAAAAGTCGGTGTGCTGCTGACTGGTGTCGCTGAGCAGACCGCCCATTACGCGGTGAACTTGCCGGATTTCATACAATCCATCACGCCTGGCTCGCTACCGTTCCTTTACGAATCCACCGGCGTTGAAACTATGTTTCGCGACGAACGCGATCCTTCCCCGCGTTCCCGCCGCGTCTTCGCTTTTCATCGCCCGGAAACCCTTGCTGCGTGGCTCACGGAGCCTTTAACGCTTCGTGGCCGGCTCGCGGCCATGCCCGTGGCCCATCTGCTGCCCGCGCAAAATCTCCGCGCCTGTCAGGTCGAGGGAATCACGAATCTCGAAAATTCCTTCGCCGCCGCGCATCCGCGTGCGCTGATCCAGATGGCTACCGGAGCGGGCAAAACTTACACTGCGTGCAGTTTCACTTACCGACTGATCAAGCACGCGGGAGCGAAGCGCGTCTTGTTTCTGGTAGACCGCGCCAATCTCGGCCGTCAAGCGATGGCGGAGTTCCAGCAATTTGTCGCGCCCGACACCGGCCGCAAGTTCACCGAGGTTTATAACGTTCAGCATCTCACCTCCAACAATCTTGATTCTGTCGCCCGCGTGACCATCTGCACCATCCAGCGCCTTTACTCGATCCTGCGCAGCGAGGAACTCGACGAAGATTTCGACGAAAAATCCGGCTACGAAATCGCGATCGCGGATGATCGCCCAAAGGACGTTGCATACAATGCCGCTATCCCTATCGAAGCCTTTGACTTCATCGTGACCGACGAATGTCATCGCTCCATCTATGGACTTTGGCGCCAGGTGCTGGAATACTTCGACGCCTTCCTCATCGGCCTCACCGCCACGTCCTCGAAGCAGACCATAGGCTTCTTCAATCAAAACCTGGTGATGGAATATAACCACGAGCGCGCCGTCGCCGACGGCGTCAACGTCGGTTACGAGGTCTACCGCATACGCACGGAGGTGACGGAGCAGGGAGGCAAAGTAGAGAAGGGTTTCTATGTGGACAAACGCAGCAAAGAGACCCGCGCCATGCGCTGGGAGCGCCTCGACGAAGACCTCGCCTACGCCGCTAAGGATCTCGACCGCTCTATAGTGGTGAAGTCACAAATCCGTACCGTCCTCCAGGCGTTTAAGGACGCCGTGTTCACGGAATTGTTTCCCGGCCGCACGCTTGTGCCCAAAACGCTTATCTTCTGCAAGGATGACTCGCACGCAGAGGACACGGTGCATCTCGTCCGAGAAGTGTTCGGCAAGGGCAACGACTTCGCCAAGAAAATCACCTACAAGACCTACAACCCCGAGACCAAGCGCTACGAAAAATCCGAGACGCTCATCCAAGAGTTCCGCACTTCGCCGCAACTGCGCATCGCTGTCACCGTGGACATGATCGCCACCGGCACGGACATCAAGCCGCTCGAATGCCTGTTGTTCCTGCGCGACACCCGCAGCCGCACCTACTTCGAGCAGATGAAAGGCCGCGGCACACGAGTGCTGACGTCCACCGATTTGCAGGCCGTGAGTGGCGCGGATGCTCGCGCCAAGACGCACTTCGTCATCGTCGATGCCGTGGGCGTGTGCGAGAGCGACAAAACCGACTCCCGCCCCCTCGAACGCCAGCGCACCGTCGCCTTCGACAAACTACTGCTCGGCGTGGCCCTCGGCAAACGCGACGAAGACACCCTCACCACGCTGGCCGGACGCCTCGCGCGGCTCGACCGCGAAATCTCCCGCGACGACGCCAAGAAGCTCGCCGAACTCTCCGGCGGCAGGTCGTTGTCTGAACTTTCCGGCACGCTGCTCCGGGCCATCGACCCCGACATGGTAGAAGCGGCGTCCCGCCGCTTAATGTCGGAGCAAGAATCCATCTGGGCCACCGAACGAGCCTTCTTTTTCGACCCAAACGTACCGGTCACGACGACCCAAGCCAATCTTCCCCACTGGAAACAGGATAGCGCCACGTATTTCGTGACGTTCCGCTTGGTGGATTCCCTGCCCCAAGTAAGACTCCAGCAATGGATGCAAGAACGTGACCAGTGGCTTGCGACGCATCCCGAGCCTCTCTCAGAAGAGGCTGAAAAGGAATACCATACGCGCTTTTCGGCGGCGATCGAGGAGTGGCTGGACCAAGGAACGGGCTCCTCTGTTCTCGACTTAGCAGAATGCAAAGCGCTGGTCGCCGATGCGCTTCACCATTTCGACGGCCAGCGCTACGCTCTCGGGCAATTTGTCGTCGCCTCGAATCACGTCCACGTTCTGGTGACCCCTCTGTCCGGACACGATCTTAGCGACATTTTGCAATCGTGGAAAAGCTTTACCGCTAAACAGATCATCAAAGTAGAAGCGGCGGGACGCCGCTTACAAGACTGTTGGGACAAGCTCCATCAGCGTCGCCTGGACACGGCTGCTAAAGAGAATCCGACTCAATATTCATCCATCGCATTCCAACGTCCGGTTTGGCAAAAGGAGTCCTTCGACCATATTGTCCGGTCACCCGCTTCGTTGCAGAAGTTCGACGAATACATCCGCAATCATCGCGAGTGGGAGAATAAGCGGCGGGACGCCGCTTCTACTATACTGGCCGATGCTGGCAAACAATTGGCCGACGCAGCCTGCGCCCCGTTCGATGTGCCCGCCCTGCGAGATGCCCTCGCCAAGGCCAAGCAGGACGCCGAGCAAACCATCGATACGGTTACTGTGGACACAGTACTCAGCCAGGGCTTTGATGCCGCCGCGAAGGAAAAGGCAGCGAGTCTTCTGAGATCGTTCCGCGATTACATTGAACAGCACAAAGCCGAAATCGCTGCCCTGCAAATTCTCTACAGCCGCCCCTACAAGCAGCGCCTCACCGAGCCGATGCTGAAGGAACTGGAGGCGAAATTGAAAGGCAACTTCGGCACGCAACCTGTCACCAATCTCTGGCACGCCTACGAGATAGCGGGACAATCCCCTCGCCCCCTTGGGGGAGAGGGTCAGGGTGAGGGGCGGCCGAGCGCGTCCGCAAGACCTATAATCAAGAAAAACCCCGCCTGCCGATTCGCCGATCTGGTTTCGCTGGTGCGCTTCGCGCTCGAACAGCAACCCGTGCTCGCACCCTTCGCCGATTCGGTCGCCGAGTGTTACGAGGCATGGCTGAGCACCAAAGCCAAGGCAGGCGTAACGTTCACGCCCGAACAACTTGCGTGGCTCAACCTTATCCGCGACCGCATCGCAACGAGCCTAAGCATCGAGTCGGAGGATTTGGAACTCTCACCGTTCAATCAGCGTGGCGGCTTGGGCAAGGCACATCAACTCTTCGGTGCACAACTACCCACGTTGCTCGATGAATTGAATCAAGTCCTAGCCGCGTGATATGTTACGAATATGAATATCAAAGAAGTCATCGCCGTCGTCAACCAGATGCAGGCCGACGGCGTGATTGAACCTTACGCCATCGGTGGTGCGGTGGGGGCGACGTTTTATCTGGAGCCGGTCGCGACGCTTGATGTGGACATTTTTGTCGTTATTGAACCGGCTCCCGGCAGCCTTATTGCCAATCCGAAACGCATATACGATTATTTGACAGCACGTGGCTGCGCGAATGAGCGCGAATACATCGTCATCGCTGGCTGGCCTGTCCAATTCCTGCCACCGGGAACACCGCTCGTGGAAGAAGCGCTGAAAGAAGCGGTGGTCAAGGACGTAGACGGAACCCCCACGCGCGTCTTTACCGCGGAGCACCTCGCCGCAATCGCACTCCAGACCGGACGCGCCAAGGACAAAGCTCGTCTGCTCCAGTTCATCGAAGCGGGCGTACTCGACTCGGCTCGCTTCCAGAGCATTCTCGTCCGGCATGACCTAGTTGCGGCCTGGCAAAAATTTGAACGACAATTTTTAGACGATGAGCCATGAGCTTTAACCT
>JANMJR010000292.1:0-29343 GCA_031371465.1 Pseudomonadota bacterium
ATCGCGGTACTTTTGCAAGAACCGGCGCACGAATATTCGGCCTTCGCGATCGGCGAAACGCGTCAAGTAATCTTTACGCCGCGGATCATTGGCATCGGTCAAAAGCTTGGCCGACGAGCCCGGCGTTTGAAACATGTAGTGGCGCACCACGTCGCGCATCAGGCGCACGAACACCAGATTAATGGAATTGCGAAAACCTTCGCGCAACGGCATGATCTGGCCGTCGTCCGCAGCATTGAAGTTATCGAAGTGATGGGCGCCGCCGCCAGTGATAAATTCTTCAGCGGTGCTTGAGGAGTAATTGCGGTCCATCGCCGATTCCAACATGCTGAGCAGATCGCCGGAACCGTTGGTTTTAAGATAGTCGATTGCCCAGCGCGTTAGCACATCGCGCGGATCGACTTCGACTTTGGCGAGTTCTTCTTTGGAGGTATCGGCAAAACGTTCATGCAACGCGGCGATGATTTCGAGGTAAGTGACCAGCGTGCGAAATTTTGCCGTGGAGCCCAGGTCGAGTTTTGTGCCTTGATTAATGTCGAAAGGCTGCTCGTAATTGTCGGTCTGAACGCGCAACAGATTGCCCTGGTCGGTACGCTCAAACAAGGTAAAGCTATAGACGACTTTTGCCGGGTCGGCATTTTCTAGCAATTGCTTTTGGTTCAGGCCCAGCGCGTTAGTCACGCTCGCGTCTTTGAGTTGATAAAGCACGTCGGTGACCGATTTTTGCAGGCTTTTATGCAAAGTGCTTTGCACGCTAAGGTCGAGACGATCCAGATCGTAGAGTCGGGTTGTCTCGACCAGGCCGCCTAGATGAGTGCGGACCGTCATCGCCATTTTTTGCGTCGCGAACGCGCGCGGCGGTGTCACCACTTTATCGGTGCGTAGAATCAGCTCCGCCGCCAGTGCGGCATCGCGAAACGTGGGTGTAATCACGCCTGCGTGCGCTAACAAACGCAGGTGAGTGTTCGCTAGTTCATTCAATACGGCCGCCTTGGCATTCAGCAGATCCGAAGGTCTCCGCTCGGCAATCAACAAGGACAGCGCTTGTTTATAGGCGAGGGCCTGCTTCGCTGAATCCGCTTTGCCGACCGGCTGTTGCAGGAGTTGACTGACCTCGCTGAAATCTCGGCTATACCAAGCCCACAGGCCGTCGCCGATGCCGTTTACTTCGCCGTAACCGGCCTGTGCCGCGAGCGGCACGGTGTTTAAGTAGTCAAGCACGATGCGCTCCCGCGCCACACGGGTGTCCGGACCATCCAGATACGCGCGCAACGATGCCGACGCCATCTGTTGCAGTTTTTCTTTTCCGGAGGAGGTGCGCCCGTCGGGTGAATGACGGTATTTTTCGATTTGCGTCGCCAGGGTGCTGCCGCCTTGTGTGTCGTGCGAGGGCAAGAGCACGCTAATACCCTGATCGATTAGCGCCTTGCCGAAACGATCCCATTCCACGGCGGGATTTCGATTAGGGTAAGTGGTATCCAGGAGTTCGCGATTTTCGATGAATAGCAGCGAATCCACGAGAAGTTTCGGGATGGTGGAAAAATTCCCATAGGTGCGCTCCGGGTAGCGCGCGGAAAATAATGGGGCGTTGCCGCAATCGAAAATCTGTAAGCCGGTCTGGGTTTTTTCCCGATAGGGCGGGTAAATGCGCCGATCCACCAGCGCAAGCAAATCCGGGGACATTTGCGCTTGTTTCACGATATCGAAATCCCGCGCGACTAAGTTTTTGCTCAGGCTGGCCAAATTCGCATAGCCGAAGCGTTCGTCGAATGGGCCCGTGGAGGGAAAGCGAATGCTCGGGCTCGGGCCGTCAGCGACTTTGAAGGTCAGGCGCTTGGTTTTTTTCGACAGATAATCCGCTTGCCATTCCGAGGAGAGCAATTCATGCACGGCTAGGCCGCAGCCCAGGGCCAGGCCAATCCATAGCAGTGAAAGCAGTAGCCCACGAAGGGCGTAGCCGGTGGTGTAAAGCGCAGCGATAAGCATCAAGGTCTAGTTTAGGCTGTTATTGCGGTTTTGCCCCAGCAATGTTGCTGCGATAGTTGGTAGAATTACAGTCTACAATCCTTGATAATCAGCGCAAACCGAGCACGATCACGGAGGGGCAATGAGCAAGATTTCTGAAACATTGAAGGTCGCGCAACAGCGTGCGAAAGACATGAGCTTACCTTACGAAGGGGCGCTGTTGCCGGTGGAGGCGCAACTTTTATTGCAGGAAGCGCCCGCGGCGAAACTAGTCGATGTGCGCACCCGCGCCGAGTGGGAATGGGTCGGCTTTATCCCCGGCTCGGTGCAAATCGAGTGGCAATCTTATCCCGGCGGTCAAGCCAATCCCCATTTCATGGACGCGTTGCACCAGCAAGTCGATAAAGAGTCATTGGTGATGTTTCTGTGCCGTTCCGGCGCGCGGTCGCACGCTGCGGCGGCGATGGCAACGCAAGCGGGCTATCTTGATTGTTACAACGTGCTGCAAGGATTCGAGGGCGACAAAGACGCCAACGGCCATCGCAATAGTGTCGGCGGATGGCGTGCGGCGGGCCTGCCGTGGAAGCAAGGCTAACTGCAAAAACTATTGACCAGCCCATGATCGATCGTTATGCCGTTATCGGCAATCCTATCGCGCACAGCAAGTCGCCGGCCATTCATGCCGAATTCGCCAAGCAGACCAAGCAAGACATGCATTACAACACCATACTTGCGCCGCTGGATGGTTTTGTCGAGGCGGTTGAATATTTCGTAAAACACGGTGGCCGAGGCCTCAATGTCACGCTGCCCTTCAAGCTCGAGGCATTCCAACTGTCTACGGAGAAAACCCCGCGCGCGCTAGATGCGGGCGCGGTCAACACGCTGAAATTCGTTGGCGAGAGTATTGTCGGCGACAACACCGACGGCGTCGGATTGGTGCGCGACATTACGCAAAATAACGCTATTGCGATTCGCGGCAAGCGTGTGTTGTTGGTGGGCGCCGGGGGCGCCGCCCGCGGCGTGCTCTATCCGCTGCTGCAAGAAGAGCCGAAAAGTCTCACCGTCGTTAACCGTACCCCGGAGAAAGCGACGCAGCTCATCAGCCGTTATTTGCAGGTTTCGTTGTTTAAGCGCATTCAACTCGGCGCCGTTGCTTTTTCCGAATTGAAAGGTCAGGTCTTCGATCTGATTATTAACGCCAGTTCCGCCAGCATTGCCGGTGCAAGTTTAGCGTTGCCGCACGATATTTTTGCGCGTGGCTCGTTGGCGTACGAGATGATGTACGGCAAGGGCCGCACACCGTTTATGCAGTTCGCTCGCGACGGCGGCGCCGATAAAGTGACCGATGGCTTGGGCATGTTGGTGGAGCAAGCGGCGGAATCGTTTTTTATCTGGCGCGGTGTGCGGCCCGCCACCCAGCCGGTGTTTGCGAAACTGAAAAACGTTCCAAGTTAATGTTTTTTAAACCCTGGCTGTGGATCGGCGCAGGTTTCATCGTCCTGCTGCTGATTCTGTACCAATTTTGGCTATTGGCGCATGTCGCTTGGTGGGTCAAGCACAATCCGTCCACCAGCGCCTTTATGAACGAGCGGTTGGAGATCATGCAGGCAAAGAATCCCGGCACCGAGTTGCGGCATCGCTGGGTTCCCTACAACCAAATTTCCAATCACCTGAAGCGCGCGGTGATTGCCGCCGAAGATGCCAAGTTTGTCGACCACGAAGGTTTCGACTGGCAAGGTATTCAGCGCGCTATGGCGAAAAATGCCAAGCAAGGCAAAATCGTCGCTGGCGGTTCGACCATTTCGCAGCAATTGGCGAAGAATCTGTTTCTTTCGGGACGCCGCACCCCGTGGCGCAAAGGCGAAGAAGCGCTGATTACCTTAATGCTGGAACGGTTGATGACTAAGCAACGCATCTTGGAAATTTACCTCAATGTCATCGAATGGGGCAACGGTGTTTTCGGCGCGGAGGCGGCCGCACGTCATTACTTTCAGCTCAGCGCCGCGCAACTAGGCCCCGCGCAAGCGTCCAAGCTCGCAGCGATGGTGCCGAACCCGCGCTATTACGACAAGAACCGCAATGCGCGCGGTCTGCTGCGCAAGACGCGCATCATCCAACGGCAACTTGCGGTCGTCGAATTGCCCTAGCCGATGTCGCGGCCGGGGCTGAACGCCATATGTAGCGCGGCGTGTGGCAGGGCATGCCTGAAGCGCCGCACCCTTACTGAGTGGCCTCGGGCCATTGCCTCCTGGCGCGATAACCGAATGTGAATAATTCCGTTCCAATTTGGACACGCATTCCGATAAAACGTGAACACCCGTTTCGATCCGATTTGATCCACGATGTCCAGCGACATGAACAGTAGAAACATTCAAGATCGAATCGGGAAACAGCCCATGCCATTGATCGATCGGATGTTGACTCGTTAGCAACTATGACCGCGCGCGCCATGTTTTGGCAAAAGCGTACGGGATCACAAATGGGGCCATAAAAACGAATCCGCGTTGCCCACGTCGTCGAGCAATGCGCCTCGTAAAGGCTAAGTCGCCGCCGCCACGACCTTCTAACGTCCGTGAAATCGATCAATACGCGCAATTCCGCATTTAAAGATTTGCCGCATTGTATTCGTCTGTTGCACTGAAAAATAGTGTTCTTGCGACGGTCTGTTCTATTTGGACTGTGACGTTCAGATAGGCGGTTGCGATGGGCATTTCCAGAAGAAAAACTGACAGTCGACCCTCTATTCGAACAGCGGTCGTTGGTGCTGCTGATTCGGAAGGACTGCAGTGGATCGCGCTGTGACGTCACCGATTTTTTTGAACGGCGAGTGTGAATCACATCGTAGACAAAGTTTTTGCAACCACTTAAATAGCATGCAACATTGTCGCTCAGTTTTCGCCGCTCTATTCTAATGTGTGGCCATACAGGAAATCCCCATTGCAAATTCTCGATCTCAAAGCCGTCCACCCAGTTTTCGTGAATAGTTCACGCGATACGCGTACTCGCGCCGCGTTTGTATTTCAATTGTCGTAAAGTTAATGTTATAGTAACAATAATGTTACGAATAGTCGGCTAAGATATGCAACCCCTCGACGCGCTTGGCAATCCCACACGCCGTGCGATTCTGCAGGAACTGCGTGATGTGCCGCTATCGGTTGAGCAGCTTGCCGAACGCTTTCCGGTGAGCCGCCCGGCCGTGTCTCGACATTTGGCGGTGCTAGCGAAAGCGGGGCTAGTTGAAATGCGCGAAGTGGGAACGCTTAATCTCTATGCGGTTCGAGTGCAAGGTTTCGCGTCGGTACGCGAATTTCTTGATGATTTTTGGAGTGCTTCGCTTAATCGTTTACAGGCACTCGCGAAGAAGAACAAGTGATCAGCAAATCGGTGTTATTACCGCTGCCACCCGCGCAGGCGTTTGAATTGTTTACCGCGCAGATCGGCCAATGGTGGCCCCAGGATCGACGCCACCTGAATGATCCAAACAGCGCGCTTTTCCTGCTCGAGAGCGGGCGCTTCTATGAACGCGCGAGCGACGGCACAGAGCTGGAACTCGGACGTGTGCGGCGGTGGGAGTCACCGCACCGCCTAGTGCTGGACTTCTTTGTCGGCACCGACGCAGGCCATCCCACCGAAGTCGATATCCGCTTCGAGGCTGAGTCCGACGGTACTCGGGTTAGCGTGAGCCACCGGCCCAGCGAAAGCAGCGCCGAGTTGTGGGATAAGCGGGCTCTGATCTTCGGGCGCTCCTGGGATGCCGTGCTGTCGGCGCTACGTGCCGCCGTTCCTTAGACAATGCAGCGGTAACTTAAGAACCACGCCGCCGAGCCAAGCAACGCGCAGTTTTTCTGGGTGTTAGGACTTGAGTAGGATAAATCTCTAAAGGACGTTCCATGAGTGCGACCGGTCGTTCGCGTCAGCAATCCAGCATCTTTCGTCTGCAGTATGGGGTAGATATCGATATTCGCGCGACGCCGACGCGCATATGGAGCCTGTTGACCAATGCTCAGGATTTTCCGCGATGGAACACCACGGTCACGCGCATCACCGGCAACATAACGCCCGGTAACCAACTCGAAGTGCACGTGCCGATCGCGCCCAATAGAACCTTTAAGCCCAAGGTTGTCGAATTCGAGCCTTGCCGCCGGATGGTGTGGAGCGATGGGATGGCGCCTATGTTCAAAGGGATCCGCGTTTTTACGCTAACGGAAAACGGCGGCGGCACGACGCGTTTCTCGATGCAAGAGACACTGGCGGGACTGATGCTGCCGATGATCAAAGGCTCTTTGCCCGACTTCGGTCCCGTATTCGAACAATATGCATCAGACCTCAAGCGCGAAGCGGAAAGTGGGCCATGAACGGGAGAATTTCGACTGGTACTTAACGTCAACCTAAACTGGAACAACTATGACCATCGACCTCAGATATCTCGCCTACACGGCCATCTTGACTGCTGCTTTGTGGATCCCCTACGTGGTGGCGCAAGTCATCACCAACGGCTTCTTGAAGCCTGCCAACTATGCTGATCCAACACCCCGCCCGCTGCCAAATTGGGGCAAGCGCGCCGATCGCACCTACTTGAATGGCGTCGAGGTCTTCGCGCCCTTTGCCGCGATGGTGATCGTCGCTCACCTGGCTGGCAAAGCCAATGCGATGACCACCTTCTGGGCGATGTTCTTCTTCTGGATGCGCGTCGTGCATGCCATGGTCTATCTCACCGGCATTCCCTATGTGAGAACCGTGGCGTTCACGCTGGGTTTTGTCGCCGTCGCGGGATTGTTCTGGGAAGTGATCACGTAGCTTAACCCGCAATGGACGGTGGGCGAGAGGTCACGGCCCAAGGGTACCGACGCGGCGCGCCTGCTGACGGCGAATGTGCCAGAAATATGCATCAGACCGCAAAAACGAAGCTGAAAGGAGTTGGGATGAACAAGGGAATTTCGGCCGGTACCCGCAGCGATCCGTGGACCTTGAAGACGCCGCCCGGTACGTCTGAGTATCAGGCATATCTCGATGAATCAGCCGATCCGCCGGCACTGGTCGCGCAAGTGGGTAAAACGCAGTTACGCTATCGCGCGCGCTGCATTGAGGATCTACACGGGATGTTAAAGCAACACGGCGATTGGATGCCGCTAGGCGGCGCCGACGAACAGAAACCCGCTGCAGCAGGGACCGTGGAAGCGTGGGGCCGGTCACCGACCAATCCGGTAAATGGCTGGTACGGGCTAAAAAAGGGTCTACGCGGACGTTTCGGAGTTTACGTACCGCCGGTCCTGGAAGTGCTTGGACTTGCCGAGGTAGAACACAACGCCAGGAACAATCGCATGCGCGCAAAGTAGTGCTGCCCCGGTCCGTAGGTCAATCTTCAGGAGAACGCCTATGAAAACGGGGTTGGTACGCCACAAGATGCGCGATGACACGGCGTCTGAGAATCAAGGCCTGGTGCGTGCGGTGTTTGAGGAATTGCGTGCATCGCGATCGGTGGCCATATGCTATGCGAGTTTTAAGTTCGCAGATGAAGTGAACTTTGTCCACTTCGCTGCGAACGTTTAAGGACATATCCCGGTAATTGCGGACGACCCCTTTGGGCAGGGCATCCAGCGTCCGCTGTTTCTCGATAGCGGTCGGACACGGTCTGTAAGGTCAAGTCACGACTTCTATATCTTACACAAATAGGATTCAAGCATCCCACAGCGCCCATCTCTAGCAGGCCGTTCCGACCTTCACGCGATCCTGCGTCGCGCTTCCAGGGTCGCGGCATGCTCATTTTCAACGAACGTTGCTTGGAATTCGCTCGGAGAACGTACAAAGTTCCTACAGCCCGCGTCATACAACTCTGCATAGGAACCATACCCCCACAGCGACCCGACTGGCAATACCTCGTTCGTGAGCGCGCCCGAAATATCGTAGTGACGATCACCGAGCATGATGACATTGTCGCTTTCGACAGCGGCCTGGGAGAGCGCTCGCGCAATAAGACCGGCCTTGGTGTCCGTCTCATCCAATCCCGCACCGACGATACCCCGGACATACTGACGCAGTCCCAACAGTTCCGCCACTTGCTGCGCGTGATGTTCGGGTTTTGAAGTCACTATCCACGCGGCGCCGTTTCGCGCGGCGACCGCCTGGAGCAACTCACACGCACCGGGATACAAGCGATTTTGTTGTATCCCCCTGGTTTCGTATATGGCACGAAACGCCTTAATGCCCACCGCAATCTCGGGCCCGGTGATATCGGGTTTGAGCACACGAAACATCTCAGGGAGCGGTGTCCCCAGAAATCGCTCGAGTTCGCTATCTGGCAAGTTGGGTAATCTGATTGCCTTTAACGCGGCACGAAACGATAGAAACAGCCCCGGTCGCGCGTCGGCAAGCACACCGTCAAGGTCAAAAAAATATGTCCGCATCGTTTCAGTGTACACGCTTGAGAAATTTCATAAAGAGCAAAGATGCCTTTTCCGCCTCTGTTTGTGCTCTTGTATCGAACCACGATGCGGATGCTTTTTTCTCCCTCTGACACAGGACGCCCACCATGAGACTCAGCATTTTCGATATATGCCGAGCGTAGTTTTTACGCGCTGCGGTGAGCAGCAAAGCGGCCATGGCGAGGAATAGGAGGAAGTATAAAAACAGATTTAAAAGCAATGATATACCGGTACACGGGCCAAGCCCGGTATTAAGCGCAGCCCCGACGAATAGCCCAACGAGCGACAACAGCAAATTCATCTGGAATTCCAAGTGATACCAATATTGCTCCCGCACATAGGCCAAGGTCGTTGTTCCAAGCTCCGCGAGCATGATGAGTTCGACGTCGGTATGGGTATCGAAGTCATGCCGCGCTTTCTGCTGATCGAGCGCAAGTGTCTCGCTGCATTGCGAACGAATGCGACCCACCAATTGGTCGTAGAGCGCGAAGAGTGTGGGATTTGCCTTCTTCACCGGATTGCGCACCAACCAGTCATTTACTCCCATGAAAACGACGATGTTCGATATCAGGCCAAGCAGAATCGCCGCCGGAAAAGCAAGCACCAAGGCCGCCTGTTCTTTTGCTTGGACAAAGGTTGAGATCAACGGATCAACGCCGCGCAGACGCGCAATATCGGCCTCCACTATGCCGAGCGCGAGGAGCCACACGACTCCGGGTAGGAAGGTCTTTATCAGACTTCCGAATGTGAAGGCGCCAAAAATATTCAAGCCATTGACCTTTTGTGCCGCGAAATTTCGCGACATGCGAATGCTGAATAGCGCGGCTGATGCATAACTTTACATCCTTCGGTCTGGTTGATCCGACGTATGGCAAGAAAGATATTTTATAACTATCATACGCGGGTTTTTGCGAGTATGGCCTCGCAGGACAACTTCACCAGCACCCCCATCGGCGAAGCGATTCAATACCGCAGACTGGATAAATCCGCTTCGGTCTGAAACGTCGTCGACTTTTTCTCTTCCGGATTGTCTTTGCACATTGAGGGCTCGAGCATACCACCGACATGGCGGTTGGCATTGATGCGGTAGAGATACATATTCTGCACAGCGTAGGCTTCGTGTTCGCGCTGGAACCAGCGCTTGCAGGGGGTTAATTCCGAGAAACGGTTGTTAATTTCCTGCAGATAGTGAACCAATTCGTGAACCAGAATCGACCGGTCTAACGGCTCGTTGAGCGGGTCCAAGGTATCGGTCAACAGCACGCCGCGATCGGGTAAATAGGCGGCGCGGACGGCGCAGGGTTTTTTGCAAACGACCCGATTGAGTTCATCTTGGGAGACAAACGCGATGGTCGGAAGTTCTTTCGAGGACCAGTAGCGCGACAGGTGCTCGATTTCGACAAGCAGCATCTTCGCAAGAACGTTCAGTCCGGCGCGTTTTATGGTTCGTGGGTGATCGAAGCCCTCATAGGCCGCTGCATTGAGAACAAACAGGAACAGCCCGACACCCGTAACTAAGCGGGAAAAAGCGCGCATGTTAAAATTATCGGTTCTGTCCATATCGTTCGCTTTCCTTAAGAATGACCTCTTCCAATCTGCAACAACTTCACCGCCAACTTGACCAACGCATCCTACTATTGGATGGCGCCATGGGCACCATGATTCAAAACCATAGGTTGGACGAAGCGGCCTATCGCGGCGAACGGTTTAAGCGCTTCCCGCACGACCTCAAAGGCAATAACGACCTGCTCACCCTAACACAGCCGCAGATCATTCGCGACATTCACCGCCAGTATCTCGATGCAGGTGCAGACATCGGCGAAACCAACACGTTCAACTCAACCTCCATTGCGATGGCGGATTATCACTTGGAAGAGATTGTTTACGAGCTGAATTTCGCCGCCGCAAAAATGCTGCGTGAGCTATGCGACGAATTTGAACAGCAAAATCCCGGCCACCCGCGGTTTTGCGCCGGTGTGCTCGGGCCGACCAATCGTACCGCGTCGATCTCACCGGACGTGAACGATCCCGGCGCGCGCAATGTCACGTTCGATGAATTGGTCACGTCCTACACGGAGGCGACGAAGGGCTTGATCGACGGCGGGGCCGATATTATTCTCGTCGAAACGATTTTCGACACGCTCAACGCCAAGGCGGCCCTGTTCGCCGTCGACAGTTATTTCGATCAACACCCCGAGGCGCGCCGCCCGATCATGATTTCCGGCACCATCACCGACGCCAGCGGCCGCACGCTTTCGGGCCAAACCACGGAAGCATTCTGGAATTCGGTGAAACACGCGCGGCCCTTGTCGGTAGGCCTGAACTGCGCGCTGGGCGCGGAGATGATGCGGCCCTACTTGGAAGAATTGGCGCGCGTCGCCGACACCTACGTGAGTTGCCACCCGAACGCCGGGCTACCGAATCCGCTCGCCGATACCGGCTATGACGAAACGCCGGAACACACCGCAAGCCACATCAAGGAATTCGCCGAATCCGGTTTCGTGAACATCACCGGCGGTTGCTGCGGCACCACGCCGGCGCACATCGAGGCCATTGGCGCAAGTATCAGAGGTATCCCGCCGCGCGCTTTCACCCCATGAGCAAACCACTGCGGTTATCGGGGCTGGAGCCCCTGAACATCAATGACGATTCGCTGTTCGTCAATATCGGCGAACGCACCAATGTCACGGGTTCACGCGCGTTTGCGCGTCTGATTCTCGCCGACGATTACACCGCGGCGCTGGATGTCGCGCGCCAGCAAGTGCAAAACGGCGCCCAGATCATCGACATCAATATGGACGAGGCGATGCTCGATTCCAAGGCGGCGATGGTGAAGTTCTTGAACCTCATCGCGTCGGAGCCGGACATTTCGCGCGTGCCGGTAATGATTGATTCGTCGAAGTGGGAGGTGATCGAAGCGGGCTTGAAATGCGTACAAGGCCGCTGCGTAGTCAACTCGATTTCGCTGAAAGAAGGCAAAGCGAAATTCGTCGAGCAAGCCAAGCTGGTATTGCGCTACGGCGCGGCGGTGATCGTGATGGCCTTCGATGAAAAAGGCCAGGCCGATACGCTTCAGCGCAAGCAGGAAATCTGCAAAGATAGTTACGCTATTTTAGTGAATGAAGTCGGCTTCGCGGCGGAAGACATTATCTTCGATCCGAACATTTTTGCCATCGCCACGGGTATTGAAGAACACAACAACTACGCCGTGGATTTCATCGACGCGACGCGTTGGATCAAGCAGAATCTGCCATGCGCGAAAATCAGCGGCGGCGTGTCGAACGTGAGTTTCAGCTTCCGTGGAAACGATCCGATGCGCGAAGCGATCCACACGGTGTTTTTATACCACGCTATTCAAGCAGGCATGACCATGGGCATCGTCAATGCCGGGCAACTCGGCGTGTATGACCAAATTCCCGCGGAACTACGCGAGCAGATTGAAGATGTCGTGCTCAATCGCCGGCCCGATGCGACGGAGCGCTTGGTGCAGTTCGCCGAGACGGTGAAGGGTTCGGCGAAAACCCAAACGGAGGATTTGAGCTGGCGTAACGCCAGCGTCGGCGAACGTTTGACCCACGCGCTGGTGCGCGGCATCACCACGTTTGTCGTCGCCGATACGGAAGAAGCGCGGCAACAGTTCGAGCGGCCGATTCAAGTCATCGAAGGCCCGTTAATGGACGGCATGAATGTGGTTGGCGATTTGTTCGGCGCGGGCAAAATGTTTTTGCCGCAGGTGGTGAAATCGGCGCGGGTGATGAAGCAAGCGGTTGCTCATCTCATTCCCTATATCGAAGCGGAAAAAAAACGCGTCGGCGATCAAAAACCGAAAGGCCGTATTGTCATGGCCACGGCGAAGGGCGATGTGCATGACATCGGCAAGAATATCGTCGGTGTGGTGCTGCAATGTAATAACTATGAAGTCATCGACCTCGGCGTGATGGCGCCGTGTGAGCGGATTTTGAAGATGGCGCGCGAAGTGAATGCGGACATTATCGGTGTCTCGGGGCTCATTACGCCGTCGCTGGAAGAGATGATGCATATCGCCAAGGAAATGCAGCGCGAAGGCTTCACCATTCCCTTGCTGATTGGCGGGGCGACCACATCGCGGGTGCACACAGCGGTGAAAATCGCGCCGCATTACAAGGGCCCGGTGATTTGGGTGCCCGATGCTTCGCGCAGCGTGCCGGTATGTTCGAGTTTGCTGTCCTCCGACGGCCGCGACGCCTACGTGAATTCCGTGGCGGAAGATTACGTCAAAGTTCGCGAGCAGCACGCGAACAAGAAAGGTCCGGCGATGGTTTCCCTCGCGGCTGCACGCAAAAACTCAACGCAACTCGACTGGACGACTTTCAAACCGACCCAGCCTAAGTTACTCGGCCTTGGCGTATTCGACGACTACCCTCTGGGTTTGATCGCACAACATATCGATTGGACGCCGTTCTTCCAGACGTGGGACTTAGCCGGAAAATATCCCAACATCCTAGACGATGAAATCGTCGGCGAAGCCGCGTGCAATGTATTCAAAGATGGACAGGCAATGCTAGAGCGGATCGTGGCTGAGAAATGGCTTAAGGCCCGTGCTGTGATTGGGCTTTGCCCAGCCAATAGTGTTGGCGATGATGTGGAAATTTATGCCGACGATGGGCGCAAAAAAGTCGTTGCGAAGTTTCATTTCCTGCGCCAGCAAGCGCAAAAGCCGAGCGATCGCGCCAACTATTGTTTAGCGGATTTCGTTGCGCCGAAGGCCAGCGGCGTGAAAGATTATTTCGGTTGCTTTGCCGTCACGGCCGGCATTGGCATTGATCCCATTGTTGCGAAGTTCGAAAAAAACCACGACGACTACAACGCCATCATGATCAAAGCCCTCGCCGACCGCCTCGCCGAAGCCTTCACCGAGCATTTACATTTGCGCGTGCGCAAAGAATTTTGGGGCTACGCCAAGCGCGAGAACCTCGCCAATGACGAACTCATCGCCGAGAAATACCAAGGCATCCGCCCCGCGCCGGGCTACCCCGCCTGCCCGGATCACACGGAAAAAGGCTTGCTGTTTGAATTGCTCAACGCGCAAGAAAACGCCGGCATGATCTTGACCGAAAGTTACGCCATGTTGCCGACCGCCGCCGTCAGTGGATTTTATTTCGGTCATCCCGACGCGCAATACTTCGCCGTCGGAAAGATTGAGAAGGATCAATTGAATGACTATGCCGCGCGCAAAAGCTGGGATACGGCCGCGGCGGAAAAGTGGTTGGCGCCTTTGTTAGGGTAGAGCCGTGCGAGCGCCTACGATATGACTATTGGCCGCCCCAAAAACAGGTTCCGTCTTACCGCCTAAATCGTATCGCGTTCGTGGCTGAAAACAAAAAAACCGTGCGGCCGATCACGGGTCCAATGATTACAAACGGCTCTGGCAAGGGGGCGATAACATCGCTTGATATCGCGCAAATAATCCGCCACCGTCATGAATAAATAACAACGGCGCATGCCCGGTTGCCATATTTGTCGGAGCGTGTAAAACTTCCAATGTCGGTTGCGTCGATTGAGGACTGCGGGAATCGAAAATTCCGGCTGGGGCGAATGTACACACGGCAAAACAATAATTGATAACTTTTTCGATACCCACTATGGACACGGAAGCTTCAGTTTCGACGGACTTTTATCGGGCGCCAAGCCGCTGTCGGTACGCGCGGCAATGAATCCCCGCCGTGCAAGCAAAACGGCCGAAGTAGTCGCCGCCGTACGTGCCGCCCATTTACTTTACGACGCGCCTGTCGTATTCACGGACCCCTATGCCATTCATTTAACAAGTCCATTGTGGCGATTTTTGGCACGGCATCGATTGGCCTATCGGTTCGTGGCGGAATGTCTTCTCAAAGTCTTGCGCCCTGTTCGCGGACAAATTCTTGGCCGCGCCCGATACTGTGATGAGCTACTAGATGCGGCGATCAAGCGCGGAATTACGCAATGCATTATCGTCGGCGCCGGCTTGGATTCACTGGCTTTGCGCCGACCAGACTTGGCGGACACCTTAACCATTTACGAGCTGGATCACCCAAACAGTCAAGCGGTCAAGCGGCAACGCCTCCAAGGTATTTCTAACAAACTGCCGCACAATTTGGTATTTGTGCCCGCTGATTTCGAACGAGTTACGGTTCTCCACGCGCTGCAATCAACGGCATTCCAAACTAAAGAACCAGCGTTTTTTTCTTGGTTGGGAACAACGCTTTATCTGTCGCCGGAAGCAATTTTTGCGACGCTAACCGATATTGCAACTCACGCGGCCCCAAGTAGCGAGTTACTGCTGGATTACTCGATGTCCGATCACCTGCTAACTGGAATCGACAAGAAAGAACTCATTGCCTTGAAGAAATATGTCGCCCGACTCGGTGAGCCGTTTCGCGCTAACTTTTCTCCGGATGAATTGGTCGCCAAAGTGACAGACTTAGGCTATCGAATATTGGAACACCTCTCCTACCGCGACCAATGCGCACGTTTTTTCTCCAATCGAAGCGATGATCTGCGGCCCGCCGCATTTTCAAATTTCTTACATTTGGCCGTCACTTGAGTTGCGCCCCTTGAACGCCAACACAATTGAATACAGCGAACAGCGCGAGCTTGCGCTCGAAGGCATCGTGACCTTGTACCGGGTGAATGCCTGGTCCGCCGCGGAGAAGCCACAGACTTTGCGCAACGCGCTACGCGATTCACACGCCCTGATTTCCGCCTGGGCAGGCAACGATTTAGTCGGGCTGGGAAATGCAATTTCCGATGGGCATTTGGTTGTGTATTACCCGCATTTATTGGTTCATCCTAAACACCAAGGTCGCGGCATCGGAACCGAAATCCTGCGCAGACTCATGGCGAAATATCAAGGTTTCCATCAACATATTCTTGTGGCTGATGGCCGCGCCGCTGAGTTCTATCGAAAATGCGGCTTCACGCGCGCCGGGAACACTCAGTCCATGTGGATCTACGACGGCGACGATCACTAACGCGGCCCGGCCGCGGGCGATTTGCTATGATTAGTAAACCACTGGGAGGGACCTCATGAAACGCATTCTAAAATCCATCGCCGCGCGACTGCCGCTGCCCATCCAGCAGGAATTAAAACGACTCTTTTTCGCCTATCAGATTCGCAGCAATCGTTTCCTTACTGACGAAAAAGAATTCGCGATCGTGGATCGCCTAATTTCTCCGGGCGACTGGGTGTTGGATATCGGCGCCAACATCGGCCAGTACACCAAACGCTTTTCCGAGCTAGTCGGGGATGCTGGTCGCGTCATCGCATTCGAGCCCGTTCCCGATACCTTCGAGTTACTTGCAGCGAATGCACAGTGCTTCCGGCAAAAAAATGTCACGCTGTTCAACGCGGCAGCTTCGGATCAATGTGATGCGCTGGGGATGGCGATTCCGACACTGACCAGCGGCTTGTCTAATTATTACGCGGCGCATTTAACGCCAAAAGCTAATGACTTAAAAGTGTTGGCCCTACCGATTGAAACCTTCTCATTTCCCCATCGGATTCGGCTTGCTAAAATCGATGCGGAAGGACATGAGATGGCGGTGCTGCGCGGAATGGAAAGTTTGTTGCGCCGCGATCATCCCATTTTAATTGTCGAAACATTTGCGTCCGACACCGAAAAATTTTTGCTTGACTTCGACTATCGCAAAACACAAATCCCAGGGTCGTCGAACAAGGTTTTCTCGACGACGGATATCGACATTCACTAGCACCTGCGAAAATACTCTGTTCATTACCTCGAAAACCGCATCCTGCTTGCCGGTACCCCATACCCATCGGCGGCGCACTATCCACGGGGTGGCCTAGGGCCATGCGGTTCTTCAGCACACGGTTGAGGATTAATTTTGCGAGTAAAGCGCGTCCGTATTGCTTGGCCCGCCGGTGAATTTCGCGCTGCTGAGCGCGACGCCAACCGCCACCGCTCTTTGCGCCGCATTGCCGATCGAATCCGCGGCCAACACCTGGGGCGAGGAGGTCTATTTTTCTGTGCCGGTAACGGTCGAATTAGAACCCGACGCACGCCAGGTACTCGACCCCGGCGCGGTTTGTTTTTGGGTAGAAGGCAGTTCGCTCGCCTTACCCGTCGGGCCGACGCCGGTATCGCGCGCAAATGAGTGTCGGCTGGTAACAAAAGTAAATGTTCTTGGGCGCTTCGAAGGTGACGCGGGAGTGCTGGCGATCGTTAAGGACGGCGACAAAATTCGCGTTGAAACAGTGAACTAGGGCTCTGCGGCAGCGCAGCATTCGTACGCCAAATTGCCGCCGTGTAGTTTACCCACCCGCGGTTCGCCTGTCGCACCCTATTGACTCGAAGCGAAAACATTGCTACAAAAGCAACCGTAGCTCACACAATAATAAAAAGCCAAGGCCGCGAATGAGCATGTTAGGCCGTCTAGCGATCCTAGAGAACTTGGTTCAGGGAAGTTTGGTCGTTGAAATGGTAATTAACTAGCAGTCGCATCCTCACACAATATTATATTTAGGAGGTAGTCTATGAAAGCACTTAATAAGCTTTCTTCTTTGCCCATTGTTCTAGCCTTGGCTGCACCCAGCCTGGCCCTGGCCAATGCGGACTTGGAGAAACTGATGGCCAATCCAAAGAACTGGGCGGCTCAGGCCGGTAACATGGAAAACCATCGTTACAGTCAGCTCAAACAAATCAACAAAGCCAACGTCAAGAACATGAAAGTCGCGTGGATGTTTTCCACCGGCGTTCTGCGCGGTCACGAGGGTTCGCCCCTGGTGATTGGCGACATGATGTATCTGCACAGCGCCTTCCCGAACAAAGTGTTCGCGATGGATCTAAACACGCAGAAAATCGTGTGGAAATACGAGCCCAAGCAAGACCCGGCCGTGATCCCGCAAATGTGCTGCGACACCGTTAACCGCGGCCTGGCTTATGGCGATGGCAAGATCATTCTGCAACAAGCGGACTCCAATTTAGTCGCGTTCGATGCCAAGACCGGTAAGATCGTGTGGTCTGTCAAGAACGGTGATCCCAAACTGGGCGCGGTCAATACCAACGCACCTCACGTTTATAAGGACAAAGTCATCACCGGAATTTCCGGCGGTGAGTGGGGCGTACGTGGTTACATTAGCGCATATAACCTAAGCGATGGCAAAATGGCATGGCGTGGATACAGCGTCGGCCCCGATGCGGAAATGCTAATCGATCCGGCCAAGACCATGACCTGGACAAACGGCAAGATGGCGCCCGACGGAGCGGATTCTTCCCTGAAAACCTGGAAAGGCGATCAGTGGAAAATCGGCGGCGGCACTACTTGGGGATGGTTTAGCTACGACAAGGGCGTCAATCAGTTCTACTACGGAACGGGTAATCCCAGCACATGGAATCCCGCTCAGCGTCCCGGCGACAACAAATGGACTATGTCCATCTGGTCGCGTGATGTCGATACGGGCGCTGTGAAGTGGGTTTATCAAATGACGCCGTACGACGAGTGGGATTTCGACGGCATCAACGAGATGATTCTAGCCGACATCAATATCAAAGGCACGAAAACCCCAGTCTTGGTTCACTTCGATCGTAACGGCTTCGGCTACACGCTGAACCGCCACACGGGAGATCTGCTGGTCGCCGAAAAGTATGATCCGGTTGTGAACTGGGCTACCCACGTCGATATGAAGACCGGCCGTCCGCAAGTGGTTTCGAAATATTCGACCGCGCAAAACGGTCCGGATGTCGACACCAAAGGCGTCTGCCCGGCAGCATTGGGTTCCAAAGACCAACAGCCCGCTTCCTTCAACCCACAAAACGGTTTGTTCTATGTGCCGACCAACCATGTCTGCATGAACTACGAGCCGTTCAAAGTTGAATACACCGCCGGCCAGCCGTACGTTGGCGCCACCTTGTCCATGTTCCCGGCGCCGGGCAGCCACGGCGGCATGGGCAATGTGATCGTGTGGGACGCAGCCAAAGGTAAGATCGTCCAGTCCAAGCCCGAGAAGTTCTCGGTCTGGTCCGGCACGCTCGTCACCGCTGGCGGCCTCGCCTGCTATGGCACATTGGAAGGCTATTTGAAGTGTGTTGATAGCGCTAACATCAACAAAGAACTGTACAAGTTCCGTACCCCGTCCGGCATTATCGGCAACGTATTCACCTACGAACACAAGGGTAAGCAATACATGGGCGTGTTCTCGGGCATTGGCGGCTGGGCCGGTATCGGCATGGCGGCAGGCCTGGAGAAAGACGCCGACGGCCTCGGCGCGGTCGGTGGTTATAAAGAACTCAAAGACTACACCGACCTCGGTGGTTCTTTGACGATCTTCTCGCTTTAATATCGAAGCAAAGTACTAACGGCAAGACGGCGGCATCCCGGTTTCGGGATGCCGTTTTTTTTGGGGTAAAGTCAGCGCACAAGAAACAACGAGTCCGGAAAATCCATACGTTCCCGCGTAACTATTTTCCGAGGCACACGTTAATACTATTACTTAAAAATGAGTTAAGGAGTCGAAATGAAATTGAAATTATTTATCGCCGCGCTGATTGTCGCGTTCGCTGCGCCCATCTTAGCAGACGCAGGTTCCGATAACAGTGGCGGACTCGTGCAGGCTGCACAAAAAAAGAAGCAAAAACGCAAAGGCAAAACGGTTGCCGCCGCCACCGCCGGCGCCACCGCCGCTGCGACGGTTGAACCCGCAAAGACCGAACCGGCGTCACAGGCCGCCGCGACCCCGGCGCCTGCGCCGACCGAAGCAGCCAAGCCCCCCGCAAGCGCCAACGTCGTAAAAACCGATCTTTACACTGTGGCCGACGGCACGAAGGTCGACGCGAAAACCCTTGATGGCTTTAAGATTTGGCGTGCCGCCGCTTGCGATCGTTGCCACGGCGCAAACCAAGAAGGCATGGTCGGTCCGTCATTACTTGAAAGCATAAAGAAACTAACTAAGGCGGAGTTTGTCACAACCCTGAAGGATGGCCGTTTGGAGAAAGGCATGCCCGCTTGGAATACCAATGAACAGGTCATGAAAGGCATGGACAATTTGTACGCGTATCTAAAAGGCCGTTCCGACGGCGCCATCACCAAGGCCAAAGTAACGGCGATGGAATAGTAGCTTGCCTTATCGAAGATAGGATGAATGAATGGTTTCTCGAATTGTTGCGCTACGACGATTCTCTACCGCGGCCCTGGCCGCGGTAGTTTTATCAATATCGCCATTCTTAAGCGCGCGCGCCGATGAGGTGGATAAAATATTGCGCGTTTGCCAAGACCCGAGCAATTTGCCATTTTCCAACACCAACGGCGAAGGCATCGAGAATAAACTCGCTGAATTATTTGCCAAGAAGCTTGGCTGGAAGCTCGACTATTTTTCCTTCCCGCAACGCATGGGTTTCATACGCAACACCATCAAATTCAAGCTGCCCGGCACCCGCTATCGCTGCGATATCATCATGGGGGTGCCGTCAGGATTTGATCAAGTCGCAACGACCAAGCCTTACTATCGGTCGACCTACGCGCTGGTGATCCCGAAAGGCAAGGGCCTGGATAACGTCAAATCAAAACAGGATTTTTTGCAACTCGATCCAAAGCAACTGAAAAAATTGAAGATCGGGTTGTACGATCGTTCACCTGCATCGCAATGGCTCTCGCGCCGCGGTATGCTGGAACAAGCGGCGCCCTATCGCATGATGAACGCCGACCCGAATCAATATCCCGGCGAGATCATAGAGAAAGATCTCGCCGCGGGCAAGATCGATGTGGCGATTGTATGGGGCCCACTGGGTGGTTACTTCGCGAAAAAAATTAAGCAGCCCGAATTAAGCATCGTGCCGTTGACATCGGAACCCGGCGTGAATTTCCAATATGAAATGTCCATCGGCGTACGTTTCGGGGAGGAAGAATGGAAAGCGCAGGTGGAAAAATTCCTCGACGAGAGCAAGCCCGAGATTAATGCTATTTTGCGCGAGTTCTATGTGCCGTTGCTCGATGAAACCGGCAAACTGCTTCCGTAAATCCGCCGCTATCGTACTTCTGCTGTGCCTGAGCCGTGCCGCACACAGCCAAGAGTTCGACCGTAGCGTATTCATCCGCCTAGCGGGAAGTCTGGTAAAGATCGCAGCACTGGCAACCGATGGCACGCTGTCCCTGGGCACCGGTGTCGCCATTGCGCCGGGGCGTGTTGCGACCAACTGTCACGTTACCCGCAACGCGGCTAACATCACCTTGCTACGCGGTGGTCTGCGCTGGCGCGTGGTGGGGCAACTGGCCGATGTTCCTCACGATATTTGTTTGCTTCATGCACCCCGCCTGGATGCAACGCCCGCTCCCGTTGGAAAAGTATCCCAATTGAAGCTGGGCCAACAAGTTGGCGCGATCGGCTTCGAAGGCGGCGTCGCCATTCAATTTCGCCCGGGCCGCGTCACGGCGTTACACCACCACGATGGCAGCTGCGTGCTACGCTCGTCCACACCCTTTACCTCCGGCGCCAGCGGTGGTGGTCTGTTCAACAGTTCCGGGCAACTTGTGGGCTTGCTTACCTTTCGCCAGCGCGGCACTGACGGCAGTTATTATTCCGTCCCCGTCGATTGGGTCAGCGTCAGTAGCAATGACACGGCGCAGTACACTTCAATCGCACCGCTTAATCTAACTTTGAAAGCATTTTGGCAACACAACGTGGACTCGCTGCCTTATTTTATGCAAGCCAATTCCTTGGCAGTGGATCGTAAGTGGGTAGCGTTGTTGCAGTTGGCCAACCGTTGGAGCAACATCGACAAAACCAGCACCGAACCCTGGATCGCCCAAGGCGAGGCCTATGATGGCCTTGCGCGGCCGGACGACGCCATTAAATCCTACCAAGAAGCGCTAAAACGCAACCCCGAATCGAGCGAAGCCTGGTTCGGCCTCGGCCACGTCTATGCAAAACAAGGGGACGAGGAAAAATTTCACCTCATGCAAAAAACTCTAGGGCGTCTGAATCCCGACCTCGCAACGGAACTCGCCAAGGAACAAGCGAACAAATCGCCGCGATCAACTCAATCAAAAAGCCAACTATGAACCCACTTCACTTCTGCCGTAACTACGCCGTTGTCGCGGTCGCTATTTTTGCGACAAATTCCTTCGCGCAGGAGGATATTTCCGATGCGGAGAAACGCATCTTCATGACCGATCACTTAAAGAGTGTCGCCGCACCGACGACGCTGAATTATCAATTTACGAAATCCGGCACGCTCGAACCTGGCTTCGAAGACACGGTCAGCATTTCGGTTGTTGCTCCTAAATCCGGGCCGGGGAAACACTGCCACGTCGGTTTTTTGAGCGGCGATCATCAATTTCGGGGAATGCCCGAAGTCATCGAGAACGCAACCGGGAACCCCGTTATTCTTGGATTTCTTGAGCGCGACTTGATGGAAATGAAGCGCATCACCCAAGGCCAGCCGAACTACTATCGCAAGCGCATCCGCATGGCCCTGGCGCAGAAGGGCGACGTGAAGTCGGTCACCGTCAAATTCGCCGGGAAAGATGTCGCCGCGAAAGAAATCTTCCTCACGCCTTTTGAAGGCGATCCGGCCCGCGGTCGCTACGAGAAATTCTCCAACAAATCCTATACCATTACTCTATCGGACGAGATTCCCGGCGGAGTTTACAAAATGCATAGCCGAATGAATGAACGCGCGAGCAAAGACAGCGCAACGGCCAAGCCAATGATTGAAGAAATGTTAGTTTTTACTGGGAGCAAGAAATGAGGTACTTACGCGTGCTAATCGTCGCTATGGCGTTGGCGCTTTGCACCAACACATTTGCGGCAAAACCGAAAGTGACTAAGGTCAAGATCAATAACTACCCGACCTTGGATCGCGTCCAGTATGTATTGGAATGCGTGCAGAATTATCCAGACAAAGTGCATCAGGAAATGATCTACAAGTGTTCCTGCGCCCTCGACGAGATCGCCAAGCAAATTAGCTATGACGATTTCATCAACGACTGGACTGCGTCCAAAGCCATCACTATCGCCGGTGATCGCGGGGCCATTCGCGAACATCAAATGGTCAAAGGCATGGTGAAGCAGTTCAAGGACGTTCAAGGAAGTGCGCAGAAAACCTGCCTGTTTAACTAAGGAAGGTCTTCCCTAACACTTCAGTCAGTTTCAACGTGTGGTGGCTCCGGCTATTCTGCTGTTACCTTGCGTCGATTGCACTGGCAAGCGCCGCGCCGCCTAACGCGCTTCGGATCGCCGAAAATGTTTACGCGTTTATCGGCGACATGGGCGATGTGGCGCCGGCCAATCGCGGCCGCGTCGGCAATTCGGGATTCATCGTCGCGCCGGACGGCGTTGTTGTGGTCGATACCGGTGTGTCCTATCGCTACGCCAAAGAAATGGCCCGCGCGATTAGGCGTATCAGCAAGCGGCCGATTCGCTTGGCCATCATCACCCACGCACATCAAGAATTTCTGTTCGGCGCGTCGTACTATCAGCGACAAAAAGTTCCAATTTTGACGCACAGCAAGACCGCTCAATTGATGCGATCGCGCTGCGAAAACTGCCTGCATCATCTCAAAGAATTGCTTGGCAAAAAAGAGATGCGCGGCAGCAAAGTGGTCGTCCCGGATCAACAAATCGACTCATCTGAGTTCGTCAGCGTCGCCGGCATCACGCTGGAATTGCATGCGCTCGGCTGGGGCAACACATCGGGCGATATAGCGGTATTTCACCGCGAGTCGGGTGTGTTGTTCGCCGGCGGCTTAGTGGATATCGGCCGCGTCCCGGAACTGCGCGATTCCAAGCTCAAAAATTGGCAGGCCGTGCTGCAAAAACTTGAACAGTTCCCCATCAAGCACATCGTCCCCGGCCACGGGCCCGGCGCTGATGCCCGGGCCATTCCGGCGTTCGCCGCTTATCTGAGCGCAATAGAACGCAAAGCGCGTGAGTTGTACGATGAAAATGTTTCGTTGATGGACGCCGAAAGCAAAGGTGATCTGGCGGAATTCCGGGACTGGCGACTGTATCGGGCACAACATCATAAAAATCTCCATCGCGCCTATTTGCAGATCGAACAGGAAGATTTGGAGCGCTAGCAACGTGCGGCGCGGCGCGGGAAACAAGGCAAGCGCACAGGTCTTCTTCCGGCGTAGAAATCATTTGACGATGGCGCGTTAGACCTGATAATAACCAGCTTGGATCAAGCTAGACAATAATATATTGAGGGATGTGGTTGATGAAGCGGGATTACGGATGTTGAAACTAGTGCTTTACGCGCGACGAATATCCGTGGCGTTGTCATTGTTGGTCGTCCCGATGCTGGTGGCCTGGGGTCTTCCGCCTACGACCACATTGCCGCTCGACGGTAGCCCTGTTGATCTGATGGAAACGGGGAGACTATTCCAACGTGGCGACCCACGCTTTCCAATATCCGCACATGAAATCCCCCAGTTAGTCGGCCAATCTACGCCGGCTGAAAAAGTAAGTTTGTTCGGCGGCAGCTATTGGATTTACGCCGTGGTGCGCCAAACAATGGCGACAAATCGGTGGGTACTTGACCCCAACAATACCTTGATCGATAACGTAGAGGCGCGCATCTACGGGCCGGACGGTAGCGTGCAGCAAGTGCTGACGGGCTATCGCCAGGATCACCAGTACATGCTGCACTACGGCAAGTCGATTACCCTGCAGCCTAACACCGACTACCAGGTGCTCATTCACTTTTCCAGTCCTTACTTTGCATCCATCCCGCGCTTTGAGGTGTTACCGGAGGCCAGCTATCGTCCAAAGGTTTTAAGCGATAATCTTTTGATCATCGGCTGTCTTGGTGCGGTGGCCTCGTTGGCGCTATTCAATCTCATGTTGTGTGCGTCCACCCGAGACAAAGGCTCACTTTATTACGCCCTTTATCTAATCTCGTTTGGGATCGGCTGGGCGTTTGTTTTCCATATCCCTGCCCAACTATTCGGCATTCGAAATTTATCGCTGCACTACATTCCGTTTTTCCTGATGCCGGTCGCCAGCGCGCTGTTTTGTCTTGATTTCCTCAAGCTGCGAGAGAATTTCCCGCGTCTTGCGAAAATGTGCATGGCGGCTATCGTCGTTTGCCTGGTCTTGTTGCCAATCAATTTTTTCGCGCAAAAATACGCCCATGCGATTGCGACGATCGTGATCAGTATTTGGTTGCCGCTGGCCATCATCTGTGCCCTCGTTGCTTGGCGCAGCGGCTACCGACCGGCGCGGTTCTTCGCGTTGGCCTTTATTGCCTTGCTCATCCCCGGCGGCATGATATTGCCCGCAAATCTTGGCTTGATAGACGATGTCGTGCGCAACTCGGAAATATTTACCCTGGTGGGCGGCACGATTGACGCCATCCTTCTCGCCTTTGCGTTGGCCGACAAAATAAAACTGCTCGGTCTGGAAAAGGATAGTTATCTCATGCGTCTTAACCATGCGCTCAAACTCGCCCATACGGATTCGCTGACCGGCATCGGCAACCGCCACGCGTTTGATCAGCAGTTCGATCAAGCGCTTAGGATTTCGTTTATGGACGACGACGAACATCAGCCGATGCTGATCTTAGTGGATTTGGACGGCCTCAAACTCATTAACGACCAACACGGCCACTCGAGCGGCGACGATCTGTTGCGCGCATTTGCCAAAGCACTGGATGAACTCAAAATTGATCTTGTCACCAGCTATCGCATAGGCGGGGACGAGTTTGCGATGTTGGCGCAAAGACGCCATGAAGCCGTGTTGCGTGAAAAACTCGAAGCGATCGATCGTTCTTTGCGCGTTCACGGATTTAGCGATTCAGGCGTCAGCTTCGGCATCGCCTTCGCCAGCGAACTTAGCACACCCGGGGACGTATTCAACGCCGCGGATCGACGCATGTACGAACACAAATCGATGAAAAAACCCGCGCGCCACTCAGCGGTTCAGCCGACTTAGGTCGATCTGCCACGAGTGATGTCGATATGGGGTGGCCATTGGTGGTTGACAAACCTCAAGTTAATAGCCAATGGCTCAGCAATGGAGCAATTTCAACATCGTTCATTTTGGATACGAAGTGCGCGATGGAGTGACGTAATAATGAAAGATTCGTTCCTTCTGCCGCCGTTAGCCGAGCGGCGCGAGGGTTTGATGGGGGATGTGAAAATAGTGATGCGCGGGGTATGTTTGTGCAACGCCTGAATCCAACGTTTGATCCCCACGCTTGAACGTTTGCGTTTGGTGGAAACGCTGGCGCCGATGTGGATGAAGGGCATTGAACCCGGGATTGCCGGCAAGTCGGGGGTGCTATCAGCCGTCATGGCGGTTCTTCTTTGTTTCTTGAACCATCGCCCCCGCGAACTTGGTGGCGATGGGCTGGTCGGGTACCTTTCCTCGCTCAGCGCGGTTTTGACAAAGCGCGCGAAGCGAACTCGGCGAAGCTCTCCAGCTTCACGCCGGGGTATCGGTCGTTCTGCAAGTCGGTGAGCGCGGTCTGACCATTCAGCATGTAAAGCTGGTAAGCGAGCATCACCGGTTTGAACGGGTTGGACGGATCTTTGTGCGCCTCGGCCATGGCGGTGCGCAGATCGGCTTCCGAGCCCAGCGAACGCCGCTCGAACGTGCGGCCGGTCTGCGCCTCGATCACCTTAGCGGCGTCGAGGATCGAGATGCGGTCACCCGCGAAGGCAAACTTGCCGCTGCCAACGCTTTGGTCCAGCGCGACATGCGCCAGCATGAGTGCGGTCGACGCCACGCTGCTGCAATCGATGATCTGATTGCCGTCGCCCCAGAAGGTGACCGTGCCGGCCTCAAAGTCGAACGTGCCCATCTTGGGTCCGAACATTTCCATGAAAGCGCCTTGCAGGACATGAACGTGCTCAATGCCAATCGCAGCGATGGCGTCGTCGGCCTGGCGGCGAAGGTCGAACATCATGTGCTCGCCGGGGGTGGCCTTAAAAAGGTCCATGGCGTAGTCGGATGGCAGGATACGGCGAACCCCGTTTCGCTTGCCCGCCTCAGCCAACGCGACTTGGCCGTCGATGATGACGTCCGCACCTCCTTGGACAGCGGACACGATGACGTCGATCCCCTGTGTTGCGCGGTCAAGCGAGGCGCGATCGGCGAGGTCACCCTCGACAAATTCGGCGCCGCGTTCGAGCAGCGGCTTTAGCGCGCCTTTCTTGCCGGCGTCATCGGACGGGCGAACCAGGAGCCGCAAACGGGCGTCAGTGTGATTGAGCACATGGTGGGCGATATGGCTGCCGAACATGCCGGTGGCGCCGGCGAGAAGGAGGGTCTGGATCAAGGTCTATTTCCTGTCGTTGGTTGGAGGAGTGAGTATTGATCGTTCCAAAGCGAATGAATAACCCTTAATTCATAGACAGAGCGTTCCAAATGTGGAACGATAGGGGATGATTGATCTCACCAACCTCCGCGCTTTCGCTCGCATCGCCGACCTGGGCAGCATTTCGGGCGCGGCACGTTCGCTGCGGAGCCCCAAGTCGTCGGTCAGCCGGTCGCTGGTTCGACTGGAGGAAGCCATTGGCGCCGCGCTCATCGAGCGGTCCACTCGTCATCTGCGGCTGACCGACGCCGGACTGCTGCTTCAACGCCATGCGCGCCGCATCCTCGACGAAGTCGGTGAGGCGGAGAACGCGATCGGCGGATTGATTGGCGTTCCCAGCGGC
Source organism: Pseudomonadota bacterium (assembly GCA_031371465.1). Lineage (GTDB taxonomy): Bacteria > Pseudomonadota > Gammaproteobacteria > Burkholderiales > JALYOK01 > JALYOK01. The sequence goes on from JANMJR010000292.1 coordinate 27,024, forward strand.
ACGCTCAGAGTGAGCGTGCCGTTTACGTTCGCCGCCGGGCCACTCGCATCGATGCTGCCGTCGTTCCTTGCTCGCTATCGGGAGGTTCGGGTTGTCCTGACTATCGACAATCGACCGATCGATCTACTGATTGAGGAGATGGATATAGCAATCCGGATCGGTCCGTTGCAAGACTCCGAATTGATCGCGCGACGGCTGGCGACCTTCGCGCTTCGGCCCTATGCCAGCCCTGCTTACTTGAAGGAGCACGGCACGCCCAAGACGGTCGAGGATCTCGCTGGGCATACACTCATTGCGTCGAGAGACCGGCGCTATGTCTGGCACTTTCGCACGGCATCAGGCTCAGTGCAGGAATTCGAGATCGTGCCGGGAACAGCCGTGCCCGAACCCGCTGTAGCCAAGACGATGTTGATCGCGGGCGCCGGGATTGCACGCCTACCCGACTTCCACGCCGCTGACGCGCTGGCCGACGGGACGTTAATCCGCGTCTTGCCCCACTTGGAAGGTGATAGGGTGGAGGCGCATGCGCTCTATCCCAGTCACCGCAGTCTGTCGGCCAAGGTGCGCGTGTTCATCGACGCGTTGGTTGCACATCTCGCGTCGCCAGGTTAGCGACGCAATCGGCCCGATTCCGTCTCGGCCCGGGCGCGCCGGCACATTGTTGAACACGGCCAGTTTTTGGCTTCCTACGCAACACAGGCCGAACTGGCAGACGTTTTCTCCCGCGATAAGTTCGATCGCTATGTTGATTTAGCAGATCGACAGGCTTTTTTCAGCAAACTTGCCCGCATTGTGGAGCGAGTGCCGATCACGTAGATTGTTCGGGCCAGCGGCGATCCGGACGATAACAGGTTTCTCGAGCTTGCCGTAAACGGCCGGGCGGATTGCATCGTGTCGGGTGATCAAGACCTGCGGATGCTCTCGCCATTTCGGCAAATCCCGATCATGAATCCCGCAGGTTAGCGCGAGCAAACAAAAATGTACGGTTGAGGAGGTCAGTGATTGCATCGCCACGGGCCGCGTCCCACTTGCTGGGTGGCAATGCATGCCCGGAAACCCGCACTGGTATTAGCGCTTCAGGCACTCGGCGGGCGCTTAAAAACCATTTTCTCCCTTGATCACCACCGGGTAACTGCTGATCGCGCGCGATGCTTGCATGCCCGCCATCGTCGCCGCCTCAACACAGCCGGCGTTGAGGCCAGTCTTGATCCAATCGCCGGTGAGATACAAATTCTTAAATCCCGAGCCATCGGTATCAAGTCGATACTTGCTGCTGCCGACAACCGAAATCACATAGCGCTCGGACGGATCAATATTGGCGCGCCAAAACTGACTGTCGAAGCGTTGTTCGCCCGAGCGCGCGGGCGGCGCGAGCAGCCAATCCCATTGGAACGAATTGCGCGTGGCGGCATTCGGCCACAGCGCATAAACCTGATGGCCGAGTTGATTCACCGCGTTCTGCTTGACCTGCGCGGCGCAGGTCGCGGGAAAGCCATACTCCGTCGGCGGCGGAAAATTTTTCACCGGCATCGCGCTGCAAAAATACGATACATTTTTCGGCGCTGTCGCGGGCGGCCAATCTTCGCGCGGCAGCAATTGATCCATCGGCGCCCACGTGTCGAATGGCTCCGTGAAGCCACTGAGCACCGGCGCTTGGCCATCCTTCGGCCAATCGCTCCAGCCCAATTGCTCAACAGATTGGGTGAGCCAGACTTGATAGGCTTCCGTCACAACGGCTTTAACCTTCTCGGATGTGGTCTTTAACGCTGGGCTTTGCGCCAGGAGCTGCGGGCACAAATGGGCCAGGGCCGCCACTGAAATGCCAAACACCACTAGGTCGAAATCGACGCCTCGCTTAAGCGTGATGCTTGGTAGCGGAGCGCCGAACTGCTTCTGGTAAATCGCCGGCCAGTCGCTCCAGAAAGATTCCAGATTGACATCGTTCGCTTGCAATAGCTGCGCCTGGTCGGCCGCGATCAACCCATACTTCGGTTCGCTCGGCCAGCAATCTAGATCTTTGACCGTTACGAAGGGATCGTAGTCAGCGGCGGTTAGCGTCACTTGCCTAGTCATGCGAATCTCGCCGATCGCATCGCCGTTCGGAATCAACTCCTCCACCTTATGAAAAAATTTGAACTTCACACCGCGTTGTTGCAACACCCGGTAGAGCGGCGTAAACACCGTGTCGCCCATGCCGGCCTGCATTTTCCACATCATGCCGCCCTCGTAGGCAAACGCGACTTTGAGCATGCCACGAAGCATCGTGCCCGCTTCGATGTTGGGCTTGGTGTAATCGCCATCCTCATAGGCGAATACCAAA
>JANMJR010000347.1:0-1815 GCA_031371465.1 Pseudomonadota bacterium
GCCAAAGGCGTGGACATGATCGACGCGCCGGTTTCCGGCGGTGAAGTCGGCGCGGTGAACGGCACGCTCACCATCATGTGCGGCGGCAAGCAGGCGGTGTTCGACAAAATCAAACCCATTCTCGAATGCATGGGAAAAACCATTACCTTGGTTGGCGACAGCGGCGCGGGCCAAGTCGCAAAAGCCTGCAATCAAATCGTAGTCGGCGTCAGCATCGAAGCGGTCAGCGAGGCCATGGCCCTAGCGCGACGCATGGGGGTAGACCCGGGCAAAGTGCGCGAAGCGCTGATGGGCGGATTCGCCGGCAGCAAGATCATGGAAATCCATGGCAAACGCATGCTGGACTACGACTTCAAGCCGGGATTCAAAACCAAGCTACACCAAAAAGATATGAAGATCGTCATGGAAACTGCGGCGTCGATCGGCTTGAACTTGCCCGGCGCTGCCATCTTCGCGCAACACCTCAATGCGCTGATGGGCAGTGGTGACGGCGAGATGGATTCCTCGGCCGTGTTGAAAGTCATTGAGCGCGCCAGTTCGGCGAAATCCGCTTAACCGGCCAGGCAAAATCCATAGGGCCATTGTGCTCGGGGTGGCAGACCCTGCCACTCGCCGCGCCTAAGGCACGCTGGAATTGCCGGTTCGCCATTGCCACGAACCGCGTGGCTATTAGCTCGCAGGACACCCTATGCCCGAAGGCAAGTGAGGCGTGGCTCGTGGCACGGCATTCCGCAATGGATATCCACTGCCGCGCACCTAATGGAATCGCGTACTCATTGCGCTTTTTTTGCCGGTAATATTTCTAGGTGTGCCGACTCGCTTTTTGCCGTCAACTCCAACAGTTGTCGTTCGTAGTCACGCGATTTTTCTAGATCGCCGCTTGCCTGTGCGGCACGCGCGGCGCCGTAAAGTGTTCGCAACCGATTCGGTTCGCTGGTATGCACTTGTTCATATTCGGCCAGCGCCTCGGCGGGCTTATTGAGCTCGAGCAACATATCCGCCAATTGTTCGCGGGGCGGCGTCAACGGCCCCGGTGTAACGGGGTGTTTGTCGGTCGTCGCCTCAATTTCGACCGCGCCGCGCATCAGGCGCTGCGCCTCATCGGCTTGGTTCTCGGCCAATGCGACCCAAGCGGATGCCGCACTAATTTGAATCTCGGCCTGCTGCCCCCAGTAGCCGGTTTTATTTTTCAGCATCGTCTCGCGCAATTCCCGCAGGCGCGCCAATTCCTGCTTCGCGCCGTTGGCATCGCCGGAGCGTGCTTTCCCCAGAGCGCGCGCATAAACCGTGATCGCCTCGCATTGCGGAAACTCCTGCCACGGCAAACTCTGCGGATGCAGTTTCAGATTTGCGGCTCTAGTCCAATCGTGATGCTCCAAGGCATAACGCGCCGGCATCGCTGCCAGCGCATAGGCGCCGGGAAAATTAGCGATATCGATGCGTTGTATTTTTGCGATCTCGTCGAGCAGTTGCTGGGCAGCCTTGTCTTGACCCAGCTGTAAATGCGCATACATCATGTAGTCCATGGCATGCAACGCGTTGTACGAGCCGATAGTCATGCTGGTGTCGTTCAGTTCGTTGCGTGCCGCCGCGGCCGAGGCGCGATTAGTCGCAATCGACTCCTCCCACATTCCCAGCCGCGAGAAGATATGCGCAGGCATATGCAGCGCATGGGGCGCCGACGGTGCGATTGCCGCATAGCGTCGCGCGGCCGGCAAGCCGCGCTGCACCAACTCGGTATAGTCGTAGCCGTGAATCAAATAATGCGCAGCGCCCGGATGTTCGGGATGCTTTTCAAACAGCGGTTGCAGAATC
>JANMJR010000356.1:0-10323 GCA_031371465.1 Pseudomonadota bacterium
CCCGATTTCATGGGTCAGGCCATCGGCGCGTTGCCTGCGGTAGAAACCGCCGCCATCGTCATCAACGCGCAAAACGGCATCGAACTCATCACCCACCGCATGATGCAGTGGGCGGAAAAACGCCGGTTGTGCCGCGCCATCATCATCAACAAAATCGACGCGGAAAATCTTGATTTACCGGGCCTGCTCGCAGATATTCAAGAAACTTTCGGCAAGGAATGTTTGCCGATCAACCTGCCCGCCGATGGCGGTAAGAAAGTCGTCGATTGTTTTTTTAATCCTTCCGGCGACGCGGATTTTTCGTCGGTCGCGTCGGCTCACAGCGCGATCATCGATCAGACCGTGGAAGTCGATGAAGAATTGATGGCTCTGTATTTAGAGAAAGGCGCGGTCACGCCGGGACAATTGCACGCGCCATTCGAAAAAGCGCTGCGCGAAGGGCATTTGATCCCCGTGTGTTTCGTCTCGGCGCGCACCGGCGCGGGTGTGGCGGAGTTGTTCGATATTTTCGCTAAGTTAATGCCGAATCCGCTGGAAGGCAATCCACCGCTTTTTGTCACTGGCGAAGGCGATAAAGAAGAAGAATTTCACTCCGATCCCGATCCAAAAAAACACGTACTCGCGCATGTGTTCAAAGTGACGGTCGATCCTTTTGTCGGAAAGCTTGGCGTGTTTCGTGTTCATCAAGGCACGATCACCAAAGACAGTCAGCTTTACGTCGGCCACGCACGCAAGCCCTTCAAGGTCGGCCATCTGTTTATGCTGCAGGGCAAAGAACATGTTGAAGTCGATTCCGCAATCCCCGGTGACATCGCCGCCGTGGCGAAAGTCGATGAAATCGAATTCGATTGCGTGTTGCACGATTCGCCGGAGGACGAGCACATTCATTTACGTCCCCTGGAATTTCCCAATCCGATCTACGCCATCGCTATCGAACCGAAGAAGCGCGGCGACGAACAACGGCTGCACGACATCCTCGGGAAGTTATCGGCGGAAGATCCGTGCTTCCAAGTCGAAATGTCACCCTCGACCAACGAAACGATTTTGCACGGCCTGGGTGATTTACATATGCGCACCATGCTGCAACGCATGTCGGACGTTTACAAAATGGATATCGCCACCCATCCCCCACGCATCGCCTATCGCGAGACTGTCATGGCGAACGCCGAAGGCCATCATCGCCACAAAAAACAAACCGGCGGCGCCGGACAGTTCGGCGAAGTGTTTTTGCGAATTGAACCGTTGCCGCGCGGCGCCGGCTTTGAGTTTTTAGACAAGACTTACGGTGGCTCGGTACCCCATCAATTTATTCCCGCGGTCGAAAAAGGCGTGCGCATGGTATTGGATTCAGGCCCCCTCGCTGGTTATCCCATGCAAGACGTGCGCGTCACGGTAACGGACGGCAAAAGCCATGCGGTCGACTCGAAGGAAATCGCGTTTGTCAGTGCCGGCAAAAAAGCATTTCTCGATGCCATCGAAAAAGCTAAACCGATCATTCTCGAACCCATCGTCAACATGCAAGTCACCATCCCCGATCAATTCGTCGGCGACATCACCGGCGATTTTTCATCGCGGCGCGGCCATATCACCGGCACCGACGCGGCGCGCGGCAACGTTTCCATCGTTGCGGGACGAGTACCGATGTCGGAAGTCAGCGACTATCAATCGAAGCTGAAATCCATCACCGGCGGCGCCGGCTCCTACGCCGTAGAGTTGTCGCACTACGAAGCGGTGCCGCCGCAAGCGCAACAGAAACTGATCGCCGATTACAGGGCTACGCGGCCGCAGGCGAAGGATGATGACTAAAAATACTGATGAGTTCGTGACCGATCACAACCCGTGTTGCAGCAAGAGCCGCGCGGCGCGGGAGCGTTTGCAACAACGAGGCATCACAGCGAGGATCATTGAATATTTGAAAACACCACCGACGGAAGTAGAACTCCGCGATGTGATCAAAAAACTGGGAACTAAGTCAGAGGCTCTACTGCGTAAGGGGGAACAAGTGATTAACGCAAAATTCGCTGGGCGTAATTTATCCGATGACGAGTGCATTGTGGCGATGGTAGAAAATCCTACACTGATTGAGCGGCCAATTGTAATTCGCGGTGAGCGCGCGGTTGTTGGACGACCATTGGAGCGTATAAATGAGTTGCTTTGAAATTGATGTAGCCCAATGAAGCAAAGCGGAATCCGGGAGGAGACATTCCCCCGGATTTCATTTCATTCCAATGGGCTACGCTTGCATTCAATTTGGATTCCCTCGCTAAGGAATTTTGTCTAACGCGCATGTAAGGCCCATCGGTGTCCAGTCGCTGGCGGCGTCCATGCGAACAGCATATCCCATACCTTCAGGTAGTTCTAACGTTGTTAGTTTCCAGTTAAGATCCTTGTCATAGGTTTCAAATGGGATGTTTACTATTCGGTCGGCAACATAAATTCCGACCACATCCCAGATATTTCCCGACACCCTGAAAACGGGACTACCGGAGCATCCGCGACCAGCCGGTTGGCTAAGTTCATAGAAACTTTTTCCGCGAATGCTCGGTAAAGTAAACGTCGTTCTACGCCGGATATGTCCAGATGAGTAAATTAGGTCTGGCCGACCTAAGACTTGTCCCATCGCATCTCGAACGTCGACGTCTTCCAACAAGTTGGCGCTCGGATAGCCAAATAACTTATACTGAAAAGAAGAGAATTGTTTTTCAAACGAAACTCTAATCCCCGATTCTTTCCAACCAGCTTCAGGTATTTGTAACAGCGCGATGTCCTCGGTCGGGTGAATATCGACGATGGAAAATGTAAAGCCCAACCATCGGTTGGTCACCTTATCGACTAACATTCCGAGGATGCCTTGATTTGTCGATAAAGTTACATCTAAAACATGAGCCGCTGTGAGTGCGTATCCATTCGAACCAATCATGAACCCGGCGCCAAGAAAAGCTGCCATTTTTATCTCGCCATCTGCGATTGCTTCAGCAATAACAATAGGGAAAATTAGGTCACGTACGGGGGTATCATTAGTTGACGATCAAACCTCTGAAACTAAGTTGCAAATGACAAATTGGTATTTTTCGCGCATCGCCAAAAGCCGTATCGATACTGCCTCTTCATGTATGCCATGCCACGAACCAAGCAACATGCGCCTCGTGGCACGACGGCATTTTACTCCGTACTCTTAAATAATCGATGAATCGCACCACTCGCAAATCCACGTCCTTGCAGGAAGCGCATCTGTTTGGCTTTTTTGCCGGCGTTTGTTGGCAGTGGGGAGATTTTTGTCGCCAGACTTCGCGGGCGGATTCGAGTACTTGTTCGCGCGAGTTGACAGCGAGGGTGCGCACCGCTAAGGTGGACTAAAACTTCCGAACCCCAGCTGGGGGATAGGCGTCGACGGTCTAATTCTTGTTCATACATGTAATTTGACGAGTACCAAGACCGTGCGCACTGCGCACCCTACGTTTCTGAAATTGCGCTCGTCCTACTATTCGCCGTATACAATCGCCTTCGCAGGAATAACAGGTTGAGAAAATAATATCTTTTGACTTACTTCGCTCACGAATTCAATTGAACTCGTGTTCCCCATGGCACTTTCCCTCGCCCTTTCACTAACCATAAGACCGGATACGCCGGCTCGTTTTCGGGAAATTCGCCCATCGCATCAGTGAAATAGATCAGCGCATCCGGCGCGCGGCCTTCGCACTCTACCCACTCGAATACGGGCTTGAAGCGCGTACCGCGACCGCCTGCCCACTCTTCTGGTTTTTGTATCGCTTGCGTCGCGTTGAACATCCACGGGCATGCGGGATGCAGTGCGACATCGCACGCGAGTAAGGTGACCTGTGCGCGAACTTGCGATTTCAATGCGTCGATTTCGGCGATGAATTCGTTGAGTTCGCCGTCGCTGATCGAGCCACTGTTGTCGATGGCGATAACTAGATTGGTTTGTTGACTGTGAAGGCTTGGCAACAACGCATCTCCACCACGCCGTGAGACGCGATGGTGGCTGTAATCGTCACGAGCATGGCTCGCCAAGAAGCGCGCCAATAGTGCCTGCCAGGGCAATACCGGCTGAAGCGCCCCATCAAGAGCGCGTTGCAGCGATGCGCTTAGTCGTCCTTTACCGCGCAATTGCTGTGCGATGTGCGTAACGTTTGATTGCCACCGTTCAGCGATGTTATCATTTGCTGATGCGTCGCTGTTGTGTCGACCATCTTGCGTCTCGGTTTCAATCGCGGTTTTTGGTGTCATGGTCGTAATTGATGGCAAGCCAAACGATTGGTGATGGGGTGACGACCACTCGTGATCGTCAAACGGCTCGCGGCTTTCGCCAAGTTCGAGCAAGGGATAAATTTCTTCCGCGCTCAATCCGCGATAGCGCTCGTTAGTGATTGCGCCGGGAGCAAGCTTAAATCCTTCGTCGACGAGCAATTGATTGACCGCGTAGTCGCACGCCATGGCCCACACGGCAGCGAGCCGGTGGCCGCGCCGCCATGGATGGCCGAGCGCGCAATGCAGCACTTGATGGGTCAAATGGAATTGAATATCTGCCAGGGGCATTTCCGCGAGGAACGCAGGACGGTAGCAAATTTCGGCGCCGTCGGTGGCGATGGAACGGCATTGGTCGTCCACTCGGATCGTGAGTCGCAGCAATAACGCACCGAGAAATGGATGCTGCAATACAAGTTGGGCGCGCGCCGCGGGTAAGCGATGCTCCATCATCAACAGCTTCTTACTCTGTCATTGCGAGGAGCGCTTTCGCGACGAAGCAATCTCGATTTGCTCGGCCCAAGAAGTACAAGATTGCTTCGTCGCAAAAGCGCTCCTCGCAATGACATTGGTTAAAACCTAATTCCAAGCGCTTAAATATTCGCGCCAGTGCGCGCCTTCCTGCGCGGTCAACGTATCGCGAACCAATTTAATTTCTTTGTCGTATTGTTCGCGCGTCACGTGACCACGCATCAATTGAAATCGCTGGAACATCAGATAGGTATTCACCACATCGGTTTCACAATAGTTTCGAATCGCTACAATCTCACCTTCCTGAAACGCTTGCCAGACTTTCGAACCGTCCATGCCGAGCTTGCCGGGAAAGCCGCACAGTTTGGCGAGCGCGTCGAGCGGTGCGTTGGCGCGCGGCTGATACAGCGCCAACAGATCCATCAGATCGAGATGGCGCGTGTGATAACGGCTGATGTAGTTATTCCATTTGAATTCGCGGTCCTCTTCGCCCATTTCCCAATAACGCGGCGCGACGACACCATTCACCAAGGCGCGGTAATGCAAGACCGGCAAGTCGAATCCACCGCCGTTCCATGACACCAGTTGCGGCGTGTATTTTTCGATACCGTCGTAGAAGCGCTGAATCAGGGTCGCTTCGCTATCGTGCGGCGTGCCGAGAGACCAAATTTTGAAGCTGTCGCGATCGCGCAGCGAACATGAAATAGCGATGACGCGATGCACGTGCAACGGCAGAAAATCACCGCCGGTTTTTTCGCGGCGCTCATTGAACGCCCGCTCTGCGACTTCGGCGGCGGGCGTAGTGGGTGGAAGCTCGTAAAGCTTGGTCAATCCATCCGTGTCGGGGATGGTTTCTATATCGAAAACAAGGACGGGCTGCAAGACAGGAAACCGCTATTTCTTCACCCAGTTACCGTTGCCGTCTTGAACGTAAAATCCGGCGGGGGCTTTTTGAATGTAGCGCTGCCCGAAGGTGGTACGGATATCGCCTTCCCATTCGGGATGACCATTTGCTTTGGCGATTTCTTTGTAGAGCGCAGCACGATCTTGATTCTCTTGCGCGACCAAGCCGGCAATGGCGGCGCGATCCTTGAGTGGTAAGGCGCTGGCATCGCGTACGGCGACGTTGCCATCCTTGGCAAAACCCACGGCGCCGGACTGATACGCCGGTTGCAATTGCGCGTTGCGCGCCTTCATGGAATTGGTAATCGCGGTAACGCCCGGTGTGTTGATATCTAAATTAGCCTGCGCCCACGCGGTATTCGCGGCGATCATTAACACCAGCAAACTCAGGATAGAAGCGAATCGGTTCATAGTTATTCCTCGGTTGAACATCACAACAATTACTTCGGCGTGGGCTTATTCGCTTGCCGGCTCTGCAATACTTCGTCGATGATCTTATCGGCCGCCTTTTCCGCGGCGGCCGCGGGGAAGTACACGTTGATCGTCACACATGCGCTCAGCGCCGCACTCAATAACAAAAAACCGATGCATTTTTTCATTCAAAATTCCTTTTGCGATAAAACTATTTGACCACCGGCCCGACATTGCTTTGCGTCGCGGCCTTAATCCGTCCGAGCAACTCTTCCCACCCGACTTGGCGATTGTATCCCATGACCGTAATCGATGGGATGCCGCCCCCCTGCACGATCACGTAGCCTTGCGCCGTATCGGCCACACCGCCCATCTCGCATACGGTGTTGCGCAGCTTGCAAGTGAGACCAATTTTCTTATAGCCGAAGGTCTCGAAAATACGCAAAAAACTACGCTGTATCGCCGCCGCCGCGCCGGCGCCGCCGAGCGAGGAAATATTCTGCACTGCTTGCTGGCTGATCTTGCGCGGATACTTGCCTTCGCTCGACATCACGCGGCCGTCAAAGCTCACCGGCTTCCAATTCGATAGCAGCATATTCTCCAATACCATGTCGATGCGTCCTTGCATCTTACCGAACGAAAATGTTTTCGTCAGCGTATCCAAATCCAAGTTGCTCATCACCAGCGTGCCTTCCAGTTGCGGCGCCGCCCCGAGCGCATCAGCCAATTGCATATTGGTCGCCACCATGATCCCGTCAAACACCTTAAACTGCAATGCGCCATCGATAAAAATATTTTTTCCATCGAAGCGCACCCGCGGAATCACGCCTTCCAGTGAGCCCGCCATGATCGGCCATTGCAACGCCGCCGTAAGCTTCGGTAGCGCAATAGGCGCCACCTCGCCTTCGAATTCGCCCAGCCAATCTTTGCCTTCGCGGCGCGCCTTCACGTTCTTGATCTTGAGCGCCCCATCGAGTATCGGTAAGGTTAGCTCCGGCATGGAAAAACTCGCACCGTTGAATTGAACCTTGGCTTTCACCGCGCCTAGTGGCATACCACCCACTATCGCGCTGTCAAATGCGATAACGCCCTCACCGGCGCCAGCGTTGACCCACGGGATATGCGTACTCAAGTGCTCAATCTTGAATCGATTGTTGGCATCAGCCACGCTGGCGTTTGCAAGCTTGATAGCGGCGCGCTGAACCTGGCCGTTGGCAACGGCGAGTTCAAGATCAGTCCTGCCGCTCGCGCTGAACGCACTAAAATTTGCGCCCTCAAGAAAAGGCTTCACCCAAGTCTCGAAGAGTGGTTGCAAATCGAGGCCTCGACCTTTCAAGCTGAGATCGATCAAGGCGCCGGGATCCAATTTCCATTTTCCGCTCAAGGCGATTTTTCCGATCGGCGTCAGATCGATTTCGGCGCTGTCGATCTGAATAAAGACCTGATCGAACGTCCCCGAAGCGCGTAGTTGCTTGCGGCCTTTCGCAAGATAAATCGGCTGCCATAACATCTCGCCATCGGGCCAATCCAGGGCGCTGGTGAAACGCCAGCGCGCGCCGGTTCTCTGGGCGCTCAGGTCAAGTACGGCGGCGATTTTTTCGCCGGCGTGCAGGCCGGCCGTGTCGCTGAAATCAAGGTCTTTCAGCGCCACGCGGGCTTGAATTTTTGCCTTGTCCTGGGAATCGGTGGTGAGTTCGACGCGGCCCGACAACGTGCCCTTGCTGAGTTTCGGCAACGCTTGTGGAATCAGCGCCGCGAAGCGGGTAACGGCGCCGTCTTTGACTTCGATTGTCGCGTTCCAATCATTGCCGACGCGGCGCGAATTGATTTGCCAGGATTCGTTTTTCGGTTGTAGCGCGACGTTAAAGGTTTCGCTGTTGGCGACTTGAAATGTCAATGGGATAACTTCCCCGGACTGCGTCAGCGCGCCCTCTTTACAGGCGATGCCAAGCGGCAAAATTTTCAGCCGCGCGCAATAAAATTCCGTGTTCGCATAACGCTTACCGTTATGGGTCAATTCGTCGATCTTGACGCTCAGATCGCCCGCGGGTTCGGTTACGCGCAGAGAGGCTGAAAGCCGTTTCGCGTTAACCCCGGGGCTGGAAATTTCATCAGCGCTCAGGGTGATTCGAGTGAGCGCGAAACACGGCGATGTCAGGCCAAAAATCAGCGCCAGGAAAACGCGGCGGCGCGCCAAATTGGGCATCGGCTCCCTACTCGGGAAACACACCCGTCGAGAGGTATCGATCACCGCGATCGCATACCACATGCACGATCACGGCGTTCTCGACTTCGGCGGAAATTTTCAGCGCAACGGCGAGTCCGCCGCCCGAGGAAATACCCGCGAAAATTCCCTCCTCCCGCGCCAGGCGCCGCGCCATGTCTTCGGCTTCTGGCTGACTCACTTCGATCACGCGATCGACTCGATTGCGATCGAAAATTTTCGGCAAATATTCCACCGGCCATTTACGAATGCCGGGTACATTCGCGCCGTCCTTCGGATGCACACCGATGATTTGGATCGCGGGATTTTTCTCTTTCAGAAAACGCGAGGTACCCATGATCGTTCCCGTCGTTCCCATGGTCGCGACAAAATGCGTGACCGCGCCGTTGGTATCGCGCCAAATTTCCGGCCCCGTGCCTTCGTAATGGGACAGCGGATTATCGGGATTGGCGAACTGATCCAATATCCGTCCTTTGCCTTCGGCCTGCATCTGCTCGGCGACATCGCGTGCCTGCTCCATACCGCCGGCCTTAGGAACTAGCACCAGTTCGGCGCCGAATGCCCGCATGGTTTGGCGCCGCTCCAGGCTTTGGTTTTCCGGCATGATCAGGATCATCCGATAACCGCGCATCGCCGCCGCCATGGCCAGCGCAATGCCGGTGTTACCGCTGGTGGCTTCGATCAAGGTATCGCCGGGCTTAATCGCGCCACGTTGTTCCGCGCGAACGATCATTGAAAGTGCGGGGCGGTCCTTCACCGATCCGGCTGGATTGTTCCCCTCCAGTTTGGCGAGAATGATGTTGCTGGTATTGCCCGGCATTCGCTGCAAACGCACCAACGGCGTTGCGCCAACGAAGTCTGCGAGAGTCTTATACATGCGCGGTTCAGTGGAAATATGTAGCTTAAATTATCGCATGGCGGCGCGTAGATATTGTTTACACGCACGCTAAGAGAATAAAACCCCGCAGGATTGCTCGCGCGGGTTTCGTTCAAACTAAATTACTCAAAAGTGGATTGGCCTGACAACCCATACCAGCGAGCCGATCAACGATGGCATGACTGCGATCCAATATTGGCCCTGCTCTCCGGCCAGTCTTATTATTTCTTCTGCTTGCCCGCTGGAGTGGCAGCAGCAGGCGCCGCGTCGTCAGGCTTCTTGGCTTTCGCGGTTTTCTTTTCGATCGGCTTGTCGCCCGCTGTCGGCACACCCAGCGCTTTGCCATCGATGGTCACATCACCGGCGATCTTCGCGATGATGCCCTTGCCCACGCCCTTCACTTTGTCCAAATCGTCAGCGGACTTGAATGGACCGTTCTTGGTGCGATAGTCGACAATGGCCTTGGCTTTCGCGGGGCCGATTCCATTAAGCGCTTCGAGTTCGGCGAGGGTGGCTTTATTCAAATCGACGGCAAAACTTGAACCGAAAAGAATCAGTAACGAAACGAATATAAACAGTTTTTTCATCAATATTCCCCAATGATGGACGTTTGATTAAAGTCGTCGCGATCATGCAGCGCGAGACCGACGATCTTTAACTACAGCGGTTACTCTAATCCGCGCAATCGAATTAGGCAACGGGTTTGTCGTTTGCCAACTCACGAACATAGCGCTCAACGCCTTGCTCGACGTTGAGAAACATCGCGTCGTAGCCGGCCTTTCGCAGCGCCGAAATATCTGCTTGGGTGAAGCTCTGATATTTTCCGCGCAACGCTTCCGGGAACTCGATGTAATCGATAAATCCCTGCGCGCGCAACTCAGCCAATGGCAGCGCCGCTTCGCCTCGCTGCGCACGGCAGGTGTTGACCGTGGCGACCGCGACGTCATTGAAGGTTTGGCAGGCGCCGGCGCCGACGTTATATATGCCGGAACGTTCCGGATGATCGTGAAAAAACAAATTCACGTTGATCACATCTTCGACGGAGACGAAATCGCGTTTTTGCTCGCCATCGGCATAGCCCTCGGCGCCTTCGAATAAGCTCACTTTTTTGTCCTTCTGGAACTGATTGAAAAAGTGAAACGCCACGGACGCCATGCGCTGCTTGTGCGCT
>JANMJR010000377.1:0-5232 GCA_031371465.1 Pseudomonadota bacterium
GGTCAGGTCTTGCAATCAAGCATTTCCTCATAACGGTTTTCGGTGTGGCGTGGAATGCGCGGCCGCGTAGGTCCCGTATGGTGCAATCAATACGGGGTAGCCCGGGCCCGAGGCCACCTCTCTCGTAGGCTAGCCAATGGCCTCGGGCCATTGCGCCGCCTGTTTGAATTGTTCGGTGCAATACATTGCGCCCTACATTTTATCGGTGCTGCCACGAGGCTTGCTCCGCTTGCCGCCGTATGGCGATGCATGCTTGGAGAGGCCCATGGACATTGCCCGTTAGGCCGATGGGATTTCGCCTTTTTACATCTTCCCAACTAGCAGGCGTAGCGTGCGCATCGCGCCCGCGAACTCATGTGCCTCTTCTGTTAATCGATAAACCGCGTCCGCAGTGCGCACCTACTACGCCGCAATGCCTGGTGGCATTCTTTGCGTTTATCGACGGGACTAATCGCTCATCTTTTCCGCCAGCACTTTGCTGATCAGCGCGTTCAGGCTCACACCTTCTTGCGCGGCTTTAACGGCGAGCTTGCGATGCACTTCACGAGCCACGCGCACGTTGAATGCGCCGGAGTAGTGTTTGCGCGCAGGCGCAACCGGGATGGATTCCTGACGTTCGGTATAGGACTCTTTCACCGCTTTCCACGCGCCCTTAAGCTCCCCGATCGCTTTTTCCGGGCTGCTCGCAAAGGCCGACACATGCGGTAACTCCACCAGATGCGCGAGCCAATCGCCGTCATCGTCTAATAAAAGATTGACGCTGTAACCGTCAAAATCATCCGCCACTTTGGTGCGTTTCATCGTCGTGTATCCGTAATAACT
Source organism: Pseudomonadota bacterium (assembly GCA_031371465.1). Lineage (GTDB taxonomy): Bacteria > Pseudomonadota > Gammaproteobacteria > Burkholderiales > JALYOK01 > JALYOK01. Next base: position 823 of record JANMJR010000377.1, read on the forward strand.
GTTTCACTTGGTAAGACTTTGCTTCGCCTTGTCGCGATTGAATAGGCAGCCGCTCACCGTGCGGAGAAATCCAAATGCGGTGGGAGCCGGACTGCCGATCAAAGCGCCAGCCCAGACGTGCCAGCAAGGTCTCGAAATCCACAAACGCCAAACCGTTAGGGTTAGCACGGGCTTTTTCCAGCAGTTTGTCGGTTTTGCCCATAATGTAACTATATGCAGTTACCAAACCCCCGTCAAATGGCTTGGCGTAACAGCGTCACCGGCACCGTCGTTGGTCTGGTGAATCCGACCTACAGTTATGACAGCAGGGGGTATCTTGCCATAATCGCGATGCGCATCGCGCACTCGGACTTATTTGCCTCATCGGTGAATCCATACACCGCGTGCGCGGTGCGCACCCTACCGGCTAGGCTTCTGCTAGCCATCTTCGTACGAATTCATTGTCTCGATATCGTGCCGGAGAGCCAATGGGCCCAGGCCACCCAGTATCTATGAGGCTCTTCAACGGACCTATGAGCAATGAACGCGCGTATACATAGGCGAGCCCGAACGAACACTACGGAATAAAACTCGCATCTCCCGTGAAACCCTCGGGAATATAAAACCCGCCGTGAAACTGTCGAGCGAGGTTGTCCTCGGGTTTGCCGGCGACGCGGGGGGCGAAATCTTCGGCGTTATCGCGCGGGCGATAGCCGATTTGAAATGCGCGCGCGTTGTCCCACCGCGCGCGGGTGTTATTCGATATGCCAAACATCACTGCGTAGTGGTAGTCCGGCGCTTCGATACAACATTCGCATAAATGCACCAAATCGCGATGACTGATCCATGACATCAAATGGCGTTCGTTGTTGGGTTCATCCGGTTCGCGAAACGTGCCAATGCGTAAACACGCGACGGTCATGCCGTGCTTGTCGGCGTATAGGCTGCCCATCGCTTCGTAAAACGCTTTGCTGACGCCGTAGAGTCCGTCCGGGCGCGGCGCATGCTCGCTGGTGAGAGTAGTTTGGCGACGGTAAAAACCGACGGCGTGATTCGAGCTGGCAAGGATGATGCGTTTCACGCCTGCAAGGCGGGCGCTCTCCATCACGTTATATAAGCCAACGATGCTCGCCGGTAAAATCTCGTCCCACGTACCTTCAATTGCGCGTCCGCCGAAGTGGGCGATAGCATCGACACCGGGCATCAATTTCGCGATTGCGCCATAGTCCGCCAGATCCGCTTGGATGCATTCTTCGTCGGGGCCGGGTGATTCCATCGGCGCTATATCAGTCAGGCGCAACTTGTATTTGCCGCGCCAGGCTTTGCGTAGCGCGCGGCCGATTTGACCGGCAGCGCCGGTAATTAAGATTCGTTTCATCTCGCCTCCGTTTGATTGATGTAACACCAAGACGTGCCAACTTACAATGGTATTGGCCCATTGTTCTTTTTGCTACCAGCGATGAAATTTATTCGGAATCGAACACCAGATCGCCATCCTGGCACGGCTCGTCTTGCGGCGTAAGACCTTGAAAATCAAATAGCTTGGTATCAGCCAAATGAGACGGCGCAACGTTTTGCAGCGCACGAAACATATTGTCCAATCGACCGGGCGTTTTCTTTTCCCATTGTTGCAATAATTCCTTCACCGCTTGCCGTTGCAAGTTGGGCTGGGAGCCGCACAGATCGCAGGGGATGATGGGAAAGGCTTTGTGCTCAGCGTAGTCCGCCAGGTCTTTTTCTTTGCAATAGGCGAGTGGGCGGATGACGATGTGCTGGCCGTTGTCGCTCAATAGTTTCGGCGCCATGGCTTTGAGTTTGCTGCCGTAAAACATATTCAGAAATAGCGTTTCGAGAATGTCGTCGCGATGGTGGCCGAGGGCTATTTTGGTTGCTCCGAGTTCTTTCGCGACGCGATAAATCACGCCGCGGCGTAGGCGCGAACAGAGGCTGCACGTGGTTTTGCCTTCGGGAATAACGCGCTTGACAGTGCTGTACGTATCTTGATGACCGATATGAAATGCCACGCCTCGCTGCGTGAGGTAGTCCGGCAATACATGCCCGGGAAAGTTCGGTTGTTTTTGGTCGAGATTGAAGGCGAAGAGGTCGAATTCGATCGGCGCGCGCTCGCGTAACAGCGATAGAATTTCCAACAAGGTGTAGCTGTCTTTTCCACCCGATAAGCAAACCATCACCTTGTCGCCGTTGACGATCATCGAGTAGTCGACGATGGCTTGCGCGGTGAGTTTGCACAAGCGCTTCTCGAGCTTGTTCGCTTCGAAGTGGTCTTTTTGTTGCGCGCGATTGGGGAAGGCGATGGCGTTCATAGCGGACTATTTTATCCCAATGTCACGCCGCTATCACATATCATCCCGAGCAACGCGAAGGATTCGCTGTTAAGTGGCGCTGGCAAGATGGTTCGCCGCATTGTCGGGCAGGGGACGAGCTTTTGTGGGGCGCTGATCGGCTTGAAAATGCCATTGAACTTAGTAACCGCCGTTGACCGCTTGCCAATTGTCCAACGCTTTGATGGATGGCTATTTTTCGTTCTGCCACTGGTCAGCCATTAGGTGAGAACGCTACGGGGCGGATCGCCCGGTTCTGGCGGCGCATCGATAGGGGCTGGCCTCGGGCCATTACTTGTCAAAGCATGCCATGCCAGGAGCCGCATGGACACTGCCTCTGCGGCAAACCTAGGGTTTAGTTTTTAATGCAAGCTCGCGCAATTCGCGTTTGAGAATTTTGCCATTGGCATTGCGCGGTAGCGGCTCGTCGCGCAGGGTAAAAAAGTCCGGAACTTTGTAATCCGACAGATGACTTGCGCAGAAACTGCGCAAGTCATCAATGCCTAATTTCATATCCCGGCGCACGACGAAGGCATGCACCTTTTCGCCAAGCACGGGATCCGGCGCCGGCACGACGGCACTCTCCAACACCAGTGGGTGATGGCTCATCACGTTTTCGACTTCCACGCTGTAGACCTTGTAGCCGCCGCGGTTGATCATGTCTTTCATGCGATCATGAATGCGCACGAAGCCCGCCGCATCGACGGCGCCTATGTCGCCGGAGCGCCAGTAGCCCGCGACGAATGCGGCTTGCGTGGCGGTTGGGTTGTTCCAATAACCGGGCACCACCATCGGCCCGCCGATCCAAAGTTCGCCGGACTCGCCAGGCGCAACTTCGTGCGCTTGATCATCCATCACGCGCACGTCGCCGCACGGCACGACCCGGCCGACGCTGTCGGCGTGGCTTGCGCCCAGTCCGGGCGGCATTACGGTGGTCGGGGAAGTGGTCTCGGTCGATCCGTAGGCGTTGATTAAACTGAGTTGCGGTAATTTTTTTGCCAACGTGCTGATCGTCGCTTCCGGCATTGGCGCGCCACCGTAGCCGCCGCAGCGGAACGCCGACAAATCGTAGGCGTCGAAATCCGCTTGCAGCAAGCAAAGGTTATACATCGCGGGCACCATGATGCTATGGGTCACGCGTTCCCGCGACATCAGTTCAAGACACGCCTTGGCCTTGAAGTCGCGCATCATGACGATGCAGCCGCCGCAGTGAAGCATGGTCAAAATGATCGCAGCGACGCCGGTGACGTGGCTGGCAGGCACGGCGAGCAGAGAGCGATCGCCAGCGCGTAAACCCATACACACTTCGTAGTGCAGTTGCGTGTGGATGAGGTTTAGGTGGGTGAGGGTGGCGCCCTTCGGTTTGCCCGTGGTGCCCGAGGTGTAGAGGATGATCGCGACATCTTCTTCATTTGCCGGTGCGGGCGGGACTTTATTGCCAGCGGATTGTTCCAGCACGGCGAACGATTCGGAACCGGCCGCAACGCCGTTCACCGCGAAGCGCAGCTGCAACTGGGCCACGGCGGCGGGCGCCGGTAATCGCCCAGCGAGGGTCGCTTCGTGGACGATCATTTTGGCGCCGCATTGATTGAGCGTGAACTCGAGTTCTGGCGTTTGCTCGCGGGTGTTCAGCGGCACGGTGATTGCGTTTAAGCGTGCAGCGGCAAGCAGCGCGATGACAAATGTCGGATCGTTGCTGATGAGTAGCGCGATGCGGTCTCCGGCGTTCAAACCCCGCGCCGCAAGTCCGCCCGCGACGTGCTCGACGCGTTCGTTCAGGCCGCGATAGGTGATGCGTTCACCATTTGCGCCGACGATCGCTTCGGCGTCGGGAAAGCGCTCAACGGCATGGCGAAACACCGCGTCGATATTGCCGGCACGCTGACTAAAACAGCGAACGACGCGCGAACCGAAATGGTTTTCGTAACGGATGCTTTGGTTTTCGGGTAATGGCCAATTCATGAGCTTTGCGTGACGACGCCGCGATCGATGCGAAACACATGATCGAGCAGCGGCGCGGAATGTTGTAAATCGGATTCGGACAGCAGCACGGTCAAGCCTTCGCGCTTGAGTCCGGCAATGACTTCGA
>JANMJR010000418.1:0-3871 GCA_031371465.1 Pseudomonadota bacterium
TTAAGAAAACAAAAATCGCCTGGTCGCCGGATTTGAATAATTCATTTCAAATCGATCCGCGCGTGGTCAGCGTTCTAGAAAAACAATTGCCCACATTTTCCGCGCTTGGCTGCGACGTCACCGAAGCCGCGCCGGACTTAACCGGCGCAGACGAATTGTTCCGCATCTGGCGCGCGTGGGCAATGCACATGGCGTTCGGCGAACTCTATAAAACTCAGCGCGAGCGCATGAAAGACACGGTACGCTGGAACATCGAAGAAGGCGCGAAACTCAGCGGCGCCGACATTGCCCGCGCAGAAAAATTACGCACAGAACTTTATCATCGTGTGCGAAAATTTTTCGGCGATTGCGATTTTCTGTTGCTGCCGGTCGTACAGGTGCCGCCCTTCGATGTGAAAGATCGTTGGGTGAAATCGATCAATGGGTTCGAGCAACCGACTTATCTGGATTGGATGAAATCCTGCTATTTAATTTCCGCGACCACCCTGCCCTGTTTGTCTATCCCCGCTGGCTTCACCGACCATGGATTACCGATTGGATTGCAGATCGTCGGCAAACACAATGCGGATTTTAGTGTGCTGCAGCTGGGGTATGCGTTTGAACTAGCGACGGGATTCGCGCTTCGTCGGCCAAGTATTTGCGTCTAGTTTTCTCGGTTCGATAGCGCCTTGGATCACCCCGCTGCATACAGCGGGGCGCGGAATAAAGTCACAGCCAGAAACTTCATCCGACCATTACGGCGCCGGAACCGCTACGCGGTTAGATGGAACAATTTGCGGTTGATAGGAAAACACCTCGCGGCTACGACCATCGACCTTAACCTTTATCCACTGTACGTCGTTAGTACCGTTTCCTTGGTTGTCGCCGAACGTCTCGACACGCGTAAAGTTTTCGAGGCGTTTGCCTTGCCCATCAAGAAACGGCTTGTCGATGCGGAAATAGTGCGAATCACCATGCACGTATGCGACAGGTTTCCGAAACGCAATCACTTCATTACGCAATGCCGCTAGGTATTCCTGGTAACCATCGGGCAAGTTATCGGTCTGCGCGAGCGTCTTTGGATCACGCAATGGAGCGCGCGTTGGATCGCTTTGATCCCAGCCCGGATTGGCTTGCGAAACGATCATCACGGCAGCCGATTTGCGTGCTTTGGCCGCAGCAAAAGATTCCTGCAGCCACACGATATTGGCATGATTTCTCGCAGTGTATTCGGCCAAGTCGGGTCCGGTATCACACAAATTGTTGCAAGATCCCGGAACGTTTAACGTTACGTAGGTTATGCCACCGACGGACCAGCGGCGATTTTCGACACAAGGCGCCAACCCGCTAACGCCGACACACAAAGGCGTGGTTTGCACTTCCTGAAGCAATCGGCGTTGCCCTAACGTGAATGGGGTACTGAAGAACAATTTTCTCTCAAGATCGAGCCGCTCACGTGACGAATAGGCGCCCGCTGACGGACGATCGCAGTCTGTCCAATCGTTGTCACCTGGCGTAAACGCGGCGGGCGCTTTGAGCGCATTAAAATATCCAAGCGCGTCGCTATAGATCACATCGTCGCAACGGGTACTGCCTGCTTTGAGATCGCCGTCGTGAATTGTGAACGCCAGGCGCTGCGAATTCATATCGGCAATAAGCGCCGTCACCCCTGAAGCCTGCACCGTTGAGTAGGGCAAGTCGCCCCACAGTCCAATCGAGTAAGGTTCGTTTTCTTTTTCATGTCCACTCGCGACACTGATGGAGGCCGCCGCGAAAACCGGTATTGCAACCCAACGCAAAAGTAAACTACAAATCGCACCGGCGCTGGGGCGGTATCGATCGACTTTGTGATTCCTTCTAGCTATCGTCATTATCAATTTCCTCAAAAAATTTGTCTGCGAGTTCTCGGAGGCCGTATTGATCGACCAGGGCAAATCTGTCGCCCTGATCGATTAATGCTCCTAGCGCTGAAGGCTAGAAGACATTTATTTCAAAGATATGACGAAATGAACGCCGCACGCACTTGATCAAAATAATTAAAATTGATTTTTTGATGGAAATGATTTTGTAATTATTCACTGGCACTTTGGCGCCATCAACATGACCGATAAATCATTCTGAACTCGACAAACTTTTCCCGCGATGTCCCGCATCAGTATGTAGAACGAGCCGCCGGCGAGATTCGAACCGAACATTTCGTTGCGGATCGATTGATTGCCTGGCTGTATTCCAAAGCGCGAGAAAGTTTCCCATACCTATTTCGACTTGCAACACAACAGCATGGGACGCGGCTACTCGCCTATCTGAATTGCGATGCGCCGCTGCTAGCGCGTGATGGGTCATTCCAATCACTAATTGCCAAACTGGGTATCGATACCTCGGAATGTGTGGCGCCGCTGTTGCGCTGGCCTCGGTTGGAAGCATTCGGGTCAAACAAGCATCGGAAGCATTGGGGTCAAGTCTTGCAAAACCACATGCGCTTTGTTATCCTCTACCCATGGCCCGACCCTTAAGACTCGAACTCGCCGGCGGCATCTACCACCTCACCTCGCGCGGTGACGGTCGCGACGATATCTATCTATCCGATGCCGATCGAATCGGCTGGCTTGACGTCCTCGGCGAGGTCTGCCAACGCTTTAACTGGGTCTGTCACGCCTGATGTCAAATGACCAACCATTATCATCTCCTGATCGAAACTACCGCAACGGTTTCGGCCCAGTCCCTGGCGGAGCACAGTTTTCCTTCAAAAAATTGCATTCGGTATTTCCCCCAAAATATGTATTTTCAGGAGGCTGGCGCCGCCTCAGGGACCGGGGTCGTCCAACAAACGGTTTAGATCGTGGCTTCGCACGATCTAACCTTATTCGTTAGATTGCGCCTTGTGCCTCAAGGCTTAGTCCTTGACTCTTGAGATTGCGAAGACTTGCCCTGCTTCCGTTTGGAAATGTGAATTACCACACCGAGAACATCGGAGATACTCGCGGAACCCGGTTTCGTAGTCTTGAATCTGCCCGTCGGTCATTACGTCAATTGGTGGCTCCGCCCGACGTAGCGCCCCTCTCGCTCCGCAAAAGGGGCAATTCGGGGTGACGGTCACGTACGATTTTGGTACGCGACCAAATATCACGTCAGGCGCTTGGGGAGCAGGACCGTAAGGCTTCAGTCTGTGCCCTTTGTGCAGGAGCGGCAAACGGGAATCGGCCCGCTTCAAAGCAAGCGTTAAAGCGCTCGACTCGGACTTTGAACTGGTTCCAAAAAGTTTTGCGTGTATCTGCGGATAGTGCTGAATCAAGAAGTCCTTGTATTGCTTCGTGGGCCTACGCGCTACTCTGCCGAATCCAACTCCGCGAATCAAACGTGAGCGTCCAGGTCCGTCTCGGTAAATCGGGCTACCGAACCAATTGAACAATCGAGCCCGCGACGACAAGCAAAAATCAATGGTAAAGCGCTCTGCTCGCCGCACCGAGCTACGGGTCACGCGACCCACTCGATGCATAAGAGGTCGCAACCCGACTGCAGCCAGATTGACCTTCCACTGTACTAGCAGACCGGACTCGCCGTGTTTGAAGCGATGCGCCTTCTCCCGGCCCTCGGCGTTTATTGTTTGGCCCACATACCGGACCTCTCCGTCTCGGGGATCAAACAGCACATATATGTATGCGCCCCCCTGCTGCCGCTTCGCCAAGTATTGGCTCGGGATCTGGATAGAGTTGGCAAGACGCGAAATGGTCAGCACGGTCGGTCGCGCAATCTAACGTATAGGATTTTATCCGGCATGCGTAAGCATGGTGGATAAAATCGGTTGAACTGAACCGCTGTATTCAGGGCGCGGTGGTATGGAGATGGTAAGGGCGCCGCCGAGCCGAGCCACGCCGCCAGGATCGGCAATCAA
>JANMJR010000428.1:0-17355 GCA_031371465.1 Pseudomonadota bacterium
GGCGTGCTGCTGGCAAAAAACATTGACGTGGTGGTGCCCGCCATCGAGCGTGCGTTCGGCGTGGCGTTTTTGGACAAGAGCGTTTACTACATCAGTGAATTGCCATCGGAACTCATCTGGCGCGATGTCGGCATGATCGCCTTGGTGTCGTTCGCCTTGACCTTGCTGGCGACGATTTATCCGAGTTGGTCTGCATCACGCATCAAACCGGCGGACGCCCTGCGCTATGAATAACGATCAATTAGTACTTTCGTGCAGTGACTTGCATAAGACCTATTTGCAAGGGAAAGTCGAAGTGCCGGTGTTGTTCGGCATTAACCTTGATGTTCGCGCCGGCGAGACACTCGCCATCGTCGGCGCCTCCGGCTCGGGCAAAAGCACGCTGCTGCATTTGCTCGGCGGACTGGATGACATGTCGCAAGGCAGCGTGACGCTGCAAGGTCAAGACATCAGCCAACTGTCGCAGCCTAAGCTCGGCGCATTGCGCAATTCTGCGCTTGGATTTGTATATCAGTTTCATCATTTGTTACCGGAGTTCACTGCGCTGGAAAACGTCGCGATGCCGTTGTTGATTCGACGTGAGAATCGTGACAAGGCGCACGAACAAGCGCGACTGATTTTGAACGATGTGGGCCTGGATCATCGCCTCCACCACACGCCGGCCGAGTTGTCCGGCGGCGAACGTCAGCGCACTGCGGTCGCGCGCGCCTTGGTCACCCAACCCGCTTGTGTGTTGGCGGACGAGCCTACCGGCAATCTCGATCGGCACACGGCGCAAGGTGTGTTCGATCTCATGCTGTCGTTGAATCGGAAATACCAAACCAGCCTAATCATCGTCACCCACGATCCCGATTTGGCGGCGAAGACGGGACGTATTTTGCATCTGGTCGATGGCCGCTTGAGCGGCCCGTAGTCACCTTATAACGCTGCCGTGCGCCTTGCCATCCTCTCGTTTGCGCTTGGCATCTGGTTGTTGCAAACCCAGGCGGCGTTGCCAAGAGTCGCATGGATAGGGCTTCTGGTTGTTGCGCTCGCGTTAGCCGGTAAGCTTGCGGCGCCCCTGCGGCCCATCGTTTTACGCTCAATTTTTGTTTGCATCGCCGCTGCCATCGGTTTTACCTGGGCAGCGTTTTTGGCGCAACAGCGCCTAGCGGATTCGCTGCCGAGCGAATGGGAAAGCAAAGACATTGAGATCATCGGTGTCGTCGCGAGCATGCCGACCTTTGGCGAGCAGGGCGTTCGTTTTCGCTTTGATGTCGAGGAAATTTTAACGCCCCAGGCGATGGTTCCGCGTCACCTCAGCTTGAGTTGGTATTTCCGCGCCGCCGCCATGGCCGAATCTCCGGTACACGCCGGCGAGCGTTGGCGCTGGAGCGTTCGCCTCAAACGTCCTCACGGCAACGCCAATCCCCACGGCTTCGATTTCGAGGCGTGGCTGTTGGAACAAAATATCCGCGCGACCGGTTATGTGCGCGAAAAATCGGAACGCGAACGTTTGGCCGCGACCCGTTATTCCCTGCGCGATGGCATCGAACGCCTGCGGGAATCGATTCGTTTGCACATGCAATCCGTATTGCAACATCAGCGCTACGGCCCCGTCTTGATCGCCCTGGCCATAGGCGATCAGAGCGCCATTCGGCAATCCGATTGGGATTTGTTTTGGCAAACCGGTATTGGGCATCTCATCAGTATTTCCGGATTGCATGTGACCATGATCGCCGGTTTGGTTTTCGCCGCCGCTTATTTTTTGTGGCGGCGATCGACGCGCTTGACCTTGTGGTGGCCGGCGCGCAAGGCGGCGACGATCGCCGGAATAAGCGCGGCGCTGAGCTATTCAGTTCTCGCCGGGCTATCGATTCCGACGCAACGGACCTTGCTCATGTTGGCTGTATTCGGGATCGCACTGTTGCGCAATCGAATCGCCGGACCATCGCAGGTATTGTGCACGGCCTTGTTCATGGTCTTGTTGGTCGATCCCTGGGCCGTGAACGCGCCCGGATTTTGGTTATCGTTTGGCGCCGTGGCCGTCATATTTTTTGTCACGACCGGGCGCAGTCGGATGGCAACGCAGGGGCTGAGCCAGTCGCTCGGTCAACGCCTCGTCAACGCGGGCCGCATTCAATGGGCGGTTACGCTCGGCCTCATGCCATTGTTGCTCGGCTTGTTTCAGCAAGTGTCGATTATTTCCCCGCTCGCGAACACGCTGGCGATTCCCTTAATCAGTTTCATCGTCGTGCCGTTGACATTAATCGGCATGCTACCCGGTTGCGAGGCATTGCTCCAAGGGGCGCACCACGCCTTGGCCTTGGGCATGCGTGGCCTGGAAGCCGCACGGGACGTGCCGTTCGGGCAATGGGTCGGCGCGGCACCGCAGCCGTGGGCGATTGTCGCCGGAATTATCGGCGCGTGTTGGTTGCTGCTGCCGAAGGGATTTCCGGCGCGCGGGCTTGGCATGGCCGGTCTCTTGCCGCTGTTCGCGCTGTCCTCACCCAGGCCCAACAATGCTGAATTTTGGGTGACGACCTTGGATGTCGGCCAGGGGCTGGCAGTCGTCGTGCAAACCGCCCATCGCACCTTGCTTTACGACGCTGGGCCGCGTTTCAACAGCGAAGCCGACAGCGGCAATCGCGTCGTCGTGCCTTATCTGCGCGCGGTCGGCGTGCAGCGTTTGGACGGCATGATTATCAGCCATGAAGACAGCGATCACAGCGGCGGCGCATTGTCCGTCATGCACGCGTTGCCGATTGATTGGATCGCCGCGAGCTTACCGCCGCAGCATCCGATCTCGCTGGGCGCCAAGCGCTTTATTCCCTGCATTGTCGGGCAGAGTTGGCAGTGGGACGGCGTGCGTTTTGAGATGCTCCACCCCGGCCCGTGGATCGAGGTTTCAACGGCCAACGACAACAATCGCGGCTGTGTTTTGAAGGTCAGTTCCGGCGCGGCGAGCATGTTATTGCCCGCCGACATTGAGCAAGCGAGCGAATGGGAACTCACGCAAACCCATGCTACGACGCTGGCTTCAAGTGTCATGCTCGCGCCGCACCACGGTAGCAAAACCTCATCAAGCAAGGAATTTTTACGCGCCGTGCAGCCGCAAATCATTATGGTGTCGGCCGGCTATCGCAATCGCTTCGGTCATCCGAAAGGCGAGATCCTGGATCGCTACGCTGCGTCGGGCGCGACGATTTATCGTAGCGATCGCGATGGTGCGGTGACGTTTCGCTTTGATCAGAATGGTGTACACGCGGAGGCTTATCGGCGGGCTCAAGCACATTACTGGTATAACCGCTAATTTTTCGCGGCGGTATACTGAACGCGATGTCCGCACCTTCGATCAATGAACCGAGTTGGCTCGCACACTACCGTGCAAGCGGCGCAGCGTTGCCTGCCGTTTTCAATCTGGCGGAGACATTTGCTCACGCGCTCAATCATGCCGATCCGCTATCACCACGGCTGAAAAGCGCCGCCGCCAGCGCCGAGGTGTTAGGTGAAATTCAAGCGGATGTCGACAGCATCAGCGCGGTGTTGCTCAATGCTTGGCCGGATTGGGAGCGGGACACCATCGCGGTGGAATTTGGCCCCAACGTCATCGGCTTGATGGATGGGCTGAAGCGTATTCGCGCCATCGAAACCCTCGGCGATGAAGGGGCTGCCCTCGGCGCGCAACAACTCGAAAGTCTACGCAAGATGTTGCTGGCGATGGCGCAGGATATGCGTGTGGTGTTGATTAAGCTTGCCGAGCAGGTGAGCACGATGCGCGGTCTTACGTCTGGCGCCGCGGACGCGCAACGCAAAGTAGCAATGCAAGCGTTGAATTTGTACGCACCGCTGGCCAACCGGCTCGGTGTGTGGCAATTGAAGTGGGAGCTCGAAGACCTGGCGTTCCGCTTTCTTGAGCCGACGACCTACCAGAACGTCGCGCGCCTGCTCGACGAGCGACGCGGCGACCGCGAAAATTATATTGAGAATGTCGCGACGCTTCTGCAGCAGGCGATCGATGTGGAAGGCTTGAAGGTCGAAGTGCAAGGCAGGCCCAAGCACATCTATAGCATCTATAAAAAGATGCAGGATAAACACCTGGCGTTCGACGATCTCTACGACGTGCGCGCGCTGCGCGTGCTGACAGTTGATGTGCGCGATTGCTACGCGGCGCTCGGCGTGGTTCACAATCTGTGGCAACCGATCCCCGGCGAATTCGACGACTATATCGCGCAGCCCAAGGGCAATAATTATCGCTCACTGCATACGGCGGTAATGGGCCCCGAGGGGCGCGCGCTGGAGGTGCAGATTCGCACTCACGACATGCATCGCGAATCGGAATTCGGCGTCGCGGCGCATTGGCGTTACAAAGAAGGCGGCAAGGGCAATCGCAAATACGACGCCAAGATTGCGTGGCTACGCCAAGTGTTGGATTGGCGCGATGAAGTAAGCGCAAAACGCTCCGGCGAATTGTTTCAAGACAGTGTTTATGTGCTGACGCCGCAAGGGCAGGTGATCGACCTGCCGCGCGGCGCGACGCCGGTGGACTTTGCCTACCATCTGCACACGGACCTCGGCCATCGCTGCCGCGGCGCGAAAGTCGACGGCGCCATCGTGCCATTGAACTATGCCTTGCAGAACGCACAGCACGTCGAGATCATCGCCGCGAAGCAGGGCGGCCCGAGTCGCGATTGGTTGAATACCAATCTTGGCTATCTCGGCAGTCATCGCGGCATCGCCAAGGTTAGGCAATGGTTCAATCATCAGGAATTGACTCTCGCCACGGCGAATGGCCGCGCGCTGTTGGAAAAAGAAATGCAGCGCGCCGGCAAGACCGGCATCGCGTTGGAAACGGTTGCGGCGAGCCTGAAGTTTTCCGGCGTAAACGCACTATTCGCCGCCATTGGCCACGGTGAAGTGACAGCGCGGCAGATTCAACAAGCTCTGGTGACGGACGTGATCGATGCGCCTGAAACGAACCTCACACACACTGCAAAAGCGCTTACCACTTCGCGCGGCATTCTGGTTCTAGGCGTCAACAACATCGCCACGGTCATGGCGAAATGTTGCAAACCGGCGCCGCCGGAAGCCATCGTGGGTTTTGTGACCAAGGCGCGCGGCGTAATGGTGCATCGTGCCGATTGCGGCAACATTACGCGCCTAGATGTTGAGCGGCGAGAACGTATGATGCCAGCCGATTGGGGACGCGATATGGTCGGGCCGTTCGCCGTGGATATTGCCGTGGAAGCGGAGGACCGCCCCGGTTTGCTGCGTGATATTTCCGATGCAATGACGCGGGAGAAAGTGAATGTCACGGCGGCGAATACGCTTACACGGGGCGCCAACGCGACGCTGCTGTTCACCGTGGAAATTCCCGATCTCGGCAAACTGCAACTCATGCTGCAAAGTGTTCGTAATATCGCGGGCGTGGTGCGGGCTAGTCGTAAGCGAACATGATTCGCGCGACTTCGTTTGATAAGCCTGTCCCTCATGGCCCTAGGCCAGCGGCTAGCCTACCGGGTGGCCTAGGGCCAGGGCTACCCGGCAACACCCTTCTCCCGGAGGGAGAAGGGTGTTATTTCCGTCTGGGAGAGGGGTGAGGGGAGTCGCCTATGTAGGCGCCCGCCGTGACAGCATGTACGTGTGTTGAATAATGCACGATACTTGTTCGCTATAATCACGGCATCACTCATTCAAACCACCTTGGACGCACACCATGAACCAAATTGATCTAGCAGGAAAAGTTGCCATCGTCACCGGCGGCGCGCGCGGTATCGGTTACGCAATTTCGCAGCGCTTGTTGCAATCCGGCGCGAAAGTCGCGTTGTGGGATATGGACGCGGACGCGATGGCGCAAGCGGAGAAAGAATTGAGCGCGCCGGGCAAAATCATGTCAGCGAAGGTCGATATCACCAATGAAAAAGAAGTCGACGCCGCCCTTGCCGCAACAGAAAAACAATTGGGCGCGGTGGATATTCTCATCAACAACGCGGGTATCGCCGGGCCGACGGTGAAGTTGTGGGAATATTCGCCGGACGATTTTCGTAAAGTCGTCGAAATCGATTTGGTTGGGCCGTTTTTGTGCTGTCGCGCGCTGGTGCCGGGCATGATGAAGCGCGGCTATGGCCGCATCGTCAACATCGCATCGATCGCTGGCAAGGAAGGCAACGCCAACGCATCAGCCTATAGCGCAGCGAAAGCGGGCGTCATCGGATTGACAAAATCCCTCGGTAAAGAATTGGCGAACCATGGCATTATGGTCAACTGCATCACGCCCGCCGCGGCGAAAACCGATATCTTCAAACAAATTTCACAGCAGCACATCGATTTCATGTTATCGAAAATTCCGATGGGACGCTTTGTCGACGTGAAAGAAATCGCCGCGATGGCGGCTTGGTTGTCGTCCGGCGATTGCTCGTTTACCACCGGCGGCGTGTTCGATATTTCCGGCGGGCGAGCGGTTTACTAGATTTCACACGCGTTGCTTTGTCATTGCGAGAAGTCCCACGCTACGCTTTGGGATAAACGTTTTTGCGACGCAGCAATCGCGTATTCTACGGTGTGAAGATCGAGATTGCTTCGTCGTCTTACTCCTCGCAATGACAACAAAGGGTAGGGCAGTAAGATACGCGATTGACCTAATATCACATTATTATGATGCCTGAAGAGCCCGTATCCATGAGTTTCTCCAGGCATGCAACGCCACGAGACACAATCCGCGCGCTTCCTGGCGCGACGGCAATTTACCTATGAACCCACGCGCACTAGGCGTAATACTCATGGTCGGCGCCAGCGTGTGCTGGAGCCTTTCCGGCATCATCGTGCGCAACACCAGCGTCGGCAACCATTGGGAAGTCGTATTCTGGCGCTCCTGTTTTAGCTTTTTGTTTTTGGTGTTGTGGCTCGGCGTCACCCATGGACGCGCGAGCCTAGTCGAGTTGCTGCGCGTTGGCTGGGTCGGTGTCACCTCCGGAATCTTGTTCGCGACCATGATCACGTTTTTTCTGCTGGCGCTGACGTTGACGACCGTGGCCAATACTCAGGCGATTGTTTGTCTCTCGCCGTTCATGGCGGCACTAGCTGCGTGGGTGTTAATGCGCGAGCGGCTGTCGATGCGCACCTGGATCGCCATGGCGGGCGCGCTATTCGGCATCGCGCTGATGTTCATCGAATCCTTTGGAACGGGACGCATGCTCGGCAACCTGGTCGCGCTGTTCGTGCCACTCGCCTACGGCATCAATGTCGCGATTCTGCGCAAGAGCCACGCGCAAGCAGACATGGTGATGGCGGTGCTGATCGGCAGTTTTATTTCAGCGCTGGTGACTTTGCCGCTGGCGTGGCCATTCCAAGCTTCAGGCCACGATCTTGGCCTGCTTGGGCTGATGGGCGTGGTGCAATTGGCGCTCGGCTGTATTCTGTTTGTGCGGGCGATGCCCCATCTGACCGCGGCGGAGATCAGCTTGATCGGCTTGCTGGAAAGTATCTTGGCGCCGCTGTGGGTGTGGTGGGGTGTCGGCGAACGTCCCAGCCATTTGGCGTTAGTCGGCGGCGCGATTGTGATTGCGAGTTTGCTGCTGAATGAACTGCTGAGTGCGCGGCGAAAGCTGGTTTATCAATGAGCCAGGCGCTGCATGGATAAAGGGCCTCGGGCGCCCGCCGCGAGAATAAACGGGTGTTGCTCGCCTTTGCCGCAATCCGCCGGAAGTGATCCGGTTTATTTTGGCGTGCGGTTCATTATCAACAACGCCATCGGCTTAGTTACGCCACCCGTTGGCACGGTGCTGAACGTCGCCGCCGGCGTGGGAAAAATCAGCCTGCATGATCTGACGAAGGGGGGTTGGCCGTTTCTCATCGCTGAGATTGCGATGTTATTTCTGATGGTTATATTTCCGCCGTTGGTGACGGTTCCGGTGCAGTGGTTTGCAGCATAGCGCGACTGGGCGCCATGCCACGACCGGGTAGCCCTGGCCCTAGGCCACCCGGTAGGCTACCACTGGCCTAAGGCCAGCCACGCGCGACGCACCTCGTGGCACGATTGGCGTTAGAAAAGATAGGGCACGAAACGTTTGGTCCGCGCTCGGTATATCGGATAATCAGAAAACTTATCGCTCATCAACTGTTCTTCAAAACTGGCTTTGGCCGCGAGAACCAGGCCGAGGGCAATCCATAAACCCAGCTTGAGCCAAGTGTTTTCCGCGGCGCCAAATGCCGCTGCGGCAAGCAGTAACGTGCTATACATCGGGTGGCGAATCAGGCGATAGGGGCCGCTGGTGATGAACTGTGCCGTGGCCTTGGGCTCCGGCCGAATGTTGAAATTACCCAGACGATTGTGGGCCAGGGTGTAAATTCCCAAGACGAAAGCAGCGGCAATGGCGATCCAAAAAATGATGCCGAAGCGTTGCGGCGCGAAGGGCCAAATGATCAGGCCGATCAGTACGAACTGTAGGCCGATTAGAAATCCGGAAAGCCGACTTAGTCCCATTCCACGAGTGCGGCGCCCCAGGTGAGGCCACCGCCGAAGGCAGCCATCAACACCAGGTTGCCCGGTTTTATTTTTCCCGCGCGCGCCGCTTGATCCAGGGCAATGGGAATCGACGCGGAGGCTGTGTTGCCGACGGTATCGACATTGATCACGACTTTTTCCGGCGCAATATGCAAGCGCTGTCCGACCGCTTCGATAATGCGCAAGTTGGCTTGGTGCGGAACAAAAACGTCAACGTCGTCGATGGTGTAACCGTGCTTATGCAAAATCGCCAGGGACGATTCGGTCATGCGCTCCACCGCGAGGCGGAACAACGCCGGGCCGTTCATGTGCACGCTGGTTTGCCCACTTGCGATGAGGGCATCGGTCGATGGATCGCGGGCGCCGCCGGCGGGGATGTAGAGCAGTTCTGCCGCGGCGCCGTCGGAGGCGACTTCGACATCGATCAACTGCGGTCCGTGGGGAACATTGCTGAATACCGCGGCTGCAGCGCCGTCGCCGAACAATACCGAGGTTTTGACATTCGAGTGGGTGACGATGCGCGTGATGTAATCGACATTCGCGACCAAAATATTCTGCGGCTTTGCGCTCGCGGCCAACAGCCCGCGCGCCACCCAGGCGCCGTACAAAAAGCCGGAACAGGCGGCGACCAAATCAAACGCGGCGGCTTTTTTCGCGCCGAGATGGGCTTGGATTTGGCAGGCGGTTGAGGGCAGCAACATTTCCGGCGTGACGGTGGTGCAGATAATGGCGTCCAGATCCACGGCGCCGATGCCGGCTTGCTCAATCGCCGATCGTGCCGCTTTCGTGCCGAGGATCGAGGCATGTTCGTCCGGACCGGCTTGGCGCCGCTCGCGAATGCCGGTGCGCGCCATGATCCAATCATCCGTGACGGCGCCCGATGCGGTAAAGACATCATTGCCGATAATCTTTGCGGGCAGTGCGTGGGCGATGCCGAGAATCGCGACGTTTTGTCCTAGTCGGCTTCGAAAGCGTGGCTTTTCTAGCACCACGGTGTCGTGGTCATCCCCTGAGCGGATTATTGTATCGAATTCCATGTTGTAGCCAGTCGCGTGCTGGAGTCAGACTTCAATTCTGCGCGCGCGTCATAAAAATGTAAAGGAAACGGCAAAGCCGGGCTACCAGTAATTTTCGACTGAAATTTGGCCGGGGTCTTTGCGTTTGTTGAGCTTGAGGCCGCGCGCTTCTAAAATGGCGCGGGTGTCGTGCACCATGTCGGGATTGCCGCACAGCATCACCTGAGATTTCTCCGCGCTAATGCTCACGCCGGCGCGCACTTCGAGTGCGCCGCTTTCGATGGCGGCCGGGACGCGCCCTTTAATGGCAAAGTCGGTGTCCTCGCGACTAACGAAGGGAATGTAGCAAAACTGCTCGCCGTGGACGGCGAATTTTTCGATGGTGTCGCGATAGCTCAATTCCTTGGCGTGGCGCACGGCGTGTACGAGGACGATTTTCTTGAAGCGTTGCCACGGGTCATCGGTTTTCAGAATGGAAAGAAACGGCCCGAGCGCCGTTCCCGTCGCCAGCAACCAAAGATTTTCACCCGGCGGGACATCGGCCAAGGTCAAAAATCCCGCGCCCTTGGGCGCCAAGAATACTTGATCGCCGGGTTTCATCGCCTGCAAGCGCGGTGACAACGGGCCTTCCGGCACAATGATGGAGTAAAACTCGTAGGGGCGCTCGTTCGGCGCATTGACGAATGAATAGGAGCGCGCCACAGTCTGGCCATCGATCTCCAGCGCCAAGCGACCGAATTGTCCGGCGCGAAACGGTTCGATGTCGGCCTCGACGGACAGCGAATAGAGCTGGTCGGTCCACATTTTTTTGTCGACCACTTTCCCGGGGATCCAATTTCCTTTCATATCGTTCTCCTAGCACATTGCTGCAGCGCGCAAAACGCAAAATGATAAACTACTTCGGTTTCCTCAAGGAGAAAATCTATGTCGATGCTAAAGAAGTTGGAGTACGCCGATGCGCCCGCCGAAGCCAAGATGGTGATGGACGACATCAAGGCCACACGCAAGGTTGCGGATGTGAACAACGTGTGGAAAGTGCTGGCGAACGATCCGCGCCAGATGAAGCAATTCTGGGAAGAGATGAAGGCCGTGATGGCGCCTGGAAAGCTCGATGCGCTGACTAAGGAAATGATTTATGTCGCCGTCAGCATCACCAATAGCTGCGAGTATTGCATTCATTCGCACTCAGCCTCGGCGCGTAAGCAGGGGATGAGTGATGAAATGTATGCGGAGTTGGTGGCCGTGGTCGCCCTGGCGAACAAAGGCAATCGCATTGCCACGGGCTATCAGGTCGAAGTTGATGAGCAATTCAAACGCTATCCCTGAAGCGGCTAATTGGGAAAGCGCAGTGTCCGCAGAGGAGTGCGGAGGCTCGGCCAAGCAGGCGGCAGGCCAGCCATGCGAGTACCGGTCGAAGCGCCGATCCTGCGCACGAAATTGGCCTTTCTTAAGATGCGCTATGGAACTTAATTCGATTCTGCAGGTCTTTGAACTAGCGAACGTTTCGCGCGCCGAGCTTTGCAGTTATACTGCTGCTGCGCGGTACGCCACGGGGGCTCGCACGGCAGCGCTAGCTTGCCGTTACGTCAAACAGTTGAGTAAAAATATATCCAGGGAGTAAGCCGTACGTGAGTGATCGGGAAATCGATCAGGAGTTAGTGCGGCGCGCGCAATCGGGTGAAAAACGCGCGTTTGAACTATTGGTGATCAAATATCAGCGTAAGCTCGCGCGGTTGCTTGGACGGCTAGTGCGAGACCAGGCGGAGGTTGAAGATGTGACCCAGGAGGCCTTCATCAAGGCCTATCGCGCCTTGCCGTCGTTTCGCGGCGATAGCGCGTTCTACACGTGGCTGTATCGTATCGGCATTAATACGGCGAAAAATTATTTGGTCACGAACGGCCGTCGGCCGCCGACCTCGACGGCTTATTCGAGTGAAGACGCCGAGGGATTTGACGACGCGGATCAACTTCGCGAAATGAATACACCGGAAAATGAACTTGCGAGTAAACAGATTGCCGAAATAGTCAGCGCGACCATGGACGAATTGCCCGAGGAATTGCGAACGGCAATTACCCTGCGCGAGATTGAAGGTTTGAGTTATGAAGAAATTGCCGAGATTATGAATTGCCCCATCGGCACGGTGCGTTCCCGGATCTTTCGGGCACGCGAAGCGATAGCGGAAAAATTACGACCGCAGTTAGAAACTGGAAACGACAGGAGATGGTAGGATGACTCAAGAAATATCCGCCCTGATGGATGGCGAAGTGCATAAGGCCGAGGTAGACGGCATCATCAAGGCGTGTCACCAACACGCGCAGCACAAGGATGCGTGGCGTTGCTATCACTTAATTGGCGAAACACTTCGCGCGGAACACGGGCATCGCCCCGGATTGGAACAGCGTATCTTGTCGAAGTTGGATAGCGAGCCGACCGTATTGGCGCCGCGGCGTCGCGTTTGGGCGCCGGCTTTGCCACGGCTGGCTTTGGCGGCGGCGGCGTCGCTGGCCACTGTCTCCGCGGTTGCCTGGCTTGCGTTCCAACAGGCGCCGGCGCCACAACCGCAGATCGTTCGGGTCACGCCGCCGCTGATCGCTGTACCCGTAGTGGTGAATGCCGTCGACGATTTTGTTCTCGCGCACCGCGAATTTTCTGCGGCGCCCGATGCCTTGATACCGGCTAGCTTCAACGCGAACGGTGGCGCGGATATGTCGCGATGATTGATCGGCGTTGGGTTGTTTGCGTCACCCTGTGTTATTCCGCCGTTTGTATTGCCGCCGAACCGGCAAACGAGGCTTTGACCTGGCTGACCCGCATGGCGACGGCCGCACGCCAATTGAACTATGTCGGCACCTTCGTTTACCGTCACGGCAATCTCTCGGAAACGTCGCGCATCCATCATCTCACCGACGAGTTCGGGGAAATGGAAAAAATCGAATCCTTGGACGGCCCAGTGCGCGAGATCATTCGCGACAAGGAAGAAATCTGGTGTTATTTGCCGGAATTTAAGGCGATCAAGGTTGATCGTGCACAAGCTAAGCGTTTCTTTCCGGCGCTAATCAGCGATCCGGCGCAACAGTTCACCGAGGGATATGTCGTCAAGCTGAAGGGCAAAGACCGGGTCGCGGGGCGTGATTGTCAGCAGGTTGTTCTCGAACCGAAGGATCAATATCGCTACGGGTATCGCTTGTGCGCTGATAGCGAATCGGGTTTGTTGTTGCGTGCCAACATGGTGCGCGAGAACGAGTATGTGATTGAACATTTCAGCTTTAGCGACGTACGTATTGGCCAGCTGATCATTCGCGAATCATTGAAATCAAGTTTCTCCAATGAGAACTGGGCGCGGCAGAGCGCGCCGGTGACGGGTGCATCGGGTTGGATGGTGAAAAATTTGCCGCCGGGTTTCAAAAAACAAGTTGAATTGCGGCGCACGCTGGCGAATCGTCCCGAGCCGGTAACGCAGTTGCTGTATTCCGATGGGCTGGCCGCCGTGTCGGTGTTCATCGAACCACGCAAAGGCGAACCGAAGTCTACTAGCAAGCCAAGCCAGCAGGGCGCCGTGAGTTTCTACAGCCGGCAAATTCCGGATCACAACGTGGTCGTGGTCGGCGAAGTTCCGGCGATCGCGGTGATGGAAATCGCCAACTCGGTGGTAAAAGAGTCAGCGCCGTAAATCTAGACCCATTGCTGTCGGCCGACCCTATTCCAGCCTACTAAAACGCGCAGCGATATTGGCGATAAAATAGCCAATCGCAACCTACTCCAACTAAGAAAATAGAGACCCGAAATGCACAAAATACTATATCTTCCATTGCTGCTGTTGTTATCCGGGCTGTCGTCGCTGCAAGCGCGCGAGTTGCCGGATTTTGCCGACCTGGTTGAACGTCACGGCGCCGAAGTTGTGAACATCAGCACGACTTCCGCCATAAAAGCGGACTCGAACGCTGCGCCGAATATCCCGGAAGACGATCCCATGTTTGATTTCTTCCGCCGTT
The DNA here is from genome assembly GCA_031371465.1 of Pseudomonadota bacterium. Classification (GTDB taxonomy): domain Bacteria; phylum Pseudomonadota; class Gammaproteobacteria; order Burkholderiales; family JALYOK01; genus JALYOK01. The sequence goes on from JANMJR010000428.1 coordinate 13,492, forward strand.
ACATTCCGCAGCCCATTCCGAAAGGCGAGGGCCAGTCCTTGGGTTCGGGCTTCATTATCGGCGCCGACGGTTACATCATGACCAACGCCCACGTCGTTGCCGCCGCCGATGAAATTACCGTGACCTTGAACGACAAGCGCGAATTCAAAGCCAAAGTGATCGGTTCGGATAAACGCACCGACGTGGCCCTGATCAAGATCGAAGCAACGGGCCTGTCTAAAGTGGCCTTCGGTGACCCGGCTCGGTTGCGCGTCGGCGACTGGGTATTGGCGATCGGTTCACCGTTCGGGTTTGACAACAGCGTCACGGCAGGCATTGTCAGCGCCAAGGGCCGCTCCTTGCCGCAAGAAAACTACGTACCGTTTATTCAGACCGATGTCGCGATTAATCCCGGCAACTCCGGAGGGCCGTTGTACAACTTGAACGGCGAAGTGATCGGCATTAATTCGCAAATATACAGCCGCACCGGCGGCTTCATGGGTTTATCGTTCGCGATCCCCATCGACGTGGCGATGGACATTTCCAATCAATTGCGTGCCGGCGGAAAAGTTACGCGCGGTTGGCTGGGTGTCGTGATTCAAGAGGTGACGAAAGAATTAGCGGATTCGTTCGGCCTGTCTAAGGCACAAGGCGCGCTGGTCGCCAATGTCGAAAAAGGCGGGCCGGCGGAAAAGGCCGGGCTTGAATCAAGTGACATCATCCTGAAATTCGATAATAAAGACGTGAAGACTTCGACGGATCTGCCGCGCCTGGTCGGCGCCGTGAAGCCCGGGTCGAAAGTCAACGTGCAAATCTGGCGCAAGGGCGCGACCAAGGATCTTGCCGTCGCGGTCGGTGAACTCCCGGTGGATAAATCAGCGAACACGCCGCCGCCGTTTAAGCGCGGCAAGACTGAAAATATCGGCAAGCTGGGGTTGACGTTGTCGGAGCTTACGGCTGATCAGCGCAAGGAGTTGAAAATTTCTGCCGGCGTGTTGGTGGAGGAGGTCAAGGGTGCAGCCGCTCGTGCGGGTCTGCAACCGGGTGATGTCATCCTGGCGATCAACAACAACGAAGTGAAAACCATCGAGCAGTTCAACCAGACGCTGGGTAAACTCGAGGCACGCAAGAATATGGCGCTGCTGGTTCGGCGCGGTGAGACGACGCAGTACATTACGATTCGTACCGATGCGGGGCAATGACGCGGCTGAGCCTTTACGGACGCGATCTATGCCATTTGTGTTACGACATGGAGCGTGAGTTGGCCGATTGTCGCGACAAATACGAGTTTGAACTTGAAATCGTAGACATCGATCGGGACCCTCATTTAGTCGCCCAGTTCGGTTCGTTGATTCCGGTATTGATGGGTGGCGAGACGCAAATCTGTTGTTATCGACTGGATTACAAAGCTTTGCATGCGTACTTCGAGAAATTACAGTAAAATCATCGATTAATTTGATGAAAAGGGCATCCATCGATGCCCTTTTTTACGGCGTGGCACACAACACCATTTATATTATTTTCCATTCTGTCGGCATTGCCGAACCATTCACGCGATGAAACACATTCGAAATTTTTCTATCATCGCGCACATTGACCACGGCAAGTCAACGCTTGCCGATCGTTTTATTCAGACTTGCGGTGGCCTGTCGGATCGCGAAATGGAAGCGCAGGTCTTAGATTCCATGGATCTTGAACGCGAGCGCGGCATCACCATCAAGGCGCAAACCGCCGCGCTCACGTACACGGCGCGCGATGGTCAAATCTACGCGCTCAATTTGATCGATACGCCGGGGCACGTCGATTTTTCCTATGAGGTTTCGCGTTCATTGTCGGCGTGCGAAGGCGCGCTACTGGTGGTCGATGCCTCGCAAGGCGTAGAAGCGCAAACCGTGGCTAATTGTTATACGGCCACGGAGCAAGGCGTGGAGGTCGTGCCGGTTCTGAACAAAATCGATTTGCCGTCTGCCGACCCCGAGCGTGTCATCGCGGAAATCGAAGATATTATCGGCATCGATGCCAGTGACGCGGTCCGCGTCAGCGCCAAGACCGGCGAAGGGATTATCGACGCGCTGGAAGCGGTGATCGAGCGCATCCCCGCGCCGACAGGCGATCGCGATGGGCCGCTGAAAGCGTTGATCATCGATTCTTGGTTCGACAACTATGTCGGCGTGGTGATGCTGGTGCGGGTGGTTGACGGCGTGCTCAAGCCCAAAGACAAGATATTGCTGATGTCGACACGGGCGAATTTTCTGTGCGAGCAAGTCGGTGTCTTTACCCCGAAATCCCTGGCGCGCGAGCAATTGCGCGCCGGCGAGGTTGGGTTCGTGATCGCCGGTGTGCGCGAGCTATCCGCCGCCCGGGTGGGCGATACGATTACCTTGGCGGAGCGTCCGGCGACAGCGGCGTTGCCGGGATTTAAAGAAATCAAATCGCAGGTGTTCGCCGGGCTCTATCCCATTGAAGCGAATGAGTATGAGGCGCTGCGTGACGCGCTGGAAAAGCTCAAACTCAACGATGCCTCGCTTCACTACGAACCGGAGACTTCGCAAGCGCTCGGGTTTGGTTTTCGCTGCGGTTTTCTCGGCCTGTTGCACATGGAAATCGTGCAGGAACGCCTTGAGCGCGAATACGATATGGATCTCATCACCACGGCGCCCACCGTCGTCTATCAAGTGCTGATGGCCGATGGTTCGGTGATCGATATCGAGAATCCCTCGCGCCTGCCGGACGCGTCGAAAATCGCGGAAATTCGTGAGCCCATCATCACCGCGACCATTATTTTGCCGCAAGATTATGTCGGCCCGGTGATTACCCTCTGCACACAAAAACGCGGCATGCAAAAAGACATGCACTACCTTGGCCGCCAGGTCATTCTGACCTATGAAATGCCGATGAACGAAGTAGTGATGGATTTCTTCGATAAGCTCAAGTCCGTGAGCCGCGGCTATGCGTCTCTAGACTACGAATTCAAGGAGTTTCGTGCGGCGGATCTGGTCAAGCTGGATATCTTAATCAATAGTGAGAAAGTTGACGCACTGTCCCTGATTGTGCATCGAGCCACCTCACAGTACCGCGGGCGGGAGCTGGCCTCACGCATGCGTGCGTTGATTCCGCGGCAGATGTTCGATGTCGCGGTGCAAGCCGCCATCGGCTCCCACATCATTGCGCGCGAGACGATTAAGGCCTTGCGCAAGAACGTATTAGCCAAATGTTATGGCGGCGATATTTCGCGCAAACGCAAGTTGTTGGAAAAGCAAAAAGCCGGTAAAAAACGCATGAAGCAGGTGGGTAACGTCGAAATCCCGCAAGAGGCGTTCTTGGCGATTTTACAAGTGGAGAGCAATTAATGGATTTGTCGATTATTGCCACGATCGCCGTGGTTATCAGTTTTCCTCTGGTTGTATGGGACGTGATTTCTAGTTTTCGCAAGAACATATCGACGATCCAGCCGTACATGCAGACGGCTTACATGGCGCTGTTCATCGCCGGCTTCTACCTTCTGGTGTCGAAAAATATTCTGAATTTTTCCGCCGTGTTGCTCATTTTCACGGTGATTACCGGGATCATTTGGTCGTGGGACTTCATCCTTGGAAGGCAGGCGCAGCCGGCCGCACACGGTGGCGTCCACGACGGGGTGAAACCCGAGCCGGCGTGGCTGGAAATCGCCAAGAGCTTTTTCCCGGTGATATTGATCGTGTTTATGGTGCGCTCGTTTTTGGTCGAACCGTTCAAGATTCCGTCCGGGTCAATGATTCCCACGTTGCTGATTGGGGATTTTATTCTGGTCAATAAATTCACCTACGGCGTTCGGTTACCGGTGGCCAACAAGAAAATCATCCCGCTAAACGAGCCACAGCGCGGCGATGTCATGGTGTTTCGTTA
>JANMJR010000435.1:0-6384 GCA_031371465.1 Pseudomonadota bacterium
CGCGATCGGCAACGCTGCGCTACAACGTATGCCGACTGCGAAAGTCCAATACGTCACGTCGCAAGATTACGTCACTGATGTGGTGCGTGCCTACCAGCACAAATCCTTCGATAGTTTTAAACGCCGCTATCACACCTTGGATCTCTTGCTGATCGACGACATTCAATTCATCGGCGGTAAATCACGCTCCCAGGAAGAATTCTTTTTTGCGTTTAATGCCCTGATCGAAGCACACAAACAAGTCATCATCACCTGCGATCGTTTCCCTAAAGAATTGGCGGACGTCGAGGATCGCCTGGTCTCGCGATTCGGTTGGGGTTTGACGGTCGCCATCGAGCCGCCGGAATTGGAAATGCGCGTCGCCATTCTGATCAACAAAGCCGCCGCGGATGATGTCATTCTCGACGAAAGCATCGCTTTTTTCATCGCCAAGCACATCCGCTCCAATGTGCGTGAGTTGGAAGGGGCGTTAAAGCGCGTCTTCGCTTACGTGCGCTTCACTAGTACACCGCTATCCTTGGCCGCCACCAAGGAAGCATTGAAAGATTTGTTAGTCATCCAGAATCGCCAAGTATCGATTGAAAATATACAGAAAACCGTGGCCGACTACTACAAAATAAAAGTCGCTGAAATGTATTCAAAAAAACGCAATCGCGCGATCGCGAGGCCACGCCAGGTCGCCATGGCCTTGGCAAAAGAGTTCACCCAACTGTCGCTACCGGATATCGGTGAAGCATTTGGCGGGCGCGATCACACCACGGTATTGCATGCTTGTCGCAAAATCGAAGAACTTAAAGAAAGCGACGGTGGCATTAATCGCGACCTGATCATGTTGCAGCAAATACTAAAGGGATAAGTCGCCCCAGAGTTGGGTATAATCCTGAGTTAATGTGCAATAAAAATGTGGTTGGCGAAACAATCCACAAATCATCCAGCGACCACAGCTGGTTTATACCGAACAAATTTGGCCGCTAACGCCATGTCTTCATTAATAAATAGTGAGTTATGCAAACCTTGCTCTCACTCTAATAAGTATTAATCAATAATATCTTTAAAGATTATGATTACTATTAAAACCTCTCGAAACGCGTTGTTGATCCCGCTGCAAAAAGTCGCGGGTATCGTCGAGCGCCGGCATACCTTGCCAATCCTATCCAACGTCCTGATCGAAGGTCAAAGCGGAACCGCTAGCCTCACCGCGACCGATCTGGAAGTCCAGATCCGCACCGAAGCCGACGTGCAAATCAAAGATCCAACCCAAAACATCACCATCGCGGCGAAAAAGCTACTGGATATTCTGCGCTCGTTACCCGATGACGCCGATATTATCCTCGATGGCAAAGAAAGCCGCTTGACGCTTAAGGCCGGCAAGTCGCGCTTTTCCTTGCAGACCTTACCCGCGGCGGATTTTCCTAAGCTTGCCGAAAGTGGCGAGGAGGTCACCCGTTTTAGTCTCAATCGCAAAAATTTTAAGGCGCAGCTTGAGAAAGTGCAATACGCGATGGCCAATCAGGACATCCGTTATTACTTGAACGGGATGCTGATTTCGGTCGCGGCGGGTAAGGTCACCGCCGTTGCCACCGATGGCCATCGCTTGAGTTTTGCCGAGAGCAACATGGACGGCGGGGACGCTAAGGCGGAGGCTATCCTGCCACGTAAAACCGTGGCCGAGCTGATTAAATTGCTCGACGATGGCGCGGCCGATAGCAATGTCAACGTGATCTTGAAGACCAATCAGGTGCGCTTCGATTTGGGTAATACCGAACTGTCCTCGAAGCTCATCGATGGCAAATTTCCTGACTACATCAAGGTCATTCCAACCGGTTACAGCAAACACATCACGTTAAATCGTATTCAGTTGCAGCAAGCGCTTAACCGCGCAGCGATTTTGTCGAACGAGAAGATTCGCGGTGTTCGCGTGGTTCTGACCAAGGACACGATGAACATTATTTGCAGCAACAACGAGCAAGAGGAAGCGCAAGAAGAACTTGCGATTTCCTACGACGGCGAGCCGTTGGACGTCGGATTCAATGTCACCTATTTGCTCGACGTGTTGAATCATACCGAGGCGGCGGAAATCGTCTGGTCATTCGGCGATGCGAATTCCAGCTCCGTGGTGACAGTGCCCGGCGACGCGCAATTCAAGTACGTTGTTATGCCGATGCGGATCTAAGTATTTGAAAAAGTTAATTTAGGAAAACCAACGCGTGACCGAAAGCACAACGCCGAACAACGGCGCAGCAGAAGACGACTACACCTCAGACAATATCAAGATCCTTAAAGGCCTCGAGGCCGTGCGCAAGCGCCCCGGCATGTATATCGGCGACACCAGCGATGGCTCCGGATTGCATCACATGGTGTTTGAAGTGGTCGACAACGCCATCGACGAAGCGCTGGCCGGTCACTGCAACGACATCAAAATTGTCATCCACACCGATAACTCCATCAGCGTGGTGGATAACGGCCGCGGCATTCCGACCGACATCAAAGAAGACGACGAATTCAAGCGCTCGGCGGCGGAAATCGTCATGACGGAATTGCACGCCGGCGGCAAGTTCGATTCAAACTCCTACAAAGTGTCCGGCGGTTTGCACGGCGTCGGCGTGTCGGTGGTGAATGCCTTATCCGATTGGCTTAAGCTGCGCATTTCGCGCAACGGCAAAGTGCATCAAATGGAGTTTCGTGGCGGTTTCGCCGTCGCGCCTTTAGCCGTTACCGGAAAAACTGAAAAGCGCGGCACGGAAATTCATTTCATGCCCGCCATCGAAACCTTCAGCTTGGTTGAATTTCATTGGGAGCTTCTCGCTAAACGCCTACGCGAATTGTCCTTCCTCAACAACGGCGTCAAGATCGAGTTGGTCGACCAGCGCGACGGTAAGAGTGAGAATTTCGCCTACGCCGGCGGTATCAAGGGATTCGTGGAATACATGAATCGCGCCAAATCCGTGTTGCATCCGAAGATCTTTCACGCCATTGGCGAAAAAGATGGCATGACGGTCGAGGTGGCGATGCAGTGGAACGATTCCTATACCGAGTCGTTGCAATGCTTCACCAACAATATTCCGCAGCGCGACGGCGGCACCCACCTCACCGGTTTGCGCCAAGCATTGACGCGCACGCTGAACAACTACATCGACAAAGAAGATCTGGCGAAAAAAGCCAAAGTCGAAACCAGCGGCGACGACATGCGCGAAGGTTTGACCTGCGTGTTATCCGTCAAAGTGCCAGAGCCTAAATTTTCGTCACAGACCAAAGATAAACTCGTTTCCAGCGAAGTGCAGCCCATCGTGCAGGAAGTCGTCTCCAGCAAGCTCATGGAGTTCTTGCTGGAAAATCCGGCGGACGCGAAGATCATCTGCAACAAAATCATCGATGCCGCCCGCGCCCGTGAGGCCGCGCGCAAAGCCCGCGAGATGACACGACGCAAAGGTGTGCTCGACGGCATGGGCTTACCCGGCAAGCTCGCCGACTGCCAAGAAAAAGACCCAGCGAAATGCGAGTTGTATCTAGTCGAGGGCGATTCCGCCGGTGGCTCGGCCAAGCAAGGCCGTGACCGAAAAAATCAAGCGGTGCTCCCCCTCAAAGGCAAAATCCTCAACGTTGAACGTGCGCGTTTTGACAAGGTCATTTCGTCGCAAGAAATCGCCACCTTAATCACCGCGCTGGGCACCAGCATCGGCAAGGACGAATACGCGCCGGACAAGCTGCGTTATCACCGCATCATCATCATGACCGATGCGGATGTCGACGGCTCACACATTCGCACCTTGTTGCTGACCTTCTTTTATCGGCAAATGCCCGAATTGGTCGAGCGCGGCCACATCTACATCGCGCAGCCGCCGCTGTACAAAGTCAAACACGGCAAGGACGAGCGTTATCTCAAAGACGATCAAGAGTTAAAACAACATCTTCTCAAGCTCGCCTTGAAAGACGCCGAGTTGGTCACCGCCAAAGGTGAAGCGCCGATGCAACGCGACGCATTTGAAAAAATCGCGCGTGAATATTTATTGGGCGAAGCGGTCATCGATCGCCTTTCGCGCCTCATTGAGGGGCAAGTGCTGCACGCGCTGTTGATCGCGCCGGAAATCGATCTTTCCAGCGAAGCCGGCGCACAGGTGACCGCCCAACGAATTACCCAGGCGATCGGTGGCGCGGAAATGAAAATCAGCGTCGAACGCGATGAGCGCTTCGAGGCTTATCGCCTCAATATTTTGCGCATGAGCCACGGCAATGCGTATACAACTTATCTCGATCAGGATTTTGTCGAAAGTGGCGATTACACGCAGATCAAGAAAACCGCCGAAGTGCTCATCGGCCTGATCCGCGAAGGCGCAGTCATCAAGCGCGGTGACCACGAGCTAGCCGTCGTGTCGTTCAAACAAGCGCTAGACTGGCTACTCGAAGAGGCGCGCAAAGGCCTCACGGTGCAGCGCTATAAAGGCCTGGGCGAAATGAATCCGACCCAGTTGTGGGAAACCACCCTCGATCCGTCCACGCGCCGCCTGCTCAAAGTGCAAATTGAAGACGCCATCGCCGCCGACGAAATCTTCATCACCCTAATGGGTGATGAAGTCGAAGCGCGCCGTAACTTTATCGAGCGCAACGCCCTCGGTGTGCGCAATTTGGATGTCTGAAATGTAGGGTGTATTTATGCACCGCCGCTGCACGCTGCATAAATACACCCTACGCCGAGAACCGCATGGCCCTGGGTGGCCCGAGGCCAGCCCCCCACCCCGTGGATACTGCTTCACAGAGCATCCTCTGCCGGCAGGCAAGCGGCGCGCGGTTCGTGGCAGCATCGCGAGATTCATATAAACTCGCGTTGTTTAAGTCGGCATTTCATAATGTGCGATGGCCGAAAATAACCTGACGCAACAACAATACACTGCCTTGTACCCATGGCTACGCCTTGCCGTAGCGTTGATGCTTTCCACTATCGGCGGAGTTGGTATGTGGTCGGTGGTGGTGGCGCTGCCAAGCGTGCAGGCGGAGTTCGGCGTCGCTCGCGGCGATGCTTCGTTGCCTTACACATTCACCATGATCGGCTTTGGAATCGCCAGTGTTTTCATGGGCCGGTTGGCCGATCGCGGCGGCATTTTTATTCCCCTGATCATCGGCGCGCTCCTGCTTGCGCTCGGGTATGTCGCGGCCGGAAATGCCGCGACGATTGGGCAATTCACGTTGATGCAAGGCTTGCTGATCGGCGTCGGCAGCTCGGTGACATTCGCGCCGTTACTGGCAGATACGTCGTTGTGGTTCACCAAAAATCGCGGCCTGGCCGTCGGCATTATCGCCAGCGGAAATTATCTCGCCGGCACTATTTGGCCACCGATCCTCACGCACTTCATCCAGACCAGTGGATGGCGCCGCACTTATTTCGGCGTCGCGATATTTTGCTTGCTGACGATGCTATTGCTGGCGTTGGTGCTGCGCCGCAGGCCACCGGCAACGATCGCGCCTAGCCTAACGGAACATCAAACCGCCGCGCAACAGCGCCCGCTCGGCCTATCGCCCACCCTGTTGCAGGTCATACTCATCGTCGCGGGCTTGTCCTGTTGCGTCGCCATGTCCATGCCGCAAGTTCACATCATCGCCTACTGCGGTGACCTTGGCTTCGGCCCCGCGCGCGGCGCGCAAATGCTGTCGCTGATGCTCGCATGCGGCATCGTCAGTCGTCTTAGTTTCGGTTGGATTTCCGATCGCATCGGCGGCCTGCGTACCTTGCTGCTCGGCTCAAGTTTGCAAGCACTCGCGTTAATGTTATTCGTACCGTTCGATGGCCTGGTATCGCTGTATCTGATTTCGGCGTTGTTTGGCTTATTCCAAGGCGGCATCGTGCCATCCTATGCGATTATCGTGCGTGAATTTTTTCCGGCGAAAGAAGCCGGCGTGCGTGTCAGCGTGGTGATGACGGCGACCATGTTCGGCATGGCCCTCGGCGGCTGGATGTCCGGTGTGATCTTCGATTGGCTCGGATCTTATCGCGCGGCATTTATTAACGGCGTCGCGTGGAATTTGCTCAACGTCGCCATCGCGTTGTGGTTATTGCGCCGTCACCGCGCGGCCAAGCTGAATTTGGGAAAGCGCTCAGCGTAACGCAGCACAGATAGCGAGGCTGAGTGAGCAGCGCCCAGCCAAGCCAGATATGAATCACCTACCAAAAATCCCAAAAAATATAGGCGCCGATGGGTTAACCTTGGGCCGACGCAAACCCCGCAGGAAACAAATACTTGATGACCAAGCCTAAGGGGTCGTTAAGAAATAAATAGTTCAATTTCATCCGGAACGAATACGGTAGTTCCAGTCGCCATGGAAGTTGTTACGCTCGATCTTGATAGCAGCAAAATCTTCATCAGACACGACCAAGCCCTTGGGATAGTTGGC
>JANMJR010000469.1:0-3659 GCA_031371465.1 Pseudomonadota bacterium
CGCCAGCGGTTTTGCGGTCCAAAATTTTTGTGATGACGTGCGCGTGTTCGCCGGCTGCGTCAGCGGCGCCAAACGCGATTGGCCGACCATTGCGGCAACCGCGGTCGTTGGCGTGCGCCTGCGCGATAGCTTGGGTCACAGCGAACTCAAGCTCGAACGTGTCGATCAGGATCCGCAACGGCCACGGCTATTTTGCAAACGTGTTCACAACGAATCTCACGGCGCGTTTCGAGGCTTCAATCGTGCGCAGGCCGCCGTCATTGAAGGCGCGGTATTGATGAGCCGACTAGATAGGCTGGGGCCTGAAAAAATCGCCAGCGAGTGGGATTACCTCAGCATTGCCATCGAAAAAACCGCGGGCCCAATCGAGCTAGAAGCATGGCGTTGGCTGCAAGAAAAATTGAATGAACACCGCCGGGTAGCAACGCCATGACGCAGATGCTCGCTAGCGTCACGTCGGTTGCGGAAGCGCTACTCGCGTTGGAATTAGGCGCCGACATCATTGATTTGAAAAATCCCCACGAGGGCGCGCTGGGCGCCCTGCCGCTCGCGACGCTGGTCAGTATCGTGGCTGCAATCGATGGCCGTCGCACGGTGAGCGCGACGATTGGCGATATACCTAACCACCCTGCGAGTATCGCGCAAAAAGTCGTCGCGACGGCGGCAACCGGGGTGGACATCGTAAAAATCGGCATCGCCGCGAGCCGCTTAGCCCTGGCCCTAGGCCACCCGGTAGGCCAGCCCCCCCAGCTTGCCTTCTGGCACGGCGCCGCTTGGTTGGGTAGCCTCGGCCCTAAGCCACCCGCTAGGCTAGCCACCGCTGCAGGACCAGTGCCCGCATCCACGCGCCTGGTGGCCGTGCTGTTCGCGGACGAAGCCTTTGACCTGGCGTGGATCGACGCGCTTGCGGCAAGTGGTTTTTACGGTGTAATGCTCGACACCGCCGATAAACAGGGGGGTGGTCTGCGCCGCCATTGTGATGATGCGTGGCTGCGCAATTTCGTTCAGCGCGCACGTGCAAAACTATTAATGTGCGGACTCGCCGGTTCGTTGCGCCTCGATGACATCGCGCCGTTGCTGGCGCTGTCGCCGGACTATCTCGGCTTTCGCGGCGCCTTGTGCCGCAATACGTCGCGCACCGCTCAACTCGATGCCGACGCGTTTCGAGCGGTTCGTGCGCGCATGTTAAATTCCGCTGCGGTTAAGGTCACATCTGAACAGTTCGCTCCCAGAGTGGCGTGACGGTCACGACCGATCGGGCTTGCGACGGCTGGGGCCGTGTAGTCGTCCGACCACGCCACTCATCGCGCGGTGCAATTGACCGCTACGCCGTTGTCACATCGTGGCGTCCGGCGCCCAGCCCGTGACGCTGCTGGATGATACGCGCACGTTGTTGCAGGCTTGGCCCGTGGTCAGGATGAAGGCCCCCAAGCCGCCGAATGGGCCGTCGCCCATCATCATCGGTAGCATGTGGTCGCATAATTGCATATGCTTTCCCCCCCTCCTATTTCGTACATACCGGTTTCAACCAGGGGCATGTAGCCGCGCATGATTTTCCGCGCTTTGCCATTGACTACTCGCCGGCTCGGCGTTAGATTGATCAACCGCGAAAAGGAGCGCTTGGAATCTTCAATTCACGTCCGCTACTCTGATTCGTTCAGGCAGGCCCGCGGGCGAGTATTTCGCTCCGACGGCCGAGCGTGGTGGAAAAGTAAGTCAAAAGTAAGTCCTCGGGCGCTCTAATCTAATCGGTTAAGTGACTGCTGCATCCTGGTGGCCGAAGCGGACGAGGCGCCGTGGAATATCTGCGAATCCCAACCGTCCCCACAAAAGATGGACTGCAGATAGGGCTGGAGAGGGGAAAATGGTAGACGAATCGCAAACCACGCAACTGGCAAAGCTTAGTCGCCCGCGGCTATTTGATGCCTTGCCTCGGGAACGACTGTTCGCGCTGCTGGACGACGCCGACACGCGAAGCGCGTTGTGGATCGCGGCGCCCCCAGGAGCTGGGAAAACCACACTCGTTGCAGGCTGGTTAGAAAGCCGCGGCAAGCTCGGGATATGGTATCAGGTCGATGCCGGCGACGCCGACCCGGCGAGTTTCTTTTATTATCTTGGCGTTGCGGAACGCGCCCGGTCTGGTCGGTCGCGTAAGCTTCGACCGCTGCCCCTACTTACTCCCGAGCACCTGGCAGATGTCGCCGGATTCGCGCGGCGTTTCTTCCGTGAACTTTTCAGTCGCCTCGCGGCGCCCGCGGTCCTGGTGCTCGACAACTTCCAGGAGGCAAGCACGGAAGCGGTATTCCAAGAAATTGTTCGTATTGCAATCGAAAATGCGCCGCCTGGCATGTCGGTCGTGATTGTGAGCCGCGTCGTTCCGGACGTTGAATTCGCGCTCTTAAGCGCGAACCGGCTGTTGACGCTAATCGAATGGGGACCTCTGAAACTCACGCGCGAGGAGACACGACAGATCGTGCGTTCTCATGCGCCAATGGATGATCGGCTGCTGGACGCGTTGCACGAGCGCTCCGGCGGCTGGGCGGCCGGCCTCATTCTGTTGGCCGAGCGTCTGCGGCGCGGCGCCGACATCGAAGATTTGTCAGCGCCGGATTCCCTGCACGACGTATTCGACTATTTCGCCGGACAACTGTTCGATCGTTCCGACGCTGAAACCCGCCTCATGCTGCTGCAGTTGAGTTACCTTCCGAACATTCGCGCATCCATGGCCGAGTCCCTGACCGGCAGTGCTTCGGCGCTGCGCCTCCTCGAACAGCTCTATCGACACCACTTATTTACGGACCGGCGCCGGAGCACGGAAACGGTCTACCAATTTCACGCACTGTTCCGGGCCTTCCTGAGGCATCGTGCCCACGACGAGCTAAGCCCAGCCCAACAAGACGCAGTCGCCCGCCTAGCGGCACAAAAGCTGGAGCAGGCGGGAGAGGTTGAAGCCGCTATGGCGCTTCATGTGGAAGCAAGGGACTGGACCGCGGCCCAGGTGCTGGTGTTGCGCGAAGCCATGCGGCTCATCTCGCAAGGGCGCTGGCGAATAATCGTGGACTGGGTCGGTGAACTGCCCGAAGTCCTGGTGGCGAAAAGCTGCTGGCTGCTGCATTGGCTGGGCACGGCTTGGATCGGAGTCGATCCGCCGCGCGCCCGATCAATTCTGGAACAAGCCTGCGAGCAGGCTGCCGCGGAAGGTGATGTGCTCTGCCAGGTGCAGTCGGCGGCCGGCATGGTCGAAGCCTATTTTCTCGAATACACAGTGTTCACGCCGCTGGATCGCTGGATTCCCATTTTGGACAAGATGTTCGACGCACGCATGCCCCCGATGGAGATCAATGCCGAATTGCGCGCGCAATCGGCCATGCTGATTGCGCTGGTGTACCGTTTGCCGGACCACAAACGGCTTGATGACTGCGTGGTTCGCGTCGATGAATTGCTGCGTACCGGAGCGGATGTCAATCTTCGTGTGACGGCCGCGCGATACCTGACTTTGTACGGCTGCTTCACCGGACACTTGCAGGTGAGCAAGCGAGCTGTCGCGCTGCTTTTACCCTTGCTCGCCGAGCCTACAGTCACCATTTTCCGCAGAATTTTCGGCTGGACGGTCACCAACTGGTATGCGTGCAACGCTAGCGATGTTGCGCTCGGCGACC
>JANMJR010000474.1:0-2872 GCA_031371465.1 Pseudomonadota bacterium
ACCTTTTCGGTGTTAATGCCCAAGGTGATAAAACCCCAGGCCCAGTTCACCAGATATTGGTTGCCCGGATCGACCTTGGCTAGTAACCCGGCCATGATGGGATCCGTGTTCTTCAGATTCGGCAACTTGGATTTGTCGAGCTTGCGCAACAGACCGGCTTGAATGTGTAACGCGGCCCAATTCGCCGAGGGAACCACGACGTCGTAACCGGTGCGGCCGGCGACTAGCTTCGCGTGCACCACTTCGTTGGTATCGAAGGTGTCGTAACGGACTTTGATGCCGGTTTCTTTTTGAAAATTGGCCAGCAAATCATCCGGCAGGTAGTCCGCCCAGTTGTAAACGTTGAGAACCTTGGGTTCTTCCTGAGCTAGGGCGGGATGGCCGACACCCAAGGTAAGCCCGGATGTGAACGCAATGCTGATTGTTTTGATTAAAGCACTTCTCACTTTACATCCTCCAAACGGATAAAAATAAACCTAACGCGCACCGAACTGAATCCGGCTACTTGAGCTTCGCATGTGTCCTCAATACTTGCCTGCCTCGGAACACAGGGCTGCTGTGGTCCGCCAGGCACCCCATGCTGCAAGCCAGTTTCCACGCGGCTTTTGGCAAGGCATCCAATAACAATTGACCTTGAAAAGAAAGCTTACCTGAGCATTAATTTTCACGCCAGTATTTTGACGCGTTTTAGCTCTTCAAGAGTGAGATCGAGGCAACGCCGAATCAGCGCGATGAGGACGTCGATCTGCGCCTTCGAAATAATCAGCGGTGGCGCGATAATCATGCGATCACCGACGGCGCGCATGATCACGCCTTCGCGGAAACAAAATCCGCGGCAAATCATGCCCACTTCCAGCGCCGCATCGAAGCTGATTTTCTTCGCCTTGTCCGCCACCAGCACCAACCCGGCCATCATCCCGCAGGTTTCCGTCACGCCGACGATCGGATGATCCGCCAAGCCATGGAATTTCTCGGCCAGATAAGGCGCTGTGTCGGCGGCGACTTTCTCGATGATTTTCTCGGCTTTGAAAATGCGAATGTTCTCCAAGGCCACGGCGCAGGCGACCGGGTGCCCGGCGTAGGTGTAGCCATGATTGAACTCACCCCCTTTTTCGATCAGCACGTCGGCCACGCGGTCGCTGACAATCACACCGCCGAGGGGAATATAACCCGACGTCACGGCTTTGGCGAAGGTGATGAGGTCCGGCTTGGTGCCGAAATATTCGCAGCCGAACCAGCGACCGAGCCGTCCGAAGCCGCAGATAACTTCGTCGGAAATCAGCAAGATGCCGTACTTGTCGCAAATGCGTTGAATCTCCGGCCAGTACGTCATGGGCGGAATGATCACGCCGCCGGCCCCCTGCACCGGCTCGCCGATGAACGCAGCGACTTTGTCGCGGCCGACTTCAAGAATTTTTTCTTCCAGCCAACTCGCGGCTTTCACACCGAATTTCTCCGGCGACAGCTTACCCCCAAGCTCGTAGTAGTACGGCTGCTCGATGTGTACGATGCCGGGAATCGGCAAGCCGCCTTGCGCATGCATGCCGGCCATGCCGCCGAGGGAGGCGCCGGCCATGGTGCTGCCGTGATAGCCATTCTTACGGCCGATGATCACAGTGCGTTCCGGCTGCCCTTCCAATTCCCAGTAACGGCGCGCCATCCGTACGATAGTGTCATTCGCTTCCGAACCGGAATTGGCGAATGACACGTGTTTCATATGGGGCGGCGCGATTGCGGCGATGGCCGCGGCCAATTCCACAGCGGGAACATTAGTGGTCTGAAAAAAACTATTGTAGAAGGGTAACGTATTGAGTTGGTGGTAGGCGGCATCGGCCAATTCTTTGCGACCATAGCCCAGGTTCACGTTCCACAGACCGGACATGGCGTCGATAATTTTGTTGCCCTCGGAATCCCAAATGTAAATGCCTTCGCCGCGCACCATGACGCGCGAGCCCTTCGCAGCCAGCGCCTTGAAATCCGTGAAGGGATGCAGATAATGGGCAGTGTCCTTGGCTTGGATGGCCTTGGTGTCATAGCCCTGATTTCTGGACGCTGCATTGCGCATTTCAAATAGGGCGGTCATGATTCACTATCCTTAAACATGCAACAGCAAATGTTCCCGCTCCCACGGGGAAATCACTTTCATAAATTCCGCGTATTCCTCTTCTTTGACCGCGGCGTAGAGTGTAACAAAGCGTTTACCCATCACCTCGTGCAGCGCCGTTGCTTCGCGCATCTCGGTCAGCGCCTCGTGCAAGCCGCGCGGCAATTGGAAGTCCGACTCGTAGGCGCTGCCTTTGTATTCCGGCAGCGGCTCGATCTTATTCGCCATGCCCAAATAGCCGCAGGCCAATGTCGCGGCGATGGCCACGTAGGGATTGGCATCGACGCCGACGACGCGATTCTCCACCCGCCGCGCTTCCGGTTCCGAATCCGGCACACGAATACCGACGGTGCGATTGTCGCGGCCCCACTGGATGTTGATCGGCGCGGCGCCGTATTTGACGATGCGCCGGTAGGAATTCACATAAGGCGCGAAAAAAATCGTTGCGGCCGGCAAATATTTTTGCAGCCCGCCAATAAAATGGAAGAAAAGCTGCGATGCCGCGCCATCGGGGTTGCTGAAAAGATTACGCTTGGTTTTTGGATCGACAATGCTTTGGTGGATGTGCATCGCCGAGCCCGGTTCGTTCGCCATGGGCTTGGCCATGAAGGTCGCGTACATATCGTGGCGCATCGCCGCCTCGCGCACCGTGCGCTTGAAATAAAACACGCGGTCGGCTAGTTTCATTGGATCGCCGTGCAAAAAATTAATTTCCATCTGGCCCGCGCCGACTTCGTGAATCAGCGTATCGACATCCAGCCCTTGCGC
>JANMJR010000493.1:0-8948 GCA_031371465.1 Pseudomonadota bacterium
CGGGTCAATGATTCCCACGTTGCTGATTGGGGATTTTATTCTGGTCAATAAATTCACCTACGGCGTTCGGTTACCGGTGGCCAACAAGAAAATCATCCCGCTAAACGAGCCACAGCGCGGCGATGTCATGGTGTTTCGTTACCCGGAAGATTTATCCGTCGACTACATTAAACGCATTATCGGTATTCCAGGCGATAAAGTGGAATACAAGAACAAGCGGCTCACCATCAACGGAAAAATGGTGCCGACCGAAGACGCCGGTAACTACTTGGAGGTAGATTCAGACTTGAGCTACCAGAACTTGAAACTGCAGTTGGAGAAAATGGACTCCCGCGTGCACCGGACCATCCAGAATCCCGACGTTCCCGCTGTGCATTTGGGTAGCGTACAGTCGTTTCCGCACCGCGAGAACTGTACAATCACGGAAGGGGGCTTAAGCTGCACGGTGCCGGCCGGGAATTACTTCATGATGGGCGACAACCGCGACAATAGTAAGGATAGCCGGTACTGGGGTTTCGTCCCCGATGAAAACATCGTCGGCAAGGCATTCATGATTTGGTGGCATTGGGGAAAGTTCAATCGAATCGGTCAGAGCATTCACTAAAATAGGAGCGCGGCATGCGTAGGCAACGTGGAATGGGGGTACTGGCAATCTTCTCGATTCTAGCGATAATTGTGTTCGGCGCCATTGTCACAATGAAAGCCGTTCCCGTGTACTTGGAATTTTTCGCTATCAAGAAAGCATTCAACGCGCTGAAGGAAGAAGCCAAGGAAGGCACGACGAAACAGATCAAAGACCGATTCAATGCGCGAGCGACTATCGACGATATCAAGAGCATTACGGCGAACGATTTGGAAATTGGCAAGGAAGGCGGCAAAACGGTGGTAAGTGCAAGTTACCAGAGGGTGGTCCCGTTGTTTGCCAATGTCAGCCTGCTGTTCGATTTTGCAGCATCGACCCAGGAATAATTCAGCATCGGAACGCTACTTACGCTGATGCCCGGTAACACGATATTTGAGCAAAAGCTTGGTCATCTATTTTCACATCCGGGCTTGCTCAAAGAGGCGCTGACGCACCGTAGTCACAGCGCGGATCACAACGAACGATTAGAATTTCTCGGCGACAGCGTGCTCAATTGTGCCGTCGCCAACCTGCTGTTCCAGCGTTTCCCGCAGTTGTCCGAAGGTGAGTTGAGCCGCCTGCGCGCCGCTTTGGTGAATAAAAATGTACTGCACGACATCGCGCTGACCCTAGACTTGGGCGATGCCATTTTACTCGGCGAGGGCGAGCTCAAAAGCGGCGGCCATCGCCGCCCCTCGATTTTGGCGGATGCCGTGGAAGCCCTAATCGGCGCGGTGTTCGTCGATTCTGGCTTTCCCGTCGCAGCGGGCGTCATCGCGCGATTGTTTGCGGCTCAGCTAGATCAACTTAATCCTAACCACATCGCGAAGGATCATAAAACTCGTTTGCAGGAATACTTGCAAGGCCGCAAGCTTGCCGTGCCGAAATACCACATCGTGGCAACCCTCGGCGAAGCTCATGAACAAACCTTTCGCGTCGTATGCAATATCCCCGGCCTGCGAGTTCAAGTAGAAGGCGTGGGCGCGAGTCGGAAACTGGCGGAGCAGGACGCCGCCGAATCCGCCTATCGGCAGATCGTCCATGACTGACTCTGCCTATCGCTGCGGCAGTATTGCCATGGTCGGCCGGCCGAACGCCGGCAAGTCGACGTTGCTCAATCACCTGATCGGGCAAAAAATCAGCATTACCTCGCGCAAGCCGCAGACCACCCGCCATCGCTTGCTCGGCATCGTCACCCACCCTGACGCCCAGTATTTATTCCTCGATACGCCCGGCTCGCAAACCCACTACAAAAGCGCATTGAACAAGGCGATGGGGCGATCCATCGCGTCGGCGCTGGACGAAGCCAACGTCATCCTCTGGGTGCTGGACGGCCTGAATTTCGATGGGCGCGAACAGCATTTGCGGCGCCTACTACCGGCCGACCGGCCGGTGATCGCAGCGATCAACAAAATCGATAGCCTGGCGGACAAAACCCAGTTGTTACCCCATCTGGCGCGGCTCGCGACCGAGTTTGGATTCGCGGCAATGGTTCCCGTGTCGGCAAAGCAGGGCGCGGGCCTAGACGATCTGCTGCGAACCATTCGCGCTTATCTTCCCGAAGGTGAGGCGATCTACCCGGACGATGAAATGACTGACCGCAGCGAGCGTTTTCTCGCCTCGGAGACGATTCGCGAGAAGCTCATGCGCAACATGGGCGAAGAAATTCCCTACGCCAGTCACGTCGATATCATCCAGTTCAAGATCGATGGGGCCATGCGCCATATCGAGGCAGAGATCATCGTCGGACGCGACAATCACAAAGCGATGGTGATCGGCAAGGGTGGCGAAAAGCTCAAGACCATCGGCACCGCGGCGCGGATGGATTTAGAGAAACTGTTCGGTGGCAAAGTTTATCTCGGCCTGTTCGTGAAGGTGAAGGCGGATTGGGTCGATGATCAGACATTGCTCCGAACCTATGGCTACAACTAACGGGACATGCCTGTAGCGCCAATGGCCCGGGGCGATTTCGCATCCATGCGGCTCCTGGCCTTGCCATCGGCGCAAGCGCGGATCGGCGCGGGTCATGGCGATGCGGTTTTGGATGATCATTATTGCTGGCGATGAATACGCGTACAAAATTAGCCAAGACGGCGCCTCGGGACACGCCCCTGTCGGCATTTTCGTGGCCGGCGCTGCGCTCGTATGGGCCCTGGCTCGTCCTAGCGATTTCCCTCCTCGTTACGTTCATTACCTGGCGTATGACCTTGGCGGTGGCGCCGATCTTCGCGCTGCGCGCGCTGCCGGTGGTATTGGATGGCGTGTTGTTAAGCGTCGCATTGTTTTCGATGACATGGATCACCCTTGCCATGGTCTTGCGGCAGCGGCATTTGCAAGCGCTAAGCAGGGCTGCACTGCACGATAGCGAAGAGCGCCATCGCGCGGTATTGGACAATGTCCAGGAAGTTATTTTCCAGCTCACAGCGGACGGCGCCTGGACGTTTCTCAACGGCGCTTGGACTATGTTATCGGGCCATTCCGTCGCGCAAACCTTGGGCCGTGGATTTCTCGCCTATTTTCACCCCGATGATCGCGAGAAATGCCGCGCCGTGCTTGATGCGATCGATGCCGGTGGCGACCAGCACTACCAGTGCAGTGTGCGCCTCACGCGGGACGATGGCGCCTACCGCTGGGTACATATCAACCTATGCCGCGGCGCGGTCAGCGCCACGGACGAGCACCAAATCGTTGGCACGATCGTTGACATCAGCGACCGTGTCCGCGCCGAGAAAGCGTTGCGTGAGAGCGAACAACGCTACGCTTTGGCGCTCGACGCGGCGAGCGATGGCATGTGGTTTCACGATCTGCTGTCCGATCGCATTTCTTTCTCTAAGCATTGGAAGGAAATGCTCGGATATAGCGCCGACGAAATGCAAAACAATGTCGAGACTGTGATGAAGCTCATCCATCCCGCCGACATTACGCGCTATAAAGTCGCGCTGCAGGCACACCTTGAGCGCGAGGTCCCCATGGCGTTGGAAGTACGGCTGCGCCCGAAGGACGGCGAATACCGCTGGTTTAACCTGCGCGGACAAGCGGTGTGGGACGACCGCGGCGTGGCCTTGCACATGGCGGGCGCGGCGACGGACGCGACGGCGCGAAAAGAAGCGGAGTCGGAGGCGCGGCGCCTCAATGAACGTTTGAATCACTCCGTGAGCGAATTGCAACAACGCACCGACGAGTTGTCGAAACTACGCGAAATGGCAGATCTGATTCAATCCTGTACCGGTCTTGACGAAGCCTATCGCATCATCGGCGATTTCGCGCAGCGTCTGTTCGGCGCATCTTCCGGTGCGGCATTCATGCTCAACGCCTCGCGCAACCTAGCCGAGGCGGCGACCGTATGGGGCGATATTTCCGCGGCGGAAGAAGTTTTTCAACCGCAAGACTGTTGGGCGTTGCGCCGCACCAAACCGAATCTGGTCGATACCCAGCACAGTACGTTGCGATGTCCCCACGTGGAGGGGAAAGTACAGGGCGAGTACCTGTGTTTACCGCTTACGGCACAGGGCGAGACCTTTGGCACATTGCATTTGCGCAATACCGCCAAAGGCGCACCACGCCTGTCGACGCGCACCAGTCTGATCGAGCTTTTTGCCGAGCAAGTTGCACTCACGCTGGGCAATCTGAAGTTGCGCGAAACGCTGCGTTCGCAATCCATTCGCGATGCCCTCACCGGCCTATTCAACCGGCGCTATCTGGAGGAAACCCTGGGGCGCGAAGAACGTCGCGCCATCCGCGCCAACCTGCCAATCGGCATCATCATGTTCGATGTCGATCACTTCAAACGCCTCAACGACGCCCACGGCCACGATGCCGGTGATGCCGTGCTGCGCGCGCTCGGCAGTCTGTTGCAAACCCATGTCCGCGAGGGTGATATTGCTTGTCGCTACGGCGGTGAGGAATTCGTCATTGCCTTGCCCGGCGCGTCGTTGGCGATCACCCGTGAGCGCGCCAACGAATTGCGCAAGCTGACGGAAAAGTTCACCGCATTCATCCCGGGGCGAAGCATGGAGAAAGTGACAATCTCGCTGGGCGCGGCGGCCTACCCGGAACATGGCGCGACTTGGCAGGAAGTGATTCAGGCGGCGGACAAGGCGCTCTATCGGGCCAAGCAAGGCGGGCGCAACCGCGTCGAATCCGCTTAGCGCCAAGCGAACGGGCGGCAACCCCGTTACCCCGCTGTAAAGGCAATATTACTTCGCCGCATGGCCCGTCGTACGCGCAAATCTAAACGGCTTACGTTATTCGTGCTGACGCGATGCGGTACGGAATTCAATTAATTTTTGCGCTTCACCACCGCACGAGTCCGTGCTAAGCTTTTGTCGGATTGTATGCGATGCAAAATCGGGCGATGTGCGGACCTGGATCCATCAAACACCTAACAACTAGCGAAGGGGGAGTTATGGCGATTGCAGTGGCAAAATTCTTGGACGTAGCAAACGGGTTGCAAGCGAATCAGTTTTCCGTTGGCGGGCATGCCAGCATCAATTCTTTGGACGATATCGATCCTATCTACAAAACGCTGTTGGATGGCCCGGTGCCGGCGATGTTCGCGGTGCTGGGGTCCGACGGGCGGCCAAACCTGACGCCGATGTGGTTTGACTATGAAGGCTCGACGGTGTTGGTCAACGTCGCCACCCATCGCAAAAAAGTTGAGTGGATTCGCGCCAATCCCAAATTGACCCTGCTATTGGTCAATCCCGCCAATATGTATCATTGGGTGAGCATTAAATGCACGGTCAAACGCGAGATTCTGGAAGACGACGCCAACGAAGGCGCACGCGTCACCCAGCAACTCGATAAAATTTGGACTAAATACACTCAGCAGCCTGCGCCGTATGGCCTACGCGATCCGTCGCGCAACGAGCGGCGGGTCCTGTTCGAGTGTCCGGTCGATAAGATCGCCACCTTCGGCAAACCGTAAGCCAGCGCGACAATGCGCGCAGCGGTAGTCGGCGGCTCCCTGGGTGGTTTGTATGCTGCCTTGCTGTTGCGCGATCTGGGCATCGATGTCGATATCTATGAGCGCTCGCCGGTTGAACTGGCGCAGCGCGGCGCCGGCATCGGGTTTCTCCCCGAAAGTCAGCGCTACCTAGTTGAGCGCGCCGGTGTCGCGCTCAATGAAATAAGCGTACCGACCGCACATATTCGCTATCTGCATCGCAGTGCCGATGTCTTGTTTGAAACGCCGCATGCGTACCGTTTTAGTTCGTGGAACACCGTCTATCGCGGCCTGCTGACGCGCTTCCCCGCAGAACATTATCACCTCGGTCACGAAATGACCGGCTGGCAAGCGCGGGACACTGGGGTCGAGATTACCTTTGCGGCGCAAACCACGCAGCGTGCCGATCTTGCCGTTATGGCCGATGGTGTCGGCTCCCTGGCGCGTGCCCGCCTGCTGCCGGAAGTGCGTTCAGTCTATGCCGGCTATGTGGCTTGGCGCGGCATGGTGCCCGAAGCGCAGTTGGATGCGGCGACGCGTGCAGTGTTCGATAACGCGATAACCTATTTCGTCTACGCTAACAGCCACATTTTGGTTTATCCAATTCCCGGGCTGGATGGTTCGGTTCAACACGGTGAGCGGCTGCTCAATTTCGTCTGGTATCGCAACTATCTTGCCGGTAGCGACCTAGAAAATCTGCTCACGGACAGTAGCGGTGTGCGGCGCGATATTTCGCTGCCGCCCGGTGTGGCCGCCGCACACCATGTCGCTGAATTACGCGCCGTGGCGCAGGCGCGCTTGCCCCTACCGATGGCGAAGTTGATCTGTGCGACGGAGCAACCCTTCATGCAAGTGGTGTACGACATCGAGGTGCCGAAAATGGCGTTTGGTCCAATCTGTTTGGTGGGCGACGCTGCTTTCGTCGCGCGGCCGCATGCCGCCGCAGGTACCGCCAAGGCGGCGGCCGATGCTTGGGCCCTGGCCGATGCCCTGCAACACAACAGCGATGTCGCCACGGCGTTAAGCAAATGGCAACCCGGTCAATTGGCGCTGGGTAAACAACTGCTAGATCGTACCCGCGCCATCGGGCGGCGTTCGCAATTTGATGGCACATGGACGCCGGGCGATCCGGAATTGATATTCGGACTTCGAGGCCCAGGACGATGAATGATGATGGCGCAATCGTGTTGCGCATGACGGACGCGGCGCAAACTCTGCTCGATTCACTTTCCGCGGAACAGCGAAAAATCGCGCAATGGGATTTTCCCTCGGACGAGGAGCGACAGCGCTGGTTTTACACGCCGACCGACCACGGCGGCCTGACGTTCGCCGACATGCGTCCTGCCCAGCATCGCCATGTCATGCGCTTGCTTTCGACCGGCTTGTCGCGTGCCGGTTACGTCACCGCGGCCAGCATTATGGGGCTGGAAAATATTCTCGATGAACTGGAAGGATTTCGCATCGGGTTCGGCCACGAACGCGGCCGCGATCCGATGCGCTATTACTTGCGCATCTTCGGCACGCCGGGCGCGGACGCTTGGTCATGGCGCTTCGGCGGCCATCATATTTCCATTCACCACACCATGGTCGGCGGCGAACTGCGCGCGTTCACGCCGTGCTTCTTCGGCGCCGATCCCGCCGTTTCGCCGATGCTAGGCGGCCACTTATTACGTCCTCTTGCCGCGTCGGCCGACCTGGCATTTGAACTGATGCATTCAATGAGTGAAGAGCAGCGCGCCAGCGCCGTGCTCTCGCCGGCGCCGCCGGTCGATTTAGTCGGCGGCAATCGCAGCGTTGTTGAATACGGCGACACGCCACTGCACTTGCGCAAAATATGGCGCGATGAATTTACGGGTGAATTGCTTGAGTTGATGAACACCATTCAAAGCAACGAAGAGACCAAAATCGGTTTGACGCCGGCACATATCGAAGCGGTGTGTTTTACCACGAAACCCAAAGGGCTTGCCGCCGCCACGATGTTGCCGGCGCAGCAAGAAATACTCCGCGCCCTACTAGGAAGCTACGTGCAGCGTATGCCGGACAGTATCGCCGAACGCGAGAGCGCACGCATCAACGGCGATAATTTTGGCGCCCTGCATTTGGCCTGGGCCGGTAGCCTAATTTCTGGCAAACCGCACTACTATCGAATTCAAGGCCAACGCCTGCTGGTCGAGTACGACAACACCACGCGCGACGCCAATCATGTGCACACCGTGTGGCGCGATCCGGTCGCCGATTTCGGCATGGATGCGTTGAGCGCCCATCATCGCCATGACCACTAAGGCTTTGCAATTCGCTGCCGCTGTGCCGGCCTCGTGCGCGCGCGTCAAGGCGGCCGCAAGAATCCCAATTTTCTCGCGCGACCGACGATTGTTGCGCAGCGTAAAATAAAGCCAGAAAAGGCATGCCGCAGAGGCGCATGGCTTTAGGCCACCCCGTGAATACCGGCCCGCAGCCTATGCCATGCCAGCAGGCAAGCTGGGCCCAGCCTCGGGCCATGCGGCTCATGGCGGGCGAATTTCAAAAACCTAGTCGCGCCAAGTAGGAAATGCCGGCAGGCGGTTGAAGAATCCGATATCGTGGTTCGGCCACAGTTGCGCATTCTGGTCGTGGGCGAGAGCGTTGAGTTTGCGGATGCTGGCAAGTGCAAGCGCCTCATTGTCTTGCCAGCAATAGCCCGGCGCGATTTCCTCGCGTAGATTTTCTTCTAGGTCTGCGGCATCGCCGCACAAAATCACCGGCCGGCCTTTGGGCAACTCGACGAATAGCGACATATGGCCTGCCGTGTGGCCGGGGCTGGAAATGGCTTGCACACCGCCGGCGACACTGTATTCACCGCTGTGCAATCGCCATTGAGCGGCATTAGCAATTTCGTCGGGGAATACGCCATCGTCGAGTCCAGTGCGCGCGGCAGCCAACTCGTCGGACTGAAGATGCACTTCGCATCCCGGTAAATCGCACAAGCCGCCGGCATGATCGAAATGCAGATGGCCGAGGAACACCACGTCGATGTCTGTCGGTGTAAGGCCGAGCCGCGCCAAGTAACGCGGAATGCGTTGTTCGTCCGCCATGGTCGGATGATCGAATAGTGGCCGCATTGGATCGAAAAATTTTGCACGCAACGTTGGATCGGCCACCTTGCTGTAGTCGCAGCCGACGTCGTAGAGAATCCGCCCATTTGCGGTTTCGATCAGATACGCCAGGATGGGGGCGTGAATGTATTCGCCCTGACCGCGATTTCGCGTGGAAACGATTTTTTCGTAACGATGGGCGCCGGTCAGTAATGGCCAGAGTTTGAGTGCGTGGGGCATGAAATTGTCACGGTTTGTGATTGAACATCCTAACGTGTCCGCATCGCGAGCACAATCTGGGGTGATCGAT
>JANMJR010000496.1:0-11303 GCA_031371465.1 Pseudomonadota bacterium
GAGCGTTACGCGAAACAGCATGTTTTTGCGCACTACGCGAGCATTCCGAGCTTCTTGCGCTCGGGCTTACTCGAGCCGGCCTTGGCTTTGCCCGGTATCGATCGGATCATGCCGTTACGCAAAGCGAAGAGTTATGTGCAGCAGGCCAGAATGACGATGCCGGCGCGGATGGAAACCTATAACTTGCTCGATCGGTTTGGTGTTGCGACCGTCCTCGCGCCGGATTTTCTCGCCAGTGTAACGACCGACGCGCCGCTGCAGCATCTGACGCAGGTCTACAACGATGCACGCGCCAACACCTTGATCAATCGCATGCTGGCCCTCGACTTCAAACTCACGCTCAGCGACAATGATCTGCCCAAAGTCTCACGCATGTGCGAACTGGCGCAGATTAATATTGCCTATCCGATGTTGGACGATGGCGTGTTGGATTTCTCCTTGCGCTTGGCGCCGGGCTTGAAGTTAAAGGGAACCAAACTGCGTTACTTTTTCAAAGAAGCTCTACGCGGATTTTTGCCGGATGCAATTCTTACAAAATCCAAACACGGATTTGGTTTGCCGTTTGGCCCGTGGCTGCGTGATCATGCGCCGTTACAACACATTGCCTACGGCAGCCTTGAGCAACTCGGCGATCGCGGTATTATTCGCAAGGAGTTTACCCGCGAACTAATCGATGTCGTGCGTTCCGGACACGCGGGATACTATGGCGCGATGGTGTGGGTATTAATGATGTTGGAACTTTGGCTTTCGCATCACCAGCCTACGCCTAGATAGCAACAACAATTGGCTGGAAAGGCGCACGGATACTGTCTGGCGAGGCATGCATCGCCAGACGGCAAGCTGGGCGCGCCGCCTGGCGATGCCTAAGAATAAGCGGGATTCGGCGCGGGTCGCCAGATGTTTTGCAGCAATCGCAGCTGTAATCGCGATTTGCGTTTGTCCCACGGCGCGTAGCGCGGTAATTGGAACAGATCACTATCGCCACTCGCCGCGCCGCTTGCGGTGGACACGGCCATCTTAAATCCCGCCTCGCTGACCATTTTCGCGTGACGCGCGGCGTAGTCTAAATCCGGACGTCCGTTCGGATAGGCGAACAAACTAATTTTCTCTTTTAGTATTGATTCCAGCCGCACCTTGCTCTCGACTATTTCGGTGCGCGCTTGCTGATCGTCGATTTGGGTTAGGATCGGATGATTCACCGTGTGCGCGCCAATCTCAATGTTGGCGCGCCGCGCGGCGACCACTTCATCAGTTGAGAGCATTAAATCCGTCGGCAACGACACGCCGATGACACTGGACAAGTCATTCACCCGCGCCAATCGTTCATCGAACGGCAGATATTTGAGCTGATCGAGAAGATTTTGGATAGCTTGAGCGCGCTCAGCGTCGCTTGCGATCGCGTGCACGCCCAGTCCCACAGCGCCGACATCGATCAATGCCCCCGGCGCGTAGCGAACAGCCTCAATCACGCTGTCATTCCACATCCGACCGCCATCGAGAAAGCCCGTCGAAACGAAAACCGTCGCCGGCAAACCGTAGCGTTGCATGATCGGCGCGGCTACGGTGAAATTGTCACGGTAACCATCGTCAAAGGTGATACAGGCCGCCCGCGGTGGCAATGATCGCTTGGTCAGCCGCTCGATCGCTTCCGACAAGGGTAAAACGTTAAAGCCATTCGCCAAGGTTTCCATGTGGCGATCGAATACCTGCGCCGTCGGCGTATAAGGCGCCAGTGGATCGGCATGCTCCAACACCCGGTGATACATCACAATCGTCAGGCGAGCGCAACCTCCACCCGGCGAAAGGAGCGCAGTTAGCAATGGAAAAACCGTGTTCAACATCGAGGTGATCGAGCTTTCAACGGGCAAAAAGTTTACTGTTCAAATGCGCCAAGATCCAATCGCCGATTGATTACTCGCGGCAATCCCTGGAGCGGATGAACGTACTCGAACACGGGCCGTAAGCTTACACCACCCACCTCCCCGGCATCGATACCCGTGTCGATCGCCTTGGATCCCGACCGCAACCGATAATCATAGCGTTCTGGCGCGACAAGTTCGGACTTATCGACGATTAGATTGTTCCGCAATTCGCCCGCGCCTTCGAGCAGTTTTCCCGGTCCGGCGAACACATTGTTCACAATTATTACCGGCCCCGTACCCGGACTGACCCGGATAAAACGGCTTTCCCGTGGGCCGTCGTTAACCACGGTGTTGTTGGCAAAATAAAATTCATGCGCACCCTTTTTCAAGCCCTCTTCCCCGTAAGAAATGAGGGTGTTGTTCTCCGTTTTGGGCCCTTGCTGGATAACATTGCCGATCAAATAGGCCAGCCCGCCATCCGGTAAATCGACCTTGTAGCTGGCTGTACCGTCCGCCTCGTCGATGATGCGGTTATAAAGAATTTGATTGGTCATGGCGCGACTCTTCAAATTGTGGCCGACTTTGGCATGATGTAAATGACTGAACTTGACCGTCAGGCTGCGCACTCGTCCCACATAAATGTTATGGGATTGCCCGTCACCGTAGCCGTTGTGGGCGAACTCACTGTGCTCGATTAGGATATCGCTTTTTTCGTTTGCGCCGGTAAGTATGCCATTCTCGTTATGGTGAAAATAGCAATTGCGTAGAGTAAGATTTTTCCCCTCAAGCCGAATTCCCGCACCATTTCGGTCCGGCACTGTTGCGCCGGAGAATTCAATATTCTCCAGCAGTGTGTTCGTTCCCTTGATGACCCAAGTCGCTTTTCCGGCCACTTGGACACCCTTGGCGTCGATGTGGGCGCGCCCACCCACGGCACGGATCGTCAAATTATTTTGTGCCCATATCGCGGCGTCGCTGACGTAGTCGCCCGCGTCAATATGAATGGTTTGCCCATCCTTTGCCGCAAATGACGCCTCGCTCGGCTTGGAAAATTTATGCCCGGGACCAATACACAGATCGACATCGCACTTCTTCACGATTTCTCGGTGATCTGCACTGGGTAGTTTGTAGATCCAAACGTTATCGCTGGTGTGGTTGTACGCGATGAACACGTCGTAGTCAGGCACATACTGCCAGCGACCGTAAATTCCTGCAGACTTGTAGTCGCCATCGGGACGCCGCGATGAAGGCGCATCGCCAAGCGGATTCTCAAATTTTCTAAACTGCCAGTCGCTGGTATTGAACGCCCAAACTTGACGCCCGCCGCCCCACAAGACCATGCGTTTGCTGGGTGCGTGGTAGGCCATGCCGGATCCGTTTGGCCAATCGAGGGCGCCCCCCGCCGCTGCCTTTTGACGCTTACTCAATTTATCAAGAGAGTAAAAATAAATCTCCTTAGTACCCGTTCTCGCTTGAACGAAAATACGTCGATCTGGATCGATCACGCCCGCGGCAGCCGCAATGGATGAATCGAGCTGTGGATGGGATTTCCAGGAATCGGTCGCCGCATCGTAGGTTATCAATCCCGTGCCGGCGCCGATGATGATTTGCCCTGTCTGAGGGTCAAAATCTGAATTGACCTGTAGGACATACATCGGCGCTTCTGCGCCCCGTTTCCACCTTTTTGTGGCTAGGTCGAACAAATAGGCATGACGATCGTACGGACTGCCATTGCCGTAGAAACTGCCACCGAATTTAAACATTTGGTTTTTCGCAGGCAAATATACCAAGCCATCATAGGTGTGGCTTGCCACCGGGGCCTCAGAATCTACGACTAAATACTCGCCGGGCCGAGTGTGTTTAACTATCTTGCTAGGCTCCGTGGTACGCGCCCACCGCGCCGTCTCCAAGCTAAACTCGTATACTTCGTTGCCGCCATAGTCGCTATGGCCTCCGCCCGTTATTATCAGGACGTTTCTTTTTGTGTCGAACGCCGCACCGCTCCAAGCGGCTACAACCCCACGCGGCCCAATCGTGCCCCAACCGGGATGGCCAGATTGAGCTGGGAACACTTCTCGCAATGCGCTATTTGGGATCTCGCGCCATTCGCCCGGTCTGAGTGAAGTCAGGAACGCCTCGTTCGCAACACAAATATTGCTGGCGCAGGAAATTCCCAGCCCGATGAAAAACCGCCTAAGAATCGCCGGCATGGTCGAGATATTCAGAGTCATGTTTGTTGCCCAAGATAGTACGAAAGAGTTTCATTTGTAATTCGGATATCTGATACCAATCGAATTTTTCAGCGTAATGCCTGGTGCGAGTACGATCCGGATAGCTAGTAAAGAGTTTATGAACGCCCGCAGCAATGGATTGTGCCGTTCGTTCTGACAAAAGTATTCCCGCATCGGAACAACTTACCACCTCTGGATTGCCACCAACGGTCGTTGCGATCACGGGCGTACCGCAGGCCATGGATTCCAGCAATACATTGGCCCAACCCTCGCGGCTTGAAGCCAGGATAAGCGCGTCCGCGGCGCCATAGTAGGTTTTGAGTTTGTCTTGTGGAACGCGCGAAATAAAATCCACGCGGTCCGCAACAGCGGCAGTTTGGCAACGCCGACGTAAACTTGCTTGCTCTTCCCCGCTACCAATGATCACCAACCGGTAATCTGGAAGATTTCGCATGGCATCTATGACTAAGTGATGGCCCTTGAGTTCGAGGAGATTGCCAACGGAAAGCAAAACCTTCGTTTGCCAACCGAGCTCGGCTCTAGCACTATCGCGATCGATCGGTTGAAATAGGGCAAGGTCAACGCCATTGCGAAACACATGAATTTTCTCCGCGGTGGCGCCGAGCTGGACCATCCGCTGCTTTAGTCCATTTGACACTGCAATGGACGCCACAGCCTCGCCCGCCGCACGTAGAATCAATCGGCGCGGTGCTGGGATTTCGGCAATCAAATTAATATCCGAGCCGCGGGCGGTGACGACGACCGGTTTGTTGAGCCATTTGCCGAGCAGTGCGGCCGCGACACCGTCAGGAAAATAGTAATGCGCGTCGATGAGGTCAAAGTCATAGCCGTCGACGATCACCTTTTTCAGAATCGGGAGGCTTGCCCGAGCTAGGAAAAAGGGCGTTGAACTCATGCCAATTTTTGGCAACTGGAGATAGCGCGG
Source organism: Pseudomonadota bacterium (assembly GCA_031371465.1). Lineage (GTDB taxonomy): Bacteria > Pseudomonadota > Gammaproteobacteria > Burkholderiales > JALYOK01 > JALYOK01. The sequence goes on from JANMJR010000496.1 coordinate 5,040, forward strand.
GTGATGTATTTGAACGCCATTTCGCGTTTCTGAATCGGGCACGCGCGCGAACTTTCCATAGCGCCCGAATCGCTCGGAGGTGAGGGGAAACCAGGGCACCGGCGCAACCACCTTGGCGGACACAGTGCTGAAACTCTCGAGCAACTGCCGCAACCGCGTTTCCACAAAAATGCCATGGCCGGGCGACTCGGCATTGGGATAGAGGGTCGAAAACGTGAGTATCTTCATTGTACTATTTCGCGCGCCACGCGACCCTAGATCGGCCAAAGGCGCGCGGATCCGGGCAGAAGTGCCTGCGCGATCGAAATCAAAGTCCGATTAGACTTCGGCGCTAGCGGTTTCGGGGATAACCGGATTGCTATGCTTTAGGCCCAAAAAAGAATCAAACATTAGTACCGACCATAGCGGCGTGCTATGGTCGCGGGCCCCGGATTCGTGCTGCTCAAGCATTCTCTTTAAAAAATCGGGATTGAAGTAGCCAGTGTCCGTGAGGCGCGACCCCAGCACGGTACTGCGCAGTTTATTCCGCAAGGGGCCGCGGAACCAAGTCGCGAGCGGGACTGCGAAACCCATCTTTGGGCGATAAAGAATCGAATCCGGCAGGTAAGGTTCAAGCGCCTTTTTCAGCACGTACTTACCTTCTTGACCCCTAAGCTTGAAGTCTTCCGGCAATCCGGAAAGCCACTCGAGCATCGGATGATCCAGCAGCGGTTCACGAACTTCAAGGGCGTGGGCCATGCTGGCGCGATCAACTTTGGTCAAAATATCCCCGGGCAGATAGGTCTTTGTGTCGAGGTATTGGATGAGCGAAAGCCCGTTTTGCACCGGCGAACGCGCGGCATGATTCTGCAGCACTTCCGCCGCACGGTAGCCTTGCAGTTCGCGTTGAAAACCGGCGCTAAACAGCTGACCGCGCATCTCATCGCTCATCACCGAGACCGTATGAAAGTAGGCCTCAACCGAATTCCGCGCTAGAGACTGGAGCGTTGTTTTGGCGCGAAACATGCGCGGCGCCCAATCCGCCTTTGGATAAAATTTTCCGGCGAAACTAAATATTGGACGACGCATCCCGAGCGGCATTAGCGAACGAATCTTTTCTTCGTTCATATGCCAACGATAGCGGCGGTAGCCACCAAAATTCTCGTCGCCGCCATCGCCGGAAAGCGCGACCGTAACGGATTTTCGTGCTAATTGACAGACGCGATAGGTTGGCATTGCCGAGCTATCGGCATAAGGTTCATCGTAAAGCGATGCGAGGGTATCGACGAGATCGAAATCATCGGGAGCCACTTGTTCGACCCGGTGGTTCGTGTGATAACGTTGCGCAACTTCCTTGGCATATTCTGATTCGTTGAACTTTGGATCGCCAAATGAGATTGAACAAGTGTTGACGGGATCGTTAGAAAGTCCTGCCATCATGGCCACAACCGCACTCGAATCGACACCCCCTGACAAAAAGGCGCCGAGAGGGACTTCCGATATCAATCGGATCTTAACCGCTTCTCTCAGGCGTTCAATGACTTCCGCTTGTGCATCTTGTTCGCTGATCGGGCCGACCGGCTTGAACGCAAGATCCCAATACTCTTTGCTGGCCGGAAACGGCTTTGCGCGTTGAATCGTGAGTGTATGGCCAGGATTCAGTTTAAGGGCCTGCTTGTAGATCGTGCGCGGCTCGGGCACGTATCCATAGGCGAAATAATCTTCAACGGAGCGCGGATCGATTTCTTGCGAAAGCTTTGAATGGCAAAGCAATGCCTTTAGCTCGGAACTGAAGAGGAACGTATTGTCAGGTAACATTGCATAGAAAAGCGGCTTAACGCCAAGCCGATCTCGCGCCAAGAACAGCGTTTGACGGTTACGATCCCACAAGGCAAATGCGAACATGCCGCGAAAACGCGTTACGCATGCCTCACCCCACTCTTCCCACGCATGAACAATGACCTCCGTATCCGATCGCGTGCGAAAGTGATGGCCGCGCGCCACCAACTCGGGCATCAACTCCTGGAAATTGTAAATTTCTCCATTGAAGACCACGACAACACTGTGGTCTTCATTAAACAGCGGTTGCTGTCCGGTTGATAAGTCAATGATGGAAAGACGACGATGACCGAAGCCCAAGCCCGGTTCCACGTGTATACCTCCCTCGTCGGGCCCACGGTGAAACTGCGCTTGGTTCATACGTTCGAGCAACGAACGCGAAATTTCTTTCGTGCCACCAAAATCGAAGACACCAACAATGCCGCACATGGAATTAGCTCTGCATAACAGTTTGACGAACGTTACTTTCTAGCATACGGTCATAGACTTGCATATAGCTATTCACCATCGCCTCCATACTAAAGCGGGTTTCTGCCGTTAGGCGGCTAGCGCGACCATGATGCCGTGCGAGCTCGCCGTCGATGACGTACGGTTTCATCGCCTCGGCTAGCGCGATCGGGTTCGCCGCTGGCACCAAGCGTCCCGTAACCCCGTCCTCAACAAGCTCAGGATTGCCGCCGACCGCCGTCGCGATGATCGGCAATCCGCTTGCCATAGCTTCTAGTACGGTATTGGATATCCCTTCTGCAAGCGATGGGAGAACGAAAGTATCCATGCTACGCATGAGGGCGGCAACATCATCTCTTGCGCCCGGCAACCATGCAAGATGTCGTAGTCCCGCCTGCGCTAAAAGGGCCTCGCACTCTGTCCGGAGTGGCCCATCTCCGACCATTGCAAGTCGAAGGCGGGATTTCTCCCGCGGTAGGATTGCAACAAGATGAATAAAGGCGCGTGTGAGATTGACTTGATCCTTGACAGGTTGCATGCGGCCAACAGTTCCGATAACGAACGTGCCCTTAGGCGCAAAATCAGTTTCCGGCAGCAACTCCCGTTCGCCTGATGCGGGCCGAAAATCACGGCAGTTCACGCCATTGTATATTTGCGTAATACGCTGACTGGGCACACCGACTTTCATCTGCAGATACGATTCAAGATCCCTCGACAGTGCGATGTAGTGACTGACCAGCGGACGGTGTAAGCGGCGGATCCATTGCCCCTTGCGATTGCTGCCGTCTAAATCGCCCATATCTCGCCCGTGTTCGCCGTGTATGCGAGCGGGAACGCCATTGACTAAGGCCGGAAGCATACTGTCCAAGCCCGACATTCCTCGGCTATGTACGATGGCGGGTTTGAGACGTCGAATCAACTCGAACAACCGCCATTGGGCGCTCCAGTCGCGCCCCTCTCTTCGATGAATTGCGAATACTTCAACATTCGCGTCTTCAATCCTATCGCGAAAATCCGTGAAGCCAGTCATGCATATTATCGCGTGTCGATACCGACTTGCCAGACCATGATTGAGCAGATTGACCAGACCATTCTCTAAGCCACCCATGGCGAGCTTATGAATGACGTGAACGATTAGGTTTGGGGGAGGCGCCATGCGAGATTTCAGCGCTACCGTCTAGCGCTTTGCTGCAGTCAAGGTCGTATCGATCGCTCGAAACATCGTGGGAACGAATTCACGCAAGACCTCCCGCGCTGTGTCCGGCTTTCCTTCGAAGGGCGCGTATATAAAAATGGCTGCAGCGTCATCCCCCTCACCAAGCAGCTTCGCTTTTGCCTGATAGAGTTTCGCGAAGTAAACGTTACTTGTGTACGATCCGCCAATCCAATACCAGCTCCATACCAGCAAGTTGGTATGCGCGGAACGCAAAGTTGATTCGTTGGCCACGAGCCGTCCCGCGGGTGATTGGATTTCCACTGAACTGTCCGACGTAAGGCCCCAACTTGGGTTACGAGTGCTGACCAGTTGATTATCACTATTTATTAGTTCAGCGCCCTGGTGTTGATTTCGATAGTACTTAAGCAAAACCTCAACCTTCTTCTCCTCATTGTGGAAGGTGTATTTCGCGGTGCCCGGCGCGGTCAGAAAATGTGGTTCCCAGTCGGTTAGTGGATCCGCTTCGAATTGCCAGCCAACCGGAGCGGGCGGCGCCAACAATGTAAGCGGTTTTGGATTCGATGGAACATCAACCAAATGGCGCGCGTAGAGAGGCCAAATGGAAACTATTATTGCGCTAACTAACGCGAAGACAATAATTTTTGCTGCGGGCGGCTGACCGGGCAACCGGATTTCTGATCGACTTAGTAACGACGATTCGGTAGTCTCGTCAGCCTCTTGCCAGCGTGACCCTATCCAAAACAACAGCATCATCACGAAGCCAAAAAAAACCCACCCGTAAATGACATGATCGACGCCCGTAGCAAGCCTGTTGTTGCTCAAATGTCCAATCATGACAATCATGTAGGCACGAAACCCGTTCGCAATAATTGGCACGACGATTGACAAGCCTATGAACACGAGACGGCGCCAATAGCTTCGGTAAGTGAGGTAGGAAAACAAACAGCCCAGCGTGAGTGACGCAATCAAATAACGCAGGCCACTGCACGCTTCAACGACCGACCAACTACCGGTCGGAACGGTAAAGAAATTACCTTCGCGAAAAACCGGAATCCCGGTGATTCGCAACGCTGTTACGGTAAAATCAGCCGTGAAATTCATCATCGGTGCTATTAGAAAATCGCCCACAGGAACCGCGAACAACAAAAACAGTAAGGGAAACAGTAAGGCCGCGCTCACGCGATAGCCAAGAACAGACCAAACTATCGCGGGAACCATCGCAACCAAAGCGTATTGGGATACCACCAATGCCTCCACGGAATTCCCAATTAACCAAAGGAAGCCTAAAGCAATGAGGGACAAAATTCCCAATGCGCTGGGGTTGGGCTGAATCCGGAGAACTTCTCGGCGCCGTGTCCAGATTAAATAGGCGCTGATCGGAAAAATTAGGTACCCGTGCGCGTAGGTCTCGGATCGATGCCAAATTGCGATAGTGGATAAGGTCGTATCCCCGTACCAAGTGAAAAGCCAGAAGAGTAATGCCGCGACTAACCCCATGAAAAAGAACCACATAAAATCAGTGGGTCTCCTCACGTCTACCGCTTGCTCTGGTTGAAGCCGGAGCGCCTGCTCGTGTTTCATGGGGATGTTTCTTTGGTAAAGGACGAAATGCGAGCGTCATTATGACGCTTTTCTTGATCCATTTGAGTTTCACTGGCTTGATTTGAATCAAGCGCCCGTCCGATTTGTGACAGATTTGCCTGCCAGCTATAGCGCTCAACAACGCGCGCCCGTGCCCGCGCTCCGATCAAGTCATTATTATTGTCGCTGAGTCGCACGGAAATCTGAGCGATGAACTCTGACGCATCATTTGCAACGACAAGTTCGCTACCCGACTCCGCGCTGACACCCTGGGCCGCTTCTTGCGAGGCGATGACTGTCTTAGCCATCGCCATCGCCTCAAGCACTTTGTTTTGAGTTCCGCGGGCGATGCGCAATGGCGCCACAGCCATTGCAGCGTGTGCGAGATAGGGACGAATATCAGGAACCGACCCCGTAACAACCACGCCAGGCAGAGCAGAAAGCTTTTGCACACGGGCATCGGGGCGGGAGCCGACCACATAAAAGCGCGCATGGGGAAATTTTGTGCGCACATGCGCAAATACTTCCCGCGCGAACCATTCCACTGCATCCATGTTTGGCCAGTAGTCCATGGCGCCGGTGAACGCCAAGACCGCCTCACCTTGCTGATAGGGATTTTCAAACCGATGGGTTGGCGCAAAATAATCGGTATCCACCCCATTGTTGGCGAGAGTAATGCGATGCGCTGATTCTGGTGCTAGTGATTGAAATAGCGCGGCTTCGCGTTCGTTGACTAACACGGTTGCATCAAAATCCCGTGCGACCTGACGCTCGAACGCGAGCAACCGGCCGGCCTCACGTCGATAGATCCAGGAAAGTGGCCATGATTTAGTTTTCGCATATTGCGCCCATTTGTCGGAATCGACGTCGACCAAATCAGCGACTCGCGTCATAGTGCTTTCGCAAGGTAGGTACTGCGCCATGGCGGAAGAAAATATCACCGCGTGCTTTAATGGCGCAAACGCAAGTTTTTCGTTAACCCAATCCTGCAAACCATGGTCAAAATAATAAGGCAGGGTTAAGGCCTGTCCAGTTATTAACCCACGCAAACTTTTAATGCGCGCGAGCCTTGGATTCAACCGCACAAAACAACTGTCGCTACATAGCTTCTTTACTTCGTCTACGTATTGCCAGTCTTCTTCCACATCAACAAACGTACCGAGATGAATTTGATAGTGTTGCGCGAGATATTTGAGTAAATGGAACGATCTGACTTTATCGCCCTTGTTGGGCGGAAACGG
>JANMJR010000020.1:0-4763 GCA_031371465.1 Pseudomonadota bacterium
CGATTCGGGAAACCCATATTCGCCGAAACCTTGAATCTGCTGATAGATTTGTTCGGCGTAAATTTGCGTATAGCCGCGCGCCAACATGCCGTTGATGAGCTTATCGCGAAATGGCCCGATCCCGCCTTTGCGCTTCCACGCGGCCATGGCGCGGCGCAGTTGATCGGCCTCGCCCGGCGTGAATCCGGCGGCGACCACGGCCAGTTGCATGACTTGTTCCTGAAATATCGATACGCCCAAGGTCCTTGCCAATACTTGCTCTACAGCCGGTGACGGATAGCTTACCGGCTCCGTTCCTTCGCGTCGGCGCAAATACGGATGCACCATTTTTCCCTGAATCGGACCGGGCCGCACGATAGCGACTTCCACCACCAAATCGTAATAGCAGCGTGGTTGCAAGCGCGGCAACATCGCCATTTGCGCGCGCGATTCCACTTGGAACACGCCGATGCTGTCGGCGCGGCACAGCATGTCGTACACCTTGGGATCTTCGGCAGGAATAGCAGCGACGGTTAAGCGCGAACCGCGATAGCCGTTGATCAAATCGATGCAGCGGCGAATGGCGGAGAGCATGCCCAAGGCGAGCACATCGACTTTGAGTAGGCCCAGTGCATCGAGATCGTCCTTGTCCCATTGAATGACGGTACGCCCCGCCATCGCGGCGTTCTCGATCGGCGCCAGGCGCGATAGCTTGCGGTTATCGATGACGAAGCCGCCGGTGTGTTGCGAGAGATGACGCGGGAAGCCGATCAGCTCGTGAGTGAGTTCAGCCAGTTGCTGAATCACCGGATTGTTCGGATCAAAGCCTGCTTCGCGCAAGCGATCTTCTTTTACGCGCTTGCCATCCCACCAAGCCATGGATTTCGCCAAGCGATCCACTTGATCGAGGGTCAAACCCAGCGCTTTGCCGACATCGCGCAACGCGCTGCGCGGACGATAAGTGATCAAGGTCGCGGTTAGCGCCGCGCGGTCACGGCCATATTTTTGGTAGATGTATTGCATCACTTCTTCGCGGCGTTGATGCTCAAAATCCACGTCGATGTCCGGCGGTTCGTTGCGCTCTTTGGAAATGAAACGCTCGAACAACACCTGCATGCGGTCGGGATCGACTTCGGTGATGCCCAAGCAATAACACAAGGCAGAATTGGCGGCGGAGCCGCGCCCCTGACAAAGAATATGTTGGCTGCGCGCGAAACGAACGATGTCGTTCACCGTGAGGAAATAGGGCTCGAATCCCAATTCCTCGATGAGTTTTAATTCGCGATTGACTAAGCTAATGACATTTTCCGGAATGCCGTTGGGGTAGCGCTTTGCTGCGCCCGCCTCGCTCAATTTTTTCAGATGGCTAATAGCAGTTTCGCCTGCGGGCACTAACTCTTCCGGATATTCATAGCGTAATTCGTCGAGAGAAAAATTGCAGCGTTCCGCAATCGTTAACGTTTCGAGCAGCAACTCCGGTGGATAGAGTTTTGCTAAGCGGCCGATGGCGCGTAAGTGGCGTTCGCTGTTGGGATAAAGTGCGCGACCCAATTCCGCAATGGGTGTGCCCAAGCGAATCGCGGTCTGCACATCTTGCAGCGGCTTGCGGCGGCGCTCGTGCATATGTACATCGCCGGCCGCGACCAGGGGAATGCCGAAGTGTTTGCTTAGCTCTTGCAGATTTTCCAGTTGCGCGGTGTCATCGGCGCCGCGTAATAATTCCACTGCCAGCCAACCCGTGCGATCGAAGGTTTCGCGGAACCATTGCAGTTCCTCTTGTTTCGGTTCATCGCTCTGGATCAATAAGGCTAAACATTCATCGATGCCCTTCGCGAGATCCGTTTTGCGCAAACAATAGCTGCCTTTTTTCGCCGCACGCCGCGCTGTGGTGATGATCTCGCTCAGATTGCTGTAGCCCGATAACGTCGTCGCGAGCAAAATAATCTTCGGCCCGTCGGCGAGTTGAAACTCGCTGCCGATGATGAGTTTGATCGGCGTATCGCGCGCCGCCTCATGGGCGCGCACCACGCCGGAGACGGAGCATTCGTCGGTGATTGCGAGCGCGCGATAGTTCAGCGCCGCAGCGCGAGCGATCAACTCAGCTGGATGAGATGCGCCGCGTAGGAAGGAAAAATTCGAGAGGCAGTGTAGCTCTGCATAGCTGGGAACCATGGTGTATTTCTGTCATGCAAAAACACCATGCATGTACCATCGAATCGGCTCATGATGCTGCCGGTAAATCCATAGCACCGAACCCTTGCCGTTACGCGCGACGTAGTAATCGCGCTGCACGGATTTTCCATCCCACCAACCAGCTTCGATGCGCTCCGGGCCGGCGAGTAAGGCGATGTCGCTGCCGTCGATGGGCTGTGGTCGTGGCAATAACCACAAAGGCCGCAACGGATAATGGCTAACGGCATGGCGTTGCGAAACATTGCCGAGGACCCAAGCATATTCGGGACGATGATCGTTGCCGAGCGCCAGGGTTTGCACTTTGGCTTTTCCTAAACGCGCTTGCAAGCGCTCCAGCAATTGCCGGCTGGCGATATGATGCGATGTGCTATCGGTCAGAAAGCTGCTTTGCTTCCCGGAAAGCGATTGCAATTGATCCGCATGCACGCTCACGGCCCATACGGATCGTTCGAGCTTCAGGCTCGCAAGCCGCGCTGAGATCAGCATCAACAAACGCTGATGCTCGCGCTCCGGCGCAAGCAGGCCGACAGTGAAGGATTCACGTTGCTTGCTGCCCTGCTCCAACTCGACGCGCACGCTTTGCACACCCGCCCCCAGCCCGCGCAAAAACCCTTCCATTTCGATCAGCAAGCGTTTCAGCGGGAACAACAGCGCATAGCCCTCGCTGACTTCGGCGGGTAACTCGATACGGGAATGGAACTGTTGCGGCGCGCTGAATAAAGGGCGCACGTCGGCTTGGATGCCGAGCGCTTGATCCAACTCGTTTGCTAATGCTGCGCCGAAGCGTTGAATTAAACCGGCGCGCGGTAAGGCTAAACAATCAGCGAGGGTTTTGATGCCGAGGGCGTGTAGGAGTTCGACGGTTTGGACGGGCCATCCTAAAGAAATTATGTGTAACTTGCCTAGTCGATCATATATATTTCCCCGATAAGTTTCGCCGTCCCCGCGAAGGCGGGGACCCAGTGTCGTTGCTGTTAAGACACTGGATTCCCGCTTTCGCGGGAATGACGGAGCTGCTATCGCAAACCACCAAGCCGCCCGCGCCGTAGGTGCAATCCCATAAATAACGCGATAACCCAAGCGCTCGCAATCGCTCTTTATCTTCTCCAGTAACGATGCCAGACCACCCTGTAGACGCAAGCTGGGCGCGGCTTCCAGCAAGATGCCTTGTTGCGGTTCGAGCGTGACGGTGGGCGTGAATTGCAACGCCCACGCGGCTAAACGCTCCAGTGCGTGAGCTTCGCTATCTTTGTTTCGCGCCACGACTAAGAGGTTGGAGGCTAACGCTTCGGCGGCGGCAACGGGTGCACCGAGTTGCACACCGAGGGATCGCGCGCTGTCGTTCGCGGCGATGACGATGGGCCGATTGGCCGGACCATCCTTGATCACGGTCGCACGATCCTGCGCCATGCCACGAGCGGCAATTTGCAGAGGTAATTCGGGTAGGTAGAGGGCGATCCAGAGCATGCTTGCCATTTGCGTTCAACACTTAATTGTCGAGATGTCATCTCAATTTTTTATTAGTCATTGCGAGGAGTGAAACGACGAAGCAATCTCGATTTTTACCCACCGTCGAATACGAGATTGCTTCGTCGCAAAAAGCACTCCTCGCAATGACAGCATGTGTCGTGTCATACCTTTTATTTTTTAGTGCGCGGCAAATTGCGGTCGTGCACTTCCCTGAATAAATAACGCTTGTTCTACATTGGCGTGTAAAGTCGCCTGCCGCCGTTTCCAGGCAATGGGATGCAGCGTTAAATAAACCGCCTGATCCAGCGGAATATCGCGCCGCTTGATCACGCGCAGCGCCAACTCGCCCGCCATCGCCGTGACGAGCAAACGCAGCGCGGCGGGTGAGGCTTGATTGCTATCGCGGCGCGAGCGAAATAAAATCGCCGGCGTCTTGCCATTCAGCGCGGCCAAATGCAGGCGATGCAGCGCTTTGTACTCGATGGCCTTGCCTTGCGGTTGCCAGAAAATCACCAAGGAACAAGCGCCTGACAACAAACTTTGCTCCGTCGACCACAGTGCTTCCTGCAAATTATCGGTGCTGATGAACGAGCAATTTTCCAGCGCTACGCCCTTCGCCAGCCATGCTGCGGGAAAAGGAATATGCGGCGCATTCACCAGCACTACGCCCTGCCCCGATCGGCTGGCCGCAGCGATGGCTGGCATCAGCAGCGAGAGTTCGCCGATGCCTTCATCGTTGGAATTCAGAATCTCGGTCAGCGCGCCGATGGGCCAACCGCCACCGGGCAACACGCGATCCAGATCGCTGAAGCCCGACGGCAGGGTACGCTGCGGCGAGATGGCTTCACTGTTACGCAGCAGCGCACTTTTCAAAAAGGGTTCGAGTTGCGGATTCATCGTGCGTCCAGACTGCGAATGACACCTACAGCCAAGCCCTCGATCACCAGCGTATCACGGCGCAGATCGAGGACAATAGGATTGAATTCCGGATTGGCGGGCAACAACTCGGCGTGATGACCTTTGATGCGCAAAGTTTTCACTGTGACATCATCGTCGATGCGCGCGACCACCATTTGCCCGGTGCGCGCTTGTTGGGTTTTATGCACCGCCAGCCAATCGCC
>JANMJR010000021.1:0-4121 GCA_031371465.1 Pseudomonadota bacterium
ACTACACCGAGTTGCTCACTGTCTTTTCCGATCAAACGAATTTCGGGAGCAGTGATTTCCCCGTTGATTCGCAGTTCTTTGTCCTGGGCTATTGCTATGCCTCCCTAAAATTACCTAAGCCGCGCATGGACAATCTTCATAACCATGGAATCGCGGGACGAAAATATTTACATGAATACTGCTGCAAGTTCGGATTTAAGCTGTTCGACAAACGACGCAATGGGCATTTGGCCGAGATCTTCACCCTTGCGGTTACGCACCGTAATCGCCTGTGCCGCCAACTCCTTATCACCCAAAATTACTTGATAGGGTAGCTTTTGCATACTATGTTCCCGAATTTTATAGGAAATTTTCTCATTTCGCAAATCCGCCTTGACGCGAAACCCAGCACATTTTAATGCGTCATTCACTTGTTTAACATACCCAGCCTGGTGTTCCGATACGTTCATAACCACGATTTGCTCCGGCGCTAGCCACAATGGAAACGTCCCGGCATAGTTTTCAATCAAGATGCCGATGAAGCGCTCCATCGAGCCGATCATCGCCCGGTGCAGCATCACCGGCGCCTTGCGAGTGTTGTCGTCGGCAACATACTCCGCCCCCAGCCGGCCCGGCATGGAGAAATCCACCTGCATGGTACCGCATTGCCAGGAACGACCGATGCTGTCTTTGAGGTGGTACTCGATCTTGGGACCATAGAAAGCCCCCTCTCCCGGTAGACGTTCGTAGGACACGCCGCTCGCTTCCAGTGAAGTCGCGAGCGCTGCTTCGGCTTTGTCCCATAAATCATCGGCGCCAACGCGCTTTTCCGGGCGCAAAGCAAGCTTGTAAACAATGTCGGTAAAGCCGAATACCGCGTAGACCTTTTGCAGCAAGGCCGTATAGGCCACACATTCCGATTGGATTTGGTCTTCGGTGCAGAATATGTGGCCATCGTCTTGGGTAAATGCGCGCACCCGCATAATGCCGTGCAGCGCCCCCGATGGCTCGTTGCGGTGGCAAGAGCCAAACTCACCGTAACGCAGCGGCAAATCGCGATAACTACGCAAATCGGAATTGAACACCTGAATGTGGCCCGGGCAATTCATCGGCTTCACCGCGTAGTCGCGATTCTCCGAGGACGTGGTGAACATATTTTCTTTAAAATTTTCCCAGTGGCCGGATTTTTCCCACAGCGAACGATCGATAATCTGCGGACACTTTACCTCTTGGTAGCCGTTGTCCTGGTAGATCTTGCGCATGTATTGCTCGACTTGCTGCCACAGCGTCCAGCCCTTGGGATGCCAAAATATCATGCCGGGCGCTTCGTCTTGCATGTGGAAAAGATCGAGTTGCTTGCCGAGCTTGCGATGGTCGCGCTTCTCCGCTTCTTCCAGCATATGCAGATAGGCTTCTTGATCGTCTTTCTTCGCCCAAGCCGTACCGTAAATTCGCTGTAACATCTCGTTCTTGGAATCGCCGCGCCAGTAGGCGCCGGCGAGCTTCATCAGCTTGAACACTTTCAGCTTGCCCGTCGATGGGACGTGGGGCCCACGGCACAGATCGATAAAATCGCCCTCGCGATACAAGCCGATCTCCTGATCCACCGGGATCGAAGCGATGATTTCGGCCTTGTAATGTTCGCCAATGCTTTTGAAAAACGCGACCGCCTTGTCCCGTTCCCACGCCTCGCGCATCACCGGGAAATCCTTCTTGGCCAACTCGCTCATTTTCTGTTCGATTTTGGTCAAGTCTTCTGGCGTAAAGGGGCGCTTGTAAGAAAAATCGTAGTAAAAACCATTCTCGATCACCGGGCCGATGGTGACTTGCGCGTCGGAAAATAAATCCTTCACCGCGTAGGCGAGCAAGTGCGCCGTCGAATGGCGAATGATGTCCAACCCGTCGGCATCCTTGTCCGTCACAATCGCCAGATTCGCATCGGTATCGAGTCGATACGATGTGTCCACCAACTTCCCATCGACCTTGCCAGCCAATGCCGCCTTTGCAAGGCCGGGTCCGATACTCGCCGCGACCTCAGCGACCGTCACCGGATGATCAAAAGTACGTTTTGAACCGTCGGGTAGCGTGATGTTCAACATAAAAAATCTCCGTTACAGCAAATAAAAAAAGCGCGGGCAAGCCGCGCTTTTTCAGGGTCTCAAATTGAGCGCGACTAATTCATCAACCACCAGTCGGAAGTAGTTCGCGGTGTCATAACCATGGTTTAAACAGGTCCTTTCACTCACCTGAGGATTAATCGCAGGCAGTAAGCGGGGTTGGATTTGAACCAACATCTCTTACTCAAACAAGGCAACGACCAAATTTCAAAAGCTGGGGCAACTATAACAAAATCCCATATTAACGACAAGAAGTCGCAGTTGGAAAATATGGAAAAAATTAGCCAAGAATTAAGGTCGGCGCCGCAATGCATTTGGGAACGACAGCGGGCGTAAAGTAATCGTAAATTTGAGTTTTTTCATGAAGCAAGGCCCCAAGGCCATTGACGCCAGCCCTTTATCTAGGCGGCTTCCAGGCCATGCAACGCCAGGAGGCAAGCTGGATGCGGCGCCTGGGTCATTAATAAATTCATTTTCGCCCCATCCCTAGCGCGCAACAGCGATCACGCCGCCGACATCATCGTGCTTTAGACGCCAGGGTGTTCGCGTTCGCCTGCCAGCCGCCGCCGAGCGCCTTGATGAGCGCGACGCTGTTCGTCATGCGCTGGCCGTCGAGTTGCGCAATCAAGCGCTGATTAGCGAGCGTGGTGCGTTCCGTATCGACTACTTCAAGGTACGTGACCAGTCCGGCCTTGTAACGAACGGTGGAAATCTGTGCGCTTTTTTGCGCGCTGACCACGGCGCGGGCCTGGGCGTCACTTTGTTCCGCGAGAATTCGCAATCCGGCCAACGCTGACTCAACCTCCTGGAAAGCGGCGAGGACGCGGCCTTGGTATTGCGCCAAATTTTCGTCGAATGCGGCCTTAGCACGTTCCAGATTCGCCTTGTTGCGGCCGCCCTCGAATATCGGCAGCACGACGCCGATGCCGGCGGTCCAAATACGGCTTGCGCCGCGCAGGATATCCGTCAAATCGGCGCTCTCAAATCCCGCTTGTCCGGTCAGGCGAATGGTCGGAAAAAAGGCCGCTTTCGCCACGCCAATCTCGGCGTTGCGCGCCGCGAGCAGACGCTCGGCTTCAGCCACATCGGGGCGGCGCTGCAACAGTTCGCTGCTGAGCCCAATCGGAATTTTTGGCGCGCTGGCATTGATCGGCAATTCCGCCAGCTTGAATTCGCTCGATACTTTGCCAACTAATACGGCGATGGCATTTTCCAGTTCAGCACGGCGCTTGCCGATACCGATGAGTTCCGCTTCTGTTGCGGCCACTTCCGCTTCGCCGCGCGTGACGTCGAGCTCGCTGGCAATGCCGCCGCGGTAGCGCGAGCGCGCGAGGTCGAGCCCTTTCTTGCGTAGCGTGATGGTATTGCGCAAGATGCCGCGTTCGGCGTCGAGGGCACGTAGCGTGAAATAGTTTTGTGCGAGGTCGCCGCTGAGCGTCAGCGCAATAGTTTGATAACCATACCTTGCCGCTTGAGCGCGCGCGACCGCCGAGTCCGACGCGCTGCGCATCTTGCCCCAAAAATCGATTTCATAAGCCATATCGATCGGCACGCGGAATCGATTGGCCGTATAGTCGCGCAGCGTCGAACCCGGCTGCGCGGGGCGATTGCCCGATTGGCGATTGCGTTGCGCGTCGGGATCGAAATTCACCGTAGGCAATAAATCCGCGTCGCTGACGCGGGCGATGGCACGGGCTTGGCGCACCCGAGCCGCCGCCGCCTGCAATTGGAAATTGCCTTGCAGCGCGGCCTCTTCTAACTCATTTAACTTCGCATCGCCAAATAGTTCCCACCATTTTTGCTGAAGCTGTACCGCGCCTTTGTTCTCGGCCGTGGCTTCCTTCCAGTCAGTCGTGGTGACGTTTTTTGGCGCTTCGTATTTCGGCCCAACCGCACAAGCAGTCAACAACGACACGCAGAGAAAACTCAGGCTGCGACGATAATGTTGTGGAGTCTGAGCCATCGGTCTATTTCACCTTGGTCTGGGCAACCGTCGCAGCTGCTTGGGCGGCAGGCTTCGGTGCG
>JANMJR010000056.1:0-2348 GCA_031371465.1 Pseudomonadota bacterium
GTCGATATTGGGTCGGGGGGCCACGTCGTCCCGGAACCCGCCACACTTCTGCTTTTTGGCATCGCGCTGACTGGGTTGTTTACCTTTAGAAAAAGGTTATTGTCCGTCGCTTGACAGCTTGCGCCGCCACAGAGGCGGCGCAGAAAATTAGGACTAGCGCATAAGTAAATTACCCCGCCGCAAGCGGCGGGGCTTTCAAAAGCTGAACATCTAAAACAGCTTCAACTGCGGATCGGCTCCTCTTTTTGACGTCGTAAATAGTGCCGTATCACCTCGGCAGTCACCTGGTCTCCTAACATGCGCACAAAGTACCCGTCCTCCCACAACTCGCCTCCCCACGGCCTCTGTCTAAATCAAGGAAATTCCTTGAATACCGCTCGCGCACTTAAACACTTTTCGGCCTACGGGCCTGAGAATGACAATTTTTAGAAGTGCCAGTGGGAACTTAAAGCTTGTCTCAGGTGGACGCCGTGATCTCCAGCATCTCTCAAGAAACAGTAATTTTCAATTTCGCCTTTCAGCCTACGGGGGAATAACTTGTTCAGGGCGAACGCGCTTAACCGAATAGTGTTGCGACCTGACAACGTGACGCAAGTGCGGGCGCCGAAGCGTTTGCCGGATTTGTTGTGAGGTTACCCGGGCTTCGCTTTGCTCAACCCGGGCTGCATTGCGTGTTGCTTGGAGAGGCGCATGGTTGCTTTATCTTGCAGGCATGCCTGCCTTGATCTAATATCCATGCGCCGCGCAGGCCAATGCTATGGCGCAGCCACGGGATGCAGTGCGCTAACTTGCTTGGCCTTGAAAACCGTGAGCGTCAGCACTGCGCACAATACTAAAAACCCGGCGAGGATGAATAACGCGTCGGCGGGATCGCCTAATTTGTCTTTGATCACGCCAATCCACTTCGGGCCGTAATAGCCGCCGAGATTACCGAAGGAGTTGATCAGGGCGATGCCGCCGGCCGCAGCGGTGCCCGTGAGGATCGCGGTGGGGAGCGACCAGAAACACGACACCACGGCCAGGCAGCCGGCGCAGGTCATGGTGATGGCGATCATTGAAATGATTAAGTGATCCTTGCCGGCGATGCCGGTGATGACTAGTCCAACGGCGGCGATCAGCGCGGGGATGGCGATATGCCAGCGGCGCTCCATGGTTTTGTCGGAATGCTGGCCGTTCAATACCATGGCAATGGCGGCGAAGAACCACGGAATCGCGCTGACTAAGCCGTTATTGAATTCGCCGACGACACCCATCTCTTTGACCAGTTGCGGCAAGAAAAACGTCACGCCGTAAAATCCGACGACTTCGGAAAAATAGATCAACGCCAGTACCCAGACTTTGTAATCCTTCAACGACGCCAAAAAATTGTGATGTCCGCCGCCGTCCATCTTCTGTTTAATATCATCGTCGAGGCGCTGGGTGACCATCGCACGTTCGCGATCCGTCAACCATTTCGCCTCGTTTGGGCC
Source organism: Pseudomonadota bacterium (assembly GCA_031371465.1). Taxonomy (GTDB): domain Bacteria; phylum Pseudomonadota; class Gammaproteobacteria; order Burkholderiales; family JALYOK01; genus JALYOK01. Next base: position 1,470 of record JANMJR010000056.1, read on the forward strand.
ATTGTCTAAATACCACAGGACGACAAAGCCCAATAGCACTGCCGGGATGCCTTCGAGTAGAAACAACCATTGCCAACCGGCCCAGCCATTGGCGCCGTTCATATACTGCATGATGGCGCCGGAAATCGGACTGCCGAGGACGCCGGCAATGGCGATCGCCGTCATGAATAACGCGACCATGCGCGCGCGATATTCGGACGGAAACCAGTAAGTGAGATAGAGAATGATGCCGGGAAAAAATCCGGCTTCGCCGACGCCGAGTAAAAAGCGCAGGATGTTGAAGCCGGTCGCGGTCTCGACGCCGAGCCAAACGGAAATCGGTTTAACATACATGAATGAGGCGGAGATAATGCCCCACACAATCATGATCCGCGCGATCCAAATTTTGGCGCCGACTTTGTTCAGAATTAGGTTACTCGGTACTTCGAAGAAGAAATAGCCGATGAAGAACATTCCGGCGCCGGCTGCATAAACCGTTTCACTGAATCCCAAGTCTTTGCCCATTTGCAGTTTGGCGAAACTGACATTGACGCGATCCAGGAAAGCGATCACGTAGAGCAGGAACAGAAACGGAATTAACCGCCAGAATAGTTTTTTGTAGGTTGCCTGTTCGAATTCAGGCGAAAAGGATGTTGCGACATTTGCACTCACGACGTTACTCCCCCTAGATAAAGTTACGGTTTATTTAAAGGGGATTGTACGCCGGATCGCTTAAGTATTTCTTAAGCGATCCGACGTAAATTTATTCGATCTATTCGGAAATGCAGTTGCGACCGTTCGCCTTGGCGCGATAGAGCGCGCTGTCGGCCGCCGCGAGCAGCGAGTCAAGGCCTTGATTGGTTTGCATGCCCGCCATGCCGATCGAAACATTTACCGCCG
>JANMJR010000077.1:0-2148 GCA_031371465.1 Pseudomonadota bacterium
GGCGCGATAAATTCTTTCGGGCGGGGCGCGGAAAACGCGATGAAGTCGGACGGTGCTAGGCATGGGTTGGTCTCCTTGGGTTGGTCAATGCGCCATCACTGTGCGGTCTGCAGCCCATTCGCGCAACGCCTGTATTTCCTCATTGCGACTGGACCAAAGTTCCATTTCCTCTTTGAACAATTTGCCAATCTGATTTTGATCCGGCAGCGAGAGTTTGAACGTCGCGCTCATGCGCTGCAATTCGGGTGGCAGCTCGATCCGATTGCTGATAAACACGAGCGTGCGTTCGCACTTGTGATATTCCATCGCGATCTCGCGAATCGCGCGCAGATTCACCGCGCTGTCGAGAAATGGATGAGCATCGAGTAAAACATAAATGCCGTTTTGCGGCGTCTTGTCGATATGCCGCAACGCCTCGGTGAAATCGTCGGTCTGCGCGATCGGCTCAGGTTTGTTGTGGCGCCTGATGCCGTCCGTCACGCTCCATCTAAACAGCGGCATTTCCTCGAGATTGGCGATGCGCTCGATCAGCGCCAGCACGCGTGGCTCCTCCGGCGTTTCGATAATCACCAGCGGAAAACGCGATTTGAGGATCAGGGTTAGATCGTGTTGGTCGTTCATGGCGCCGCTAGGTGTTGTCCGCTAAAGTTTCTTTATATGCGAAGGGCCGCATCCAAATTAACTCAGATGAGTTCCAATGACGCCGCGCCGTCGGGAACGGCATCGGGCGCCAATTTACGGTCCATGGTCGCGAGGCGCCCGCCATGCGCTTGTGCGAGGGCAAGTAGGTAGCTGTCCGTTACTCTTGAATGGCTCGAAAGAAGCCTTGCATCGACATGCACGCCATCTGAAACGCTAATGTGGTCAGGCAAAAAATGATGTCCCCGCAACTCGCGAAATGCGCTAAGCAATTTGGCGACCGCGCTTGGCGGGCCCGGTGAATTCGGATATTTCGGGTGACCGACTATCCGCAAGAGGCCGTTCTCCGTGATTGGGCAGGTCGCGAAGTTGCGCTTGCCGACGCGGGAAAACCACGCGTGTGTGTCATCGTGCTGTACGTGCGCGGGGTCGACAAGCGCAATCAAAACGTTAACGTCTAGCAGAAACGTCGTCACGTCTGCTCGTCGCGCAGTTGGTTGACCAGTTCGAGAGTCACGGGAGCGCTGCCCTTTCGTGCCGGCAAAAGTGGTATCCCATTGCGGACTTGGCGCGCGCTGCGAGCGATTGGCTTGAGCCCTTGACGCGCCAATATGGAGATGACTTCGCCGATACTCTTGTTTTCGCGCTCCGCGAGATGCTTAGCGGCTGCCAGAACATCGTCATCGATCGCCAATGTGGTTCTCATGGGATGCTCCTTCGAGGATGTATGATGCTGAACATCATACATCACATATCACCTTTCGTCGATGCCGATGGCTGTTGTCGGGCTACGCTTGCTGCCGCAACGTTATGACGACATTTCCCCTCTTGCGCCCGCTATCGACGTAGCGGTGCGCCGCGGCGATTTGCTCGAATGCAAAGCGCCGATCAATGACGGGTTTAAATTCTCCCGCCTCGGCCGGCTTCGCCAGAAAACGTAACCAGGACGCATGTCGTACCGCCCACGCAAACGGTTACTTCGCGAAAGATGGCTATCGATAGGGTTTTCTCACGGCAGATCGCGCGCAATGCGAAATCCTACCGTATAGCTCGAGTAACTCGCGGGCCATGGATGACGAAAAGCCGATCTAACCCACGTTGGCCCATGCATCCACGCGCCGCCGCGCGTGACACGCTTTTCGCAATCGTTCACTGTCGCCGCTGAACCATCCGTCGGCGCGTCTTTGTAGGGACCATTGCAATCCTCCACCCACTCCGCCACGTTTCCGAGCATGTCGTGAAGGCCGAATGCATTGGGTTTAAACGTTCCCACTGGCGCGGTGTAGGTGAAACCATCCTCGCAGGGGTGCTCGAGCCAGGCAAAGTCGGGCCGCTTTGCTCGGCTCGATTGATCGTGCACGTTGGCATAGAGGCAGCCCACAGGTAATCCGAACCCGTCTTCGATACTGCCCCAATACCAGGCGGTATTTGTGCCACCACGCGCCGCATACTCCCACTCCGATTCCGAAAGCAGACGGTATTGCTTCGCGGTTTTTTTCGATAGCCACG
>JANMJR010000083.1:0-2354 GCA_031371465.1 Pseudomonadota bacterium
CAGCGCAGATTGCGACCACGAATCCTTACTACAACCCAAGGCCAATCGAGCGCGGCCCCATCAGAAAATTGCTCGACGATGCTTATTTCGGTCGGCCACCGGGTTAAGCGATGCGTTAGACTAACCGGCACTAACCATAACCACTTTAATCCAACAAATGAGGAGCGAACCATGCAGGACAAACAACCTAAAAACCCGATCGTGATCGACCACAATTTATCGCGTCGTCGCGTATTGCAAGCGGGCGCCGCAGCCGTCGCGACACTTGGCTTTCCCTACATTAACAGCGCCTCCGCGCAGTCCGGACGCAAGATCAAAATCGGTTATGTGTCGCCGGAATCGGGCCCCCTTGCGCCGTTCGGCGAGGCGGACAAATATGTCATCGGCGCCATCCGCGAACTGATGAAGGCCGGAATCGCCATTGGCGGTAAAAATTATCCCGTCGAAATTATCGTTAAGGACAGCCAGTCCAATCCGAATCGCGCCGGTGAAGTCGCTGCGGATCTGATCCTCAAAGACAAGGTCGACATCATGCTCGCCGGCGGTACGCCGGAGACAACCAACCCGGTCGCCGATCAATCCGAGTTGAATGAAATTCCCTGCATTACCACTGTATGCCCGTGGCAGCCGTGGTTCTTCGGTCGTGGCGGTAAGCCGGATATGGGCTTCAACTGGACCTATCATTTCTTTTGGGGTTTGGAAGACATTATCGCCGTGTTCACCAACCTGTGGGGTCAGGTGCCGACGAATAAACAAGTAGGCGGATTGTTCCCGAACGACGGCGACGGCAACGCCTGGGGCGATCCCAATGTCGGCTTCCCCAAACCGCTCGCCGCGCAGGGCTACAAGCTTAATGATCCGGGGCGCTACCAAAATCTGACGCAAGATTTCAGCGCGCAAATCGCCTCGTTCAAGAAGGCCAACAACGAGATCTTGACCGGTGTGGTGATCCCGCCGGACTTCAAAACCTTCTGGACCCAAGCCGCGCAGCAGGGCTACAAACCGAAGATCGCGTCCGTCGGCAAGGCATTGCTGTTTCCCGCCGCCGTCGAAGCAATCGGCGATACCGCCGATGGACTATCGACGGAAGTATGGTGGAGCCCATCCCATCCGTTCAAGTCTTCGCTTAACGGCGCGAGCGCAAAGCAATTGGCTGAGAGTTTTGAAAAAGCGACGGGTAAACAATGGACCCAGCCAGTCGGCTTCGCCCATGCGTTATTCGAAGTTGCGGTAGATGTATTGAAACGCAGCAAAAACATCGACGATAAAGCGACCATTCGCGATGCCATTGCGGCGACTAATCTCAACACCGTCGTGGGCCCCGTCGCTTGGGGTAAAGGCCCGGTGAAGAATGTCGCGAAGACGCCGCTGGTGGGCGGTCAGTGGGTGAAAGGCAAGGGCAAGTCGAAATTTGATTTGGTCATTGTGGATAATAAGACTGCGCCGAATATTCCGACCGGTGGAAAGTTGAAGGCTATCGGCGGTTAGTACTACGCTGCTCCCTCATGGCCTTAGGCCACCCCGTCCCCGCCCTTCTCCCCGAGGGAGAAGGGAGTCAGTCCCCTCTCCCTCGGGGAGAGGGTTAGGGTGAGGGCGATCCTTGCCTAAACATCAGACGCCTCATTTTTTAAATCACCTTTCCAATTGACAACACTCCTCAGAGTTGAACACGCCTCGAAAAGTTACGGCGCATTGAAGGTGACAGATGATGTTACTTTCCATGTCCAAGCGAACGAAGCGCTCGGCATACTCGGCCCGAACGGCGCGGGCAAGACCACGTTGTTCAATCTGATCAGCGGCGATGTCACGCCGGAAGCCGGCAAGATATTGTTCCAGGATCGCGACATAGCGGCGTTGCCGCCGCACCAGCGCTGCCGATTGGGAATCGGCCGTTCGTACCAGGTCCCCCATCCGTTTTCCGGCATGACGGTGTTCGAAAATCTGCTCGTCGCCGCGACCTTCGGCGGCGAAAAAAAAGAACATGACGCCTATGACATTTGCGTCGACGTATTACGCCAAACAGGACTGGCGAAAAAAGCCAATCTTCTGTCGGGATCGCTAACCTTGCTCGATCGCAAACGCTTGGAACTAGCCCGCTCGCTGGCAACCCATCCCAAGTTGTTGCTGTTGGACGAAATCGCGGGTGGCCTCACGGAACACGAAGCCAAGGCACTGGTCGAGGAAATCAAAGCGATTAAAGCATCAGGTGTCAGCATCATTTGGATCGAGCACGTGGTGCACGCGCTTCTCGCCGTCGCCGATCGATTGTTGGTGATCAATTTCGGCGCCACGCTGGCGGAAGGATTGCCGCACGAGGTGATGGAGAATAGCGATGTTAAGCGGGTTTATATGGG
>JANMJR010000115.1:0-2604 GCA_031371465.1 Pseudomonadota bacterium
CGCGATTCTCGTTGTGCTCGGTGGGTCCGATTCCGTTAACTTTTTGACGCAGTACGAGCAAGCCGGTGGCGATAAGCCGATCGTCGGAGGCTCGATCACCGTCGATCAAACCGTATTGAACTACAAAGGCAAGCGTCGCGACGGCGTGCTCGGTACGCCAGCGGCTGGCCCGATGGCGGATTCCCTCGATACACCCGAGTGGAAGAAATTCGTCGCGGACTATAAAGCGAATTTCAAAGACGGCTTCCCCAGCCCGTCGCTGTTCGCCTATCTCTACTACATCAACGCCCGCGCCGCCCTGGAAGGCTTGGACGCAGTGAAGGGTGATCTCTCCGGCAACCAGAAGAAGTATCGCGAAGCCTTGCAAAAGACTAACTTCAAAGGCCCCGCCGGCGATGTGCGGATCGACGAAAATCGCAACGGTGTCGGAACGACCTATATCACCGAAGTTGCCAAGGGCGCCGATGGCGTGCTGTACAACAAAGTGGTGAAATCCGTGCCGAACATTACCCAGACCCTGGGCTTGTCGAAAGCAGAATTCGACAAGATGGGCTTGGGTTCGCGCGATGTGCCTAATTGTCCGTAATGGTTGAATTGGGCTGAGCCCTCATGGCCCTAGGCCACCCCGCCCTAGCCCTTTCCCAGAGGGAGAAGGCATCTGATCCCTTCTCCCTCTGGGAGAAGGGTGGGGATGAGGGCAGGCGCCCATTGATTCTGCAATGAGAATTAACCATGGCAACCAGCGCAACTAACACCACACCGATCGCCTCCAGCGATGCGCTGACACTTGAGCATGTCACGCGCACCTTCGGTGCGCTCGCGGCCATGGAGGACGTGTCGTTCTCCGTCGCGGCCGGCGAACGACGCGCCGTACTCGGCGCCAACGGTGCGGGCAAGACCACACTATTCAACGCCGTCACCGGCGATTTCCCGCCGACATCGGGGCGGGTATTATTTTTCGGCGAGGACGTGACGGCGCTGCCGCCCTATGAACGCATTCGTCGTGGCATGCGCCGAACCTACCAGTCCTCGTTGTTGTTTCGCGAACTCTCGGTGCGCGACAATTTATTCCTCGCCGTACGCGGCGCAACACCGGGTCGTTTTAGTATATCGCGGCCACGCGCCCATCATCCTTCGCGTGTGGCGACTAACGATTTACTGGAGCGTGTGCGGTTATCGCATATTGCAGATGAATTGGTTTCATCCCTATCGCACGGCCAACAGCGGCAATTGGAAATCGGCATGGCGCTGGCGGGCGCGCCGCGCATGATTTTATTCGACGAGCCCGCCGCCGGGCTGTCCCCGGTGGAACGGCGTGAATTAGTTTTGTTGTTGAATGCATTTCCCGAGCACATGGGGTTCGTATTGATCGAGCACGATCTCGAAATCGCGTTGCGTGTCGTCGAACGTGTCACGGTTATGCACGACGGCAAAGTGCTCAAACACGGTACGCCGAGCGAAATCGAAAACGACGCTGACGTGCAAGCGATTTATCTTGGGTCCCACGCGCGAGCGCATTAATCGATGGCGACGATGTCCAACACTCCGATACTCGACCTCAACGGCCTAGATGTGTACTACGGCCGTGCCCACGCGCTGCAGAATGTCAGCTTGCGCTTAGATAGCGGTGTGCTGGCGGTAGTCGGACGTAACGGAATGGGAAAGACCACGCTGTGTAACGCGATCACGGGGCTGGTCGCCGTCACTGGCAGCATCAAGCTCGCCGGAGAAGAGGTACGCGGCCTCTCGCCGAATCGTATCGCCGATCGCGGCATCGGCTACGTGCCGCAGGGTCGGCGCGTATGGCCCTCGCTGACGGTTGATGAACATTTCCGCCTCGCATCAAAAAGCGCCCGTAGCGGCGAGTGGACGATTAAACGCGTCTACGAATTGGTCCCGCGACTCGCCGAGCGGCTCCGCAATGGTGGTGCGCAACTGTCCGGCGGCGAGCAACTATTGCTGGCCATCGGCCGCGCCCTGTTACTAAATCCGAAATTGTTGGTGATGGACGAACCGACCGAGGGGCTGGCGCCGGTGATCGTTGATCAAGTTGCGGCCATGCTCACTCACCTCGCCCACGAAGGCGCGGTGTCGGTTTTGTTAGTCGAGCAAAATTTAGGTGTGGCGGTGGACGTCGCCGATAACGTCGCGATCATGGTCAATGGCCGCATCGCGCGCACCATGCCGGCGACAGAACTGGCGCGCGATACGGCTTTACAACAGCGCCTCCTCGGTGTGCGCGCCGGCGGGGATGAAGAAGAAGTCCTGGCCCCCAAAGCGCCGGCAGAATGGCGGGACGATACGGTTCGCGTGCTCACCATCCGTCGCGCTGCCGATAGCGCCATTCCCGCCATCGAGACGTCGAGCGCAAATTTAAGTTCAGACCCGGCGACATCGATCGTGCGACCACCTCCCGGACCTGGCTTCACGCAATGGAACAGCGGTAGTCCACTCGCACCCACGGGCCAGGTTGCGCACGACGATTCACTGTCACAACAAGCGGGCGCGCAGTCCCCTGAAAATACCGAACAAGAATCCGCGGCCGTTGTGGTGTTGCCGGTGGCCGCGACGACACGCAGTGCCGCGTACATCGCCGGAACATTT
>JANMJR010000120.1:0-4288 GCA_031371465.1 Pseudomonadota bacterium
ATTGCCGCCTGGCTCGATGATCGAGAAAAATTGTATTGTTATCAATTCCCCTAAGTTACATCAGCATTTCAAGCATAACTATCGGATAGCAAAAGTTTTTATTGAGATTTTCGGTCTGGGGGTTACAATATCGGTCACGCCAATCGCGATTTTGAAATATGAAACAACTCAAATATGTTGTTATCTTTTTGGGGTTCTTTGTGGGCCTCGCTGCGCGCGCCGAACTAACGATTGAGATCAGCGTTCAAGGGGCGAAGCAAATTCCCATCGCTATTTTGCCTTTCAGCGGCCAGACGCCGGCGCAACAGAATTTAGCGAAAATCATCGGCGCCGACCTCGCCCGCACCGGTTTGTTTAAGCTGGTCGATTCGACTGCTCTGCAGCCCGACTTAAAACGCCCACAGGACGTCGCCTTCGGCGAATGGCGCGGCCGTGGCGCGGACGCGTTGGTCATCGGCACGGTTGAGCCTGGCGCAGCGGGAAAGCTCCAAGTGCGGTTCCATCTGATGGACGTGGCCAAGCAAGCGCATTTGACCTCGCTCGATTATTCAATCGTTGCGGCGCAATTACGTCCGACGGCACACAAGATCGCCGATGTGATTTACGAAAAGCTGCTCGGCGAGCCCGGCGCTTTTAACACCAAGATTACCTATGTGGTGAAGCAGGCGAGCAGCTTTTTGCTGAAGGTCGCCGATGCCGATGGCTTCAACGAACAAACCGTGTTGGCTTCCACGGAACCGGTGATTTCACCGAGTTGGTCGCCGGACGGCGCCCGCATTGCCTATGTTTCGTTTGAGCAGAAAAAACCGATTGTCATGGTGCAATCCCTCGCGACAGGTGCGCGAAGCGTGGTGGCCGCGTTCAAGGGCAATAACAGCGCACCGGCTTGGTCACCCGATGGCAACAAGTTGGCGGTGACGTTGACCAAGGACGGTGGTTCGCAACTTTATTTGATTAATGCCGATGGCAGCGGCACGCCAAACCGCATTTCCAGTAGCGCGGGCATCGACACCGAGCCGGCCTTTTCGCCGGACGGACGATACATCGTTTTTACCTCCGATCGGGGTGGTAGCCCGCAGGTGTATCGCGCCTCTGCATCCGGTGGTGAGGTGCAGCGCATGACCTTCAGTGGAACTTATAACGTCTCGCCGCGCTATAGTCCGGACGGCAAGAATTTGATTTATATCCAGCGTAACGCGGGCCAGTTCCGCGTCGTAGTGCAGGAGCTTGATACCGGACAGATTCAAGTTTTGACCGATACCGGGCTCGATGAATCACCCAGTTTCGCGCCGAATGGGCGCACGATTTTGTATGCCACTAACGTCAATGGCCGCGGCCTGTTGGCAACTGTTTCACATGATGGCCGCATTCGGCAGCGTCTCACGACTCAGGCGGGTGATATTCGCGAGCCCGCGTGGGGCCCGATGTTGAAGTAGGCGGTTCAACCTCTTTTTATGCAAAAGGAAACGCAATGAAAAAAATTCTGTTGACGCTTTTGATCGCGGTAACGGTTATCGGTTGTGCCACGCGCAAGCCCGCCCCCATTAGCGATGGCAAGAGAGCCCAGGTAGAGGACAAAAGCATTGGCGGTAGCGACGCCTCCGGCGCCGGTGGACAAGGCGATGCGGGGCGTCAAAATAGCCAAGGCGGAGCTGTCGACGGTCAGAACGGCGCTGCCAACGGTATTCGCGGCGCCACGGCAGACGCGGCCGGGCAAGGCGGCGCAGATAGCAACAGCGCCGCTGGCAATGCGGTGACGCCGGGCGCGAACGCCACGGGTAATCTGGCGCAACGCAGTATTTATTTCGACTACGATAGTTTCGCGGTCAAAGAAGACTATAAGCCGGTGGTTCAGGCGCATGCGAAATTCTTGGTCGAGAACCCGACTTCGAAAGCCTATTTGCAAGGGCATACCGACGAGCGCGGCAGCCGCGAATACAATCTTGCCTTGGGACAAAAACGCGCCGATGCGGTGCGCCGCATCATGACCGTGCTCGGCGTGAAAGACAATCAAATCGAGAGCGTGAGTTACGGCGAAGAAAAACCGAAGAACGCCGGTCACGACGAGAATGCTTACGCCCAGAATCGCCGCGCTGATATTGTCTATCAAGGCGAGTAATCAATGAAGCGCGCATGGTTGTTGGGCATTGCGCTTATTGGCGCGCAGCACGCAAGTCTCGCCGCCATTTTTGGCGAAGATGTGGACGATAAGGCGCGGCAGGAAATCGCCGATACGCGCTCGGAGATGCAGCAGCAATTTAAGGGCATCGACAAGCGCATGAATTCGCTGGAGGTAGGCATTAAAAACCTCGGGTTGGTCGAGATGGTGAACCAAATCGAACAACTCAAGGACGAGATGGGTAAATTGCGCGGGCAAATCGAGCTGCAAAACAACCAGATCGAGACCACGCAAAAGCGCCAACGCGAACTCTATCTTGATTTGGACAGTCGTTTGCGCTCGCTGGAAAAACCCGGTTCGTCCTCAACTTCGGGCGATGCCAGCGCACCGAGCGTAAGCAGTTCCGAAGCGAAACCGGATACCCCTGTGGCGGAACCTGCCGCGCCAGTGGCGAAGGAAGAGCCCAAGTCCGCGGTGACCATGACCCCTCCCGTGTCGCCCCCGGTTGCGACGCCCAAACCCGCGCCGAAGCCGCCCGTCGCGGCGACGACGCCCAAGCCGACGACATCAGCGCCGGCAGCGGAAGGCGGTGGCGACATCAAGTCTTACGAAGATGCGCACAAGATTTTTCGTTCCGGCAATTATCAGGGCGCGGTCAATGCCTTTCGAGGTTTTGTCGAGCAATATCCGAACAGCATTTTGGCGTCCAACGCGCAATATTGGATCGGTATTAGTTTTTACAATCTCAAAGATCTCAGAGCCGCGCTCGGCAGCCACCAGCAATTGCTGAAGCGCTATCCGGATTCACCGAAAGTGCCGGACTCGATGTTGAACATTGCCACGATCCAAGCCGATCTCAACGATCAAAGCGCGGCGAAAATAACCTTGGAAGACATCGTGTCGAAGTATCCTAATTCTGAAGCCGCGACCAAGGCCCGTAGTCGTCTCGCAAAACGTCCGTAGGATTTCCAATGTTTGAAGCAACCATCGTCGGCAGCCTGCCGAAACCATTTTGGCTGGCCGAAACCAATCGTCTCTGGCCGGCGTGGCAGTTAGGCGGTCCAGAACTTGACGCAGCGAAACGCGACGCGACATTGCTTTGGCTCAAAGCCCAAGAAGACGCGGGGCTGGACATCGTCACCGACGGCGAACAATCGCGGCAGCATTTCGTGCACGGTTTTCTTGAGTTTGTCGAAGGCGTCGACTTCGAGAATAAAGTAAAAATGGGCATTCGCAATAATCGCTACGATGCGATGGTGCCCACGGTCGTCGGTGCGCTGAAATTGAAGGGCAGGGTACATCAAAAAGAAGCGCAATTCGCCCGCGCCCACACCCAGAAAAAACTAAAAATCACCATGCCCGGCGCCATGACCATTGTCGACACCATTGCCGATCGTTACTACGGCGATAAAGTAAAAATGGCTATGGCCATCGCCGATCTCCTCAACCAAGAAGCGCGCGGCCTAGAGGCCGATGGTGTGGATGTGATTCAGTTCGATGAACCCGCGTTCAACGTGTTTCTTGACGAAGTGAGCACCTGGGGTATCGAGGCGTTGGAGCGTTCCATCGCCGGGCTGAAATGTACGACAGTTGTGCACATTTGTTACGGCTACGGCATCAAAGCCAACGTCGATTGGAAAAATTCGCTCGGCGAAGAGTGGCGCCAATACGAAGCGATTTTTCCGGTCATTGCCAAGAGCAGTGTCAAGCAAGTTTCGTTGGAATGCTTCAACTCAAAAGTCCCGCCGCATTTAATGGGATTGCTCAAGGGCAAAGATATTCTTGTCGGTGTCATCGATGTCGCGTCCGATCAAATCGAAACCGCCGAACAAGTCGCAACGACCATCGGCGAAGCGCTCAAATACGTACCGAAACAGCATTTATTTCCCTGCACCAATTGCGGCATGGCGCCAATGGAGCGCAGCATCGCCGAAGGCAAACTCAAGGCCCTCGCCGCCGGCGCCGCACTCGCCCGCGAACGCTACAAATAATCATCCGGCATTCGCCGGATGTGTCGTGCCACCAGCTGCACCCTGCTTGGCTTCTGGCGATGCATGCCTGGGGAGGCTCATCCCTATTGGGTCTACGGGCAATCGATAAATGGGCTCTCATTGCGAGGAGTGTCTTTGCGACGAAGCAATCTCGTACTTTGCAGCGCCGAAAAATCAA
>JANMJR010000126.1:0-2431 GCA_031371465.1 Pseudomonadota bacterium
CGATCCGTTGTTACTTCAACACATCTTTAACCGCATCCAACGCCGCCTGCGCGCAAGCTTCGTCCTGGTCCGCGCTCGCGCCACTGACGCCGATGGCGCCTATATGCTTACCGCTCGCGGTGATGATCGGTAGTCCGCCCGCGAAGGTCGCCGTGTTCGGCACCAGTTCCAAGCCCTTAATCGCTTGAGTGACTTCGCCAAATTTTCTGGTCGAAAACGGCACACCCGCGGACGTGTTCGCCTTCATCTGCGAAACTTTGATGCTGATCAGAAACGAATCATCCATGCGGCTGAAATGCTTGAGATTGCCGCCGTCGTCGACGATGGCGATGACCATTTTCCAGCCTTCAGCTTTTGCTTTTGCTTCGCAGGCCGCAGCCATTTTTTGCGCCGTCGCCAAGGTCAGCATCGGTTTCATTTCCTGCGCCGTTGCAACGTTGAGGGCGCCAAGACTCATCCCGATGAGTCCGCTGATTGCTAAAAGTTTTGCTGCACGCATTGAATTGCCTCCAAGGGTAGGTGAATTGAAGACGCTGCGACGAGACACTTGTTGCAGGTGTCGCAGCGCCGAAGGAAATTATACGACTGATTGCATCATTGAGATGTCGCATTCAATTGTGGCATTATTCCGTCGAAGCGTGTTTTTATTTACACGATATTCCGCGAAAGGCAATTGTGCTTTTTTCCCACCGACCCAGAAAGATTTTTCATGATGCAAATTCCACTCACGCTTAAGAGTGTTCGAGCGCGGCCGGTTTTGGCGCCGCTAAAACGGCCCGTTGTTTCACGAGTTGGCTTATTTCGAGAATGGCCGTTAATTCTGATTGACCTTTACACCAACGAAGGTGTGGTGGGCAATAGCTATCTCGAACCGTATCTCACAAAGTCGATGCGCTACATCATTCCCGCCATCGAAGATCTCGCTGAAGCAGCGAAGGGCCAGCCGATCGCGCCGTTCGACAGCTATCGCCGCGGCATTGGCTCGTTGCACTTGGTTGGGCGCGAAGGCGTATCGCTGATCGCCGTATCAGGCCTCGATATGGCGATGTGGGATGCCATAGCCAAAGCCGCCGACATGCCGCTGGCCGCGTATCTTGGCGGCGCAATTGGCCCGGTGCCCGCTTACAACAGTAACGGACTTTGGTTAACGCCGGTGAATGAGCTCGCAGCCGAAGCCGCAGCACTCGTCGTGGAAGGTGGATTCACCGCACTCAAGCTCAGACTCGGTCGCGACAAACTCGCGGATGATCTCGCCGCGATCAACGCCGTGCGCGAAGGCGCGGGCGCGGACATCAAGCTGATGGTCGATTTCAATCAAGGCTTAACCTTGGGCGATGCGCGCGTGCGCTGCCACGCGCTCGACGACCAGGGACTTTATTGGTTTGAAGAACCCACCACTTACGACAACATTCCCGGCTTTGCGCAATTGACGCGCGAGCTAAAAACGCCCGTTCAGCTAGGAGAAAATTTCTACGGTCCACGCTTGCTGTATCAAGCCATCCTCGCCGGCGCCGGCGATTACGTCATGCCGGACATGATGCGCATCGGCGGCGTGAGTGGATGGATGCGTTCGGCGGCGATCACCAGCGCCGCGGGCATCCCGATGTCCACGCATCTGTACCCGGAAATTTCCGCGCACGTTATGCGCGTCACCGACACCGCGCACTGGCTCGAGTGGCAAGATTGGGCCGATCCAATATTGACCGAGCCGTTCCAACTTAAGGACGGTCACATCATCGTACCCGACAAGCCGGGGCAGGGCATCGAGTGGGACGAAAAAGCTGTCGCGAAGTTTGCGCTGACGTAGCCCTTTTGTTGTGATTCCCGCGAAGGCGGGAATCCATTGGGCTTGCAATTTGTTACTCAGTATGGATTCCCGCCTACGCGGGAATGACGAGCCGGCCTCGGGCCGCACAGTGGGTATTTATTCGTTAAGGCCAAATAGTAAAAAATTATCGCGCATTGCGTCGCGCCGAATGCTAGGGTAATTTGTCGCCCAAGGTGGGAACTGCTGCCAGCCATATCAAGCCTAACTTCCACACCGCTGAACGATCGGCACTTGAATCAGAACAATTAGGAGACACCATCATGCATACCAGAACCATTCCGATAGCAATTACCTTCTCACTTTTGTCGTCAACGATTGCAAGCGCCGCAGTCGATATGCCCACACTAGACACTGAGCCACCGCCGGTCGCCGCGCCCGCGCAACGCTGGCTGTCACACCAAGATTGGCATTGCCTTCCGAATAAATCCTACGATCCGAAAAAATATATCCTCGGTATACGCGCGCGTATGAACACGCTGGGGCAATTGGGATGGGAGGTCGTGAACTTTACTCAGGTCGCGATCGCGAATAAATCCTGCTATGTGGTTACGTTCAAGACGCCGTATCAGCTAACGAAGTAAGTAGGCGCGATAACGAATTGGG
>JANMJR010000158.1:0-12153 GCA_031371465.1 Pseudomonadota bacterium
TGCTAAGCGCTTGGCGTAACCGCTGTTGTTTTTCACGTCGTCGGTTTTGGGCAACGATTCCGTGACCCAGCAGGGCTTGCCGTCGCAGCTTTCTTCTTTAACTATTCGGTGGTTCCATTCCGACGGCTTGTGGCCGATCACATCGCCGTAGGAAAAGTCCGTACCGACAAAGCTGTCTTTCTTGTTGCTTGAAACCAGGCGACGCACTTTCTTCAGCGCCGGCAAATAAATCCAGATGTCGTCATCCTTGGCGGAATTTTCGATCAGCAGCGACACCGTGCCTTTGACATCCGAGGGCGACAGAAAGCGCGTCATACGCATGTTATCGATGCCGTTTGCTTGCAGCTTCGATGTGCCGTAGGTTTTGCGTACACGCTCTTGACCATTCTTATTCGTCAATGTGAAAGTCGCATCGGCGACAGAATCGATCACCTTCGAGACGATGAAGTTCTTTTCGGCGATTTCCAACGCCGTAGGCTCTGCCGCGTAGCTGTCCGAGGGCAACAAAGATACGCCCAGGCCTAGGGCAAGCAGCGCGGCTACGGCCGTTGCGGGTTTGAGTTTCATGTTTGCTCCGTTAAAAATAAACGCCGGACGAAAAACCAGCACTAAAGCGGGAATTAACGTCATTGCGGCAAATACGCTGACTAGCATCGAACTGGCGATCAAGGTCGCGAGCCAACTGTGAATGTAAAACCCCGGCGAGAACCACAACACGCCGTATCCGACGGCGACCGCCGAGGCGACAAACAAGCACGCCTTGCCGGCCGTGGCGAGCACATGCCGGACCGCGGTGATTTCGTCGACACCCAGTTTAATTTCCTCGCGCAATCGATAGACCAAATAGATCGCGTAGTCGGCGCCGATGCCGACCGCCATGGCCGACGACAAGGCATTGGGAATATTCAGCCGCATGCCGGTCCAACCCATCACGCCGAAGTTCGCCAGCACCGCCAGCAACAGCGGCGTCAACACCAGCAAACCACCGATCAGCGAACGGAATACCAGCGACGACACGACGAACACCACGCTGGCGATCTGGATGATGTTGAGCACCTTATCGTGCACCATCACTTCGGTCAGCCCGGCGCCGGCGGGCACGCTGCCACCAAAACCGACCGTGATGGTATCGGGCAGTTTTTGCTTGGTGAAGTCCTTGAGCTTGGCGATCAGTTCCTGAACGTAGGCACTGCTGTCGGTTTTCAGGAACACCGTCAAGTTCGCGATCTTGTAATCGTAGTCGACGTAGGAATCGAAATCCCCAGGTTCGCCGGACATGGAATAGAGCAATAGGTATTGCGAAATCAGATCCTGGCTATCGGGTATCGCATAGAATTTCGGATCGTCGCCGTTCATCGCTTGATTCATGCGTTTAATGAAATCGGCGATCGAAAGCGTCTTGCCGACATTGGGCTGAGACTCCGCGAAGCGCTGCGTCTCTTCAATCCCTTTCAACACGCGGGGATCTTTAATCGCGTCGGTATCCTTACCCTCAATGAGTAGATTGAGCGTATTGGTGCCGCCAAGCCGCTCGTTCAGAATCTTGTCATCTTTCTTGAAATCGAAATCATCGGAAAAGAAACTCTTAGTCGCGCTGTCCACCAGCACGCGAGTCATGCCCAGCGCGGCGATCGCCATTAACACGGCGGTGACAATAAACACGTAGCGGCGCTTCGGTCCGGTGACCCAGTCGGCGATCGTACCGGTGATGGCGTCCCAGAAGCGGTTCGTCTCGCTGCCTTTTTGTTCCAATTTACCGGGCGCCGGCAGCAGCGAACGCAACGCCGGCATGAAGGTCATTTCAATAATCAAGGCGCTCAAAATGCCGATTCCGGTGAACAAACCAAAGGTGCGCACCGACACGATTTCAAACACGATCAGCGAAAAGAATCCAAGGGCGGCGATCCCGCCGGCGGTCAACATCACCGGCCCCACCTTGGTCACGGAGGAAATCACGGCGGCGTGATTCGCTTCCTTGGGGGTCAACGCGGTGGTATCACGCATGTGATGATATTCCTCGTAGTAGCGCTTCAATAACTGCACGGCGTGTCCCGCAGCGACGGCAAGAATCAAAATCGGCGTACTGGAATTGAACACGTCCATGGGGATGCCCGACAGGCCCATGATGCCAACGCCCCAAATGGTCGCGAATATGGCGGTGAGCAGGGGTAGAAACATGCCTTGGAAAGTGCGAAACGCCTCAAACAAAATCAAGCCGACCAACAAAATAGCAATCGGGAAGAAGATCGCCACGCGCTCGGAAAACGTTTCGATGCGCGACAAGAACGATGGCAGTCCGCTGATATTCACTTCCACTGAATCGTCGCGCATCTTATCGGCGATCGGCGTGATGATATCCATCATGCCTTTGAAACCGGTAGGGCCTTTATCCATATCGACAATGATCGCGGCCGATTTAAAATCCTTCGACACGATGGAATTGATATAGGCCGGGTTGCGCAGAATCGCCGCTTTCAGCTCCGCCAATTGTTCCGGCGTTTGCGGCGCCTTGGCCATGAGCGGGCGAACTTCCATGCCGTCGGCGTTGCCGCGAATGTCCTTCGCCTTATTCGCTGAAAGCGACAGCAGGTTTTCCTTTACCACACCGGGCTTGTCGCGAATCTCGCGGGTAAAGTCCTGGATTTTTTGCAGCACCTGTGGTTGGAAGATATCGCCAGACTTCGGCGTAATGCCCACCACGGCAATGAATTTGGAGCCGAAAATCTTGTCCACTTTATTGGTGCCGATCACGTAGGGATGGGACTGCGGCAACACCGCATCCGGATCGATGATAATCGTAAGATTTTTCGCCTGCATCACCAAGAAAGCAGTGATCAGCAATACGACGGCGATGACTAACCAGCGGAACTTCAAAATAAATTCGACATAGCTACGCAAAATCTTCTCCTTACTGACAGACTAAATCATTGATTAACTGATTCGAGCTAGGCGTCATACGATCGGCCTCGATACTAACCCGCGCAAAATAAGACCCGCGACATTCTTGGCCATGGACTCGAATTTTTCACAAGTGTGCAAGTGCATAAACAGCGGAACGTCGAACAAGGTACCCGCAACCATAATCGCCTCAGCGCTTCGTTGCGGATCTTCGACAGAAAATTCGCCGTTGCTATTTCCGTCCAGGAGAAGCCGGGTAACGAGTTCGTTCTTAGCACGCAGATGTTCCTGAACGACGTCGGTGCGTTCGCGGGCGATGGCCTCCACCAATTCAGATATGCGCGGCTGCTCCGCCCAGCGCTGATAGGTAAAACGCAGGCTGACGAGTAAAAATTCCTCCACGCGGGCGGCGGCGGACGTGGCGCCGTCGACCACCTTGGTCAGGGCCGCGCACTCTTGCGCCAGGCAACCCCGCGCGAGTCGGACACCGATTTCGAGCTTATTTTCGAAATAACGATAGATGTTGGCGGCGGACATATCGCAGTCCGCGGCAATTTCCGCCATGGTGGTTTTACTGTAGCCAAACTGCTCGAAGCGGCGCATCGCTGCCGCCAAGATCGTATCGGAAGTGGTCTCGGACGGGGAAAAATTTTCGGATAAAGCCATAGGCGAAAGTGTACAACGGCGAATAATGAATAATCAAGAAATCATTCATTATTTATCAAGCGCCCCGAAAAACAGTTAATTCACCGCTATTTCAGATAGTTATCATATTACAGCGCGTGCAGGCCAAAAAAAGCCTCGACTTTATCGAGGCTTTTTCGGCTATGAACAAATCGGCGCTTACTTATCGGACGTATCCAGATTTGGCACACCACAGCCCGCGCCATCTTTAACGAAATCGCTGAAATTGATGGTCATGGGCTTGTCCGTCACCACGTCGTTACTGGATGCGGCCGACGTTGCCGGTTGATTCGCAACCAGTTTATCGATCGCGGACGGCTCTTCCGCCTGCTTCGCACCCGCACCGTTCGCGGCCACTTCTGCGGCCCACGCGCCCGATGCGACGACAAGTACGGCGCCAAACACGCTGGCAAGAATCATTCTATACATAGTGGAACCTATCATACGCCTAAAACGCCTAAAGTTGGGTGTTACTGCTTCGCCCAATTAATTACAATTGTGACGGTAGAACTCAGACAGCGCGGCCACGAATTTGTTCAAAGCCGGAAAGCGCCACCTCCCGTTCGCGGCCGAATGATGCGAGAATAGCGCAAAATCCAATCCAAACCTCGATTCATGACTAGCTCCGAAATCCGCCAGCGCTTCCTCGATTATTTCGCTCGTAACGGTCACCAAATTGTCGCTTCCAGCCCATTAGTGCCGGGCAACGATCCTACCCTGCTTTTTACTAACGCCGGCATGGTGCAGTTCAAGGACGTGTTCCTTGGCCAGGATAAGCGCGCCTATAACCGAGCGGCCACCTCGCAGCGCTGCGTGCGCGCCGGTGGCAAGCACAACGATCTAGAAAACGTCGGCTACACGGCGCGTCACCATACGTTTTTCGAGATGCTCGGAAATTTCAGCTTCGGTGATTATTTCAAAAAAGACGCCATCCGCTTCGCCTGGGAATTGATTACCGTGGAATACGGCTTACCAAAAGACAAGCTCTGGGTCACGGTCTATCACACCGACGATGAGGCCTATGACCATTGGGCGAATGACATCGGCGTGCCGACGGCGCGCATCGTGCGACTCGGTGATAAACCCGGCGGCAAACCCTACGAGAGCGATAACTTTTGGCAGATGGGCGACACCGGCCCGTGCGGTCCGTGTACGGAAATTTTCTATGACCATGGCGCGCATATTCCCGGCGGCCCGCCCGGCAGCCTCGATGCCGACGGCGACCGCTACATCGAGATTTGGAATTTGGTGTTCATGCAGTTCAATCGCGATGAAAAGGGAACGCTGCATCCGCTGCCCAAGCCCAGCGTCGACACCGGCATGGGCTTGGAACGCATCGCGGCGGTGCTCCAGCATGTGCACAGCAATTACGAAATCGATCTGTTTCAAACCCTGATCAAGGCTGCGGCGAAAGAAACGGGCACGACAGACCTCGACAACAATTCGCTCAAAGTTATCGCCGATCATATTCGCGCCGTGAGTTTCTTGATCGTCGACGGCGTAATACCGAGCAACGAAGGCCGCGGTTACGTGCTGCGCCGCATCGCCCGCCGCGCCATGCGTCACGGCTATAAGCTTGAGCAGAAGAATTTATTTTTCTACAAGTTGGTCGCGCCGCTCGCGCAAGTGATGGGCGATGCCTATCCGGAATTGCGCAGCAACGAAGCACGCATTGCGCAGATCATTAAAGTAGAGGAAGAACGCTTTGCCGAAACCCTCGAACACGGCATGAAGATTTTGGAGTCCAAACTCGCCGAGGGCGCAAAAGTATTGGATGGCGAAACCGCCTTCATGCTCTACGATACCTACGGTTTCCCGCTGGACCTCACCGCCGATATTACCCGCGAACGCGGCGTCGGTGTTGATCAAGCCGGCTTCGACGCGGCGATGAAACAACAGCGCGATCAGGCGCGGGCGGCGGGCAAGTTCAAGATGGCGGCGGGTATCGCATACACCGGGGAGAAAACAAAATTCGTCGGCTACGAAACACTCGACCAAGAATCCAAAGTCATCGTTATTTATCGCGATGGCGTCAGTGTCGATCAACTTAACGTCGGACAAACTGGCATGGTGGTGCTGGCTTCGACGCCTTTCTATGCCGAGTCCGGCGGCCAAGTTGGCGACGAAGGTGAACTGACGAATGCAAACTATTATTTCTCCGTGCGTGACACGCAAAAAGTACAAGCCGATGTGTTCGGTCACCACGGCACTTTGTTGTCCGGCAAAGAACCCATGCGAGTGGGTGACAGCGTGTATGCGCACGTAAACCAAGCCGTGCGCGGCCGCACCTTGCGTAACCACTCAGCCACACATCTGATGCACAAGGCGCTGCGCGAAGTGCTCGGCAATCACGTGGCGCAAAAAGGTTCGCTGGTCGATGCGTACAAAACCCGCTTCGATTTTTCACACCACGCGCCGATCAGCGCCGATGAAATTCGCCGCGTCGAAGATATTGTTAACCAGGAAATACTCGCCAACGTCGCGACCCAAGCGCGCGTAATGGCCATCGACGACGCGCAGAAAATCGGCGCGATGATGTTGTTCGGCGAAAAGTACGGCGACGAAGTACGCGTGCTCGACATCGGCTCGTCGCGTGAACTGTGCGGCGGCACCCACGTGACGCGCACCGGCGACATCGGCTTGTTCAAAATACTGTCGGAAGGCGGCGTCGCGGCAGGCGTGCGGCGCATTGAAGCCACCACCGGCATCGGTGCGTTGGAACATGTGCAAAAGCTTGACGCTCTGTTGTCCGACGCGGCCGGCGCATTAAAAGCACAGCCGACAGAACTCACGCAAAAAATTTCCGCCACGCTCGAGCAAGTAAAATCGCTGGAAAAAGAATTAGCGCGCTTGAAATCGAAACTCGCATCAAGCCAAGGCGACGATCTCGCCGATCAGGCGCGTGATGTGAAAGGCGTGAAAGTCCTCGCCGCGAATTTAGACGGCGCCGATGCGAAGGCCCTGCGCGAAACCATGGATAAGCTGAAGGACAAGCTCAAATCCGCGGCGATTGTGTTGAGCGCGGTGAGCGATGGCAAGGTGTCGTTGATTGCCGGCGTCACTGCCGATCTCACGGGCAAGATCAAAGCGGGCGAATTAGTTAACCATGTCGCGACGCAGGTCGGTGGCAAGGGCGGTGGTCGGCCCGATATGGCGCAGGCGGGCGGAACCGACCCGACAAACCTAACGCAAGCATTAGAGTCAGTGCATCATTGGATCGAGCAGCGGGCCTAGAAGATTCGGGATGTCGAATACGGTTAGGGTGAGGAGTAGCCGGGTTAGAACTTCCGTCTATTGAAGTTCAACTAACACGGCAAGACTGAGCAAGAAAAAACGACTGCGCCAGGACCCGCATGGATGCTGCCTCCTGGCATTGCATAACCCAAGAGGCACACTAATACTGCCTCTACAGACAACTATGTAAAAACTTAATATGGAGGAGAAATGTCCGCTTATCTCATCGCCGAAGTCGATGTCACCGATCCCGTCGTGTTTGAACAATATCGAGCCGGTGTAGCGACAACGATTGCCGCCCACGGCGGAAAATATTTGGTGCGTGGCGGCGCCTTCGACGTGCTGGAAGGAACATGGCGACCAAAGCGCGTCATCATCTTGCAGTTCGACAGTATGGCGCGAATGAAGGAGTGGTACAACTCGAAAGAGTACGCGCCGCTAATCGCGCTGCGCAAGAAAAGCGCGAACACCAACGCCATCGCCATCGAAGGCGTTTAGTAGTCGTATCTGAACCGAGTATCGCCAACCTGAGGAGGAGAATGTAATGCCCATCGAATACACGCAACACATGCGTGAAATGCAAGATAAATTCGGCACGCGCAAAATGGCCGACCGCATTGCGGATTTCGCACCGCCCATGATCATCCCGGAAAACAAAGCCATGATCGAAGCCATGGATATGTTTTTCTTCGCCACCGCCGACGCCCAGGGGCGGCCACAAGTTTCCTACAAAGGCGGCGATCCCGGCTTCGTCAAAGTGGTGGATGAAACCACGCTGGCGTTCCCAATTTTTGATGGTAATGGTTTATTTCTAAGCACCGGCAACGTGCTTGCGAATCCGAATGTCGGCATGCTGTTCATCGACTTCATGAACCCGCACCGCGTGCGCGTCAACGGCACGGCGTCGATCCAAGACAACGATCCGCTGATGAGCCAGTACCAAGGCGCCGTGATGATCGTACGCGTCGCGGTGCGTGAAATTTTCGGCAACTGCCCGCGTTACGTGCATAAAATGCAATTGGTCAAGCGCTCGAAGTTTGTGCCCAAGCCCAATGTCGACACACCGGAACCGGTGTGGAAATATCTCAACGCAATTCAAGATGTGTTGCCGGAAAAGGATTCGAAAAAAATCGCCGCCAATGTGCAACAAGGCAAAGCCAAATTCGGCGAGCTGGATATGACGAAGACTTTACGAGAACAAATCGCCGAGCAGGATTAGCCGGTTTGTTTTACTGAATTACCGACAACATCAATACTTTGTCATTCCCGGGAACGCGAGAAGATGTTGATGTTGAAAAGCCAAATGGAGTCCCGCCTTCGCGGGAATGACGCTATAGGATTTCGATGTTCCACGGGTTGGCATTCAACCCCCGAACGCGCTTAAATCCGCTCCTGATACTTCCGATAAAAAGCCATGACCTTCGGCACATAAGCTACCGTTTCAGGATAAGGCGGAATCTTGCGGCCACTGCGAATCACCGCGCCTTCACCGGCGTTGTAAGCGGCGATGGCAAGCTCCATATCACCGTCGAACAACTTCAACAAGTAACTCAAATATTGCGCGCCGCCGAGAATGTTTTGATTCGCATCGAACGCGTCGGAGACTTTGTAACGCTCCGCGGTATCGGGCATTAACTGCATCAGGCCGATGGCGCCACGGCGCGATATCGCATCGGCGTTGTAACGGGATTCGGCGAGAATGACCGCGTGTAACAGCGCCGGCTCAATACCGTATTTCTTGCCTACTTTCAGAATTTGCTTGTTGTAGAGCTGGTAGGTTCGCTGTGAAACTTTCGGCATTTTCGGCCCGACAACGACGACGGTTTGTTTCTTATCGTTGGGTTTTGCCAGCGAGCGCTGAAATAATTTGTAGCGCTCATCGAGTTGTGTCGTGCTCATATGGGCGCGACCGTTTTCATCGACGTAACCGTACAGATCAGCCCAGGTAAAAGCGCTAAATGTTAAGACGGCAAAAGCGAATAAAAGCGAGTACTTGCGAAACATAAAGTATCCCCTACATGAACGTTAGGCCTATGATTTTTAACGCGGTACCTGGCCTGTACCTGAGCCGTTAGTATAGTCGATCGAAAAAGTTAGCAAGCGAAAATGCCAATTGCTCTCAGTGCACCTTCAACAAGCGTTGCTTTTCGCGCTGCCATTCGCGATCTTTTTCCGTCTCGCGTTTGTCGTGTTGTTTCTTGCCTTTCGCCAGGCCGATCTCGAGCTTGATGCGACCGCGCAGATAATGCAAATCGAGCGGCACTAAGGTATACCCCGCGCGTTCGACCTTGCCGATGAGTTTATGAATCTCTTCACGATGCATCAGTAATTTTCGAGTGCGCGTGGGATCGGGATTCACGTGAGTTGACGCCGTCGGCAACGGGCTGATGTGAGAGCCAATCAAACATAATCCACCACTCATCACGACGACATAGGCTTCTTTGAGCTGCACCCGGGCGGCGCGAATGGCTTTCACTTCCCAACCTTCCAACACGAGTCCGGCTTCGTAGCGGTCTTCGATAAAATAGTCGTAAAAGGCTTTTTTGTTTTGCGCGATGCTCATGCTGGGCGATGTGGCGGCTAAGGGTCGTATTTTAGCATTCGCCGTTGCGCTAAAATCGCGCTATGCATCGCGTCGACCAGTCCGTCCTAGTTTCCCACTCCGCTGAAGAATTATTTCGGCTCGTAGATGACATAGAAAATTATCCGAAATTCTTGCCTTGGTGCGGGGGAACGACTTTGAAAATTAGAGATGACGCGGTCACGGAAGCGGCGATTCAAATTAATTTTCATGGCATCAAGCAAAGCTTCACCACACGCAACGAGAAAATATTTCCCGGCCGCATGGATGTGAAATTGGTGGACGGACCATTCAAGCGCTTGCAAGGCCACTGGAATTTTCTGGCGCTCGGCGAGCATGCTTGCAAAGTAGAACTCGTTCTCGAGTATGAATTCACCAATAAATGGTTGGAGAAAATCATCGGCCCGGTATTCAGTCACATTGCCGGGTCGCTGATGGAAGCCTTCGTGCGTCGCGCCGATTCACTTCATGCCGCCGAATAACACTGATTTGCTCGACATTGAAGTGGCGTATGCGGCGCCGGATCGCGAAATCATTATCGCGTTGCGCCTGGCGCGTGGGTCAGTGGCGCGCGATGCCATTGAGCAATCGGGCGTGTTACGGCAAGCGCCGGAAATCGATTTGGCGAGGAACAAAATCGGTGTGTACGGAAAAATTGTCGCGCCGGATTATGTGTTGCACCCACATGATCGCGTGGAAATTTATCGTCCGCTGATCGTCGATCCCAAAGAAATTCGTCGCCGTCGCGCGAGCAAAGCACCCGCGAAAGCGAAGTAGCGATCGCGCCACGACCGGGTAGCCCTGGCCCTAGGCCAGTGGCTAGCCTAGGGCTACCCGGTAGGCTAGCCGCTGGCCTAGGGCCAGGCAAGCGCGGCGCGCGGCACAGGCATTGTCGCGGGGCAAGCGGCGATTGCTGCTGCGGCCATGCCCTATTGCGTATTTGACCGCTCGCTTTGGTAAAATGCACACTTTCCCATAGAGTCAGTCCTGAACATGTGGAAACCCAGCGTTACCGTCGCCGCCATCGTTGAACACGCTGGCCGGTTTTTGTTCGTCGAAGAACAGGCCGAGGGGTTGGTGGTGATCAATCAGCCGGCGGGCCATCTCGATCCGGATGAATCGTTGCCGCACGCCGTCTCGCGCGAGGTGCTGGAAGAGACGCGCTATCGCTTCACCCCGAAAGCGCTGGTCGGCATTTATCTGTGGCCCCACCCCACCAAGGATCTTTCCTATTTGCGTTTCGCGTTCACCGGCGAAATCACCAGCGAAGACAAGGGTCGCGAATTGGACGTCGGAATTTTGCGCCCGCTTTGGTTAACGCCAGAAGAGTTGCAGCAGCAAGCCGGGCGCCATCGCAGCGCGATGGTGTCGCGCTGCGTGGACGATTATCTTGCCGGCAAGCGTTACCCGCTGGATCTTTTGGCGTCGTATTTTTTATGACGGGCGAGCGCGTCGTCGTAGGATTGTCGGGCGGCGTCGATTCCGCCGTCGCAGCCCTGCTGCTGAAGCAACAAGGTTATGAAGTCATCGGCCTGTTCATGAAAAACTGGGACGATGATGACGACGATGAATACTGTCCCGCGCGGGTCGATCTGGTCGACGCCGCAGCGGTCGCCGATCGCATCGGCATCGATTTGGAGGCGGTGAATTTTTCCGCCGAATACAAAGAGCGCGTGTTTTCGCTGTTCCTCGAAGAATATCAAGCGGGCCGCACGCCAAATCCCGATGTGTTGTGCAACGCCGAGATCAAGTTCAAAGCATTTCTCGCCCATGCCATCGGCATGGGCGCGGACTACATCGCGACCGGGCATTATGCGCGGCTTGATCGTTCAAACGGCGCGGTGCGATTATTCAAAGCCTTAGACGAAAGCAAAGATCAGAGTTATTTTTTGTATCGGTTGAATCAAGCGCAGTTAAGCAAAACGCTGTTTCCCCTCGGCGAATTGCGCAAAACCGAAGTGCGTGAAATCGCGCAAAAACATAACCTGCCGAATCATGCGAAGAAAGACAGCACCGGGATTTGCTTCATCGGTGAGCGACCGTTCCGCGAATTTTTGAATCGCTATTTGCCCAAGCAGCCCGGTGCGATGCGCACGCCGGAAGGCAGACATATCGGCGAACATCAGGGCTTGATGTTTTATACCATCGGCCAGCGCCAAGGCCTGGGTATCGGCGGGCCCGGTGAGCCGTGGTTTGTCGCGGACAAGGATATGGAGAAAAATATTCTCTATGTGGTGCAAGGCCACGACCACCCGGCCTTGCTCAAACCCAACTTAAGCGCGAGCGATCTATCGTGGATTGCCGGTAATGCGCCTGAGTCAACGATGCGCTACGGCGCGAAAACACGTTACCGCCAGCGCGATGCGACATGCCGCATTGATGGCGTAGATTTGGATTCGTGCAATGTATCGTTCGATCAGCCGCAATGGGCCGTGACACCGGGGCAATCGGTGGTGTTATATGACCGCGATATTTGCTTAGGCGGTGGAATTATTCAGTAACCGCCAGGCCAAGAAGCGCATGGATAGCGCCGGTCCTAGGGCACTGGCTTTGCGCCTGCGAGCCGCTGCTAGCGCCTCTTGGCGCGTCAGCTCGCAGGCGGCGCGGTATTCCTGAACGAATTGCGCTTGGCGAGCTTGTCTGTAAGCTGGCCTAGATTGGGATATTCGTTGCGCCAATTCACTTCCGCGAAACGAAAATCCAAATACATCAGCGCGCAACCAACCACGATATCCGAAAGATTAAAACTGTGGCCG
>JANMJR010000212.1:0-2838 GCA_031371465.1 Pseudomonadota bacterium
GAAAACGAGTCCGGCGGCGGGAATTTCGGGGTATGGCCGCCAGTGTCTTTGGTAAACGACGCCGGGTACCCGCCTACGCGGGGACGACGATCTTAAATCGTCAACTGCTGCTCGAGCGCCGCGGCATTAACACTAACAGCAACGAAACGATCACCAGCGCCAGCGCGCTGAACTCTTGCCAGCGCGGTTGTTCGCCGAGAAACCACATGCTGCTGAACACGCCCAAAACCGGAATCATCAGCGTCGAAAGTGAGGTCACGCTGACGGAACCTTGGCTGATGAGTTTGTTCCACGCCCAATAACAAAAGATTACCGCCAGAGTCATGTTGTACACCACACCGAGCGCCGGCCAAAACGTAATCTTGCTGATCGATACGCGCTCAAAGAATGGCGCGGCGATCCAAATCGGAATGCCGCCTAGCACCATGGTCCAACCGGTCATCGAAGTGGTTGGCAAATCAACCGGATAGCGTTTCAATATGATGGTGCCAATGGACCAGGATAGGGCTGCGCCAACAATCAACAACGCGCCCAGGGGGGCGGCCTTTAATTGTGCGAACTCCACGCTGACCAAAATCAACATTGCCACCATGCCGAACGCTAGACCCAGCGCGCGCTGCCCGGTTAATCGTTCATGCAAAAAAATCATGCTGAGCAACACCGTCCACATCGGCATGGTGTAGGCGAGGATCACACCGCGACTGGCCGCGACATATTTCAAGCCGAACGCAATCAGCAAATTCCAGCCGGTGATATTGAACAGCGCACTGGCCATCAACCGCGACCACTGGCCCTGCGGAACGCGCAGCGCCAGGCCGTTGGCTCTAGCGATGGCGAAAAGACCGATCGCCCCCGCACCCATGCACAACGCGCGGAACGTCAACGGCGGAACTTCGCTCAGCACCACTTTCATGGTGGGCCAGTTAAAACCCCAGATCAGTGTGATCAAGACCACCAGCACGACGCTGGATCGCGATTGCACCGCGGTGGCCTAACGCGTGAGTTGCCGCGTCTTCGCGCGCACGTCGAGCCACCAACCGTATTGCTTCGACCACAACTCAAACCGCGGGTCGGCGCCCAGTTCTTGCGCCGCATGCACCGCCCAGTGCGGGTTGAACAGCGCTTCACGGCCAATGGCGATCAGATCGGCGCGGCCCAACTGCAGAATTTCTTCTGCTTGCGCGCCATTCAAAATAATGCCGACCGCTTGCGTCAAGATGTTCGCCTCCTTTTTCACCTGCTCGGCGAATGGTACTTGAAATCCCGGATAGCGCTTGATCGGCGCGGCGGTGGCGGAACCGGCGATGCCGCCGGAGGAGCAGTCGATCACGTCGACGCCATGTTCCTTGAGTTCCCGCGACAATGCGATGGTATCCTCGATCCTCCATCCCGCATCAGAAAAATCCGATGATGAGGTACGAAAAAATAACGGCTTATCGTCCGGCCATTCTTGGCGTACGGCATCGACGATTTCCAGCGCCAAGCGAATGCGATTCTCGAAACTGCCGCCGTAGGCATCGGTGCGCTTGTTGGACAGGGGCGACAGAAAACTATGCAATAAATAACCGTGGGCGCCGTGCACTTCAAGGACATCAAAACCGGCGGCATAGGAGCGCCGAGTCGCCGCTTTCCACTGCTCAATGATTTGTTTGATTTCCTCGATCGACAGTTCGTGCGGCATGAGCCAACCGGGGGCAACAGGCTCGGCGCTCGGCCCCACGATGTTCCAGGCCAAATCACCGCGCGCCGTATCCGCGGCATTCAACGCGCCATTGCCATGCCACGGCCGTTGCATGCTTGCCTTGCGCCCAGCGTGGGCGAGCTGAATGGCCGGTACGGCGTCATTGCCCTTAATAAAGTCCGTCACCCGCTCCAGCGGCGCGATGTGCGCGTCGCTCCAAATGCCCAAATCGCCGTGGGTGATGCGGCCGCGCTCTTCCAGCGCCGCCGCTTCGCAAAATACCAGCCCCGCCCCGCCGATCGCAAATTGACCCAGATGGACCAAATGCCAATCATTGGCGACACCATCACAGGCCGAGTATTGGCACATGGGCGAAATGACAACGCGGTTTTTTAACGTGACGCCGCGTATTTTCAGCGGCGAGAACAATAGGGGAAGGGGGCGGTTTGAAGGGTCGTTTGGCATGGGTACTTTCTTATGGTGAGGGCGTATTTTACGCTTAAGCGGTGATGCGATTATGCTCATCGTCCTAATCGGCCCGCGGCCCGGAGCGGCGTTCCAAGCATGCGCGGCTGCGACCGGGTGGCCTAGGGCCAGGCAGGCAGGGCGCCGCGCCTGGCAAACTACCCCGCAAAGACTTGAACGACCGCCTTACCCACCACGCGCCCGCTTTCGCTATAGGCCAGCGCCTCGCGGATATGATCCAAGTCGAACACTTTGTCGATCACCGGTTTAATCGCGCCGCTTTCGATAAGCTTAGCAATCTGGCGCAGTTGATCGCCGCTGGGCTTCGTGAATAAGAATTTGAAGTTCACATCGCGTTCTCGGGCTAGTTGGGTCGACTTACGATTTGCCCAGGCCATGACCATACGAACCAAAATATTCACCCCCCATTCGCGGCCGAATTCGGCGGTCGGCATGCCAACGATCGTGACGAGGGCGCCGCCGCGTTTGAGCACGCGAAACGAGCGATGTTGAACATCGCCTGCTTGGGTATCGAGTACGAAATCATAGTCGCTCAATATTTCATCGAAGCGCTGGGTTTTGTAATCGATCACGACATCCGCGCCGAGACGCTTGACCAGATCGGCGTTCTTCGCGCTCGTTGTAGTCGCGACCGTTGCCCCGACATGCTTGGCGAGTTGAATCGCGAAGCT
>JANMJR010000238.1:0-14329 GCA_031371465.1 Pseudomonadota bacterium
CCAGCCATGCCGTGTCGATGTTTATCAATAGCGCTTTGCCGGTTAGGCCGACGTAAGGCGCGAGCATCTGCTCCATCAAACCATGACCGAATAGAAAAAATCGCATGTGTTGTTTCACCGCGGCGCGGTGCTTCCAGAATATCTTCTTCCACTGAAAAGCCGTGATCATTTCCAATAGATCGGGCCGATCGCTGGCGACCACGACGCCGCATTCGTCAAACAAGGTCAGCGCATCTTGCACCGGACCGCGATTGCGGCCAGCGGCGTTTTCGGCGTACGCGGCGATATGGCGGCCGTTGATCGCCGCCTTGGTGTGCGGAAAGCTCAGCCAGACCAGCGCGTTGAACAGATCATGAATATTGTTCGGGCGGGTGGGCACGATGCCGCTGGCAAAGATTTGTGCTTCATAGTCCAATGCGGCGGGATTCGCGTGCTGGGTGGCGAACCGAATGGCGTGGCCACCGGCGCTGACAATCGGTTGCGCGCGTTGCTGCGCGAGTTGATTGAGCGCGCCGACGTCGGGGACTAACCCGGCGGTGAAATCCAACTTCCGGACTAGGGCTCGAATGCTGTCGTAGCAACGCGCATCCAGTGGCCTGCCTCGGGCGAGGGGCGGCTCCAGGCTATCGGCGAGTGCGGCGCTAGTCTTGTCGGACATATTGAACTAAGCTGTTAATCGTTGATCGAAATTCCCATTAAACCATCGCGTCGTCCGGGAGGCTGATATGAAGATTGTTGTTCGCTCGATAGCTGTATTGCTATGGCTGCATTCTATCAGCGCTTTCGCCGCCGAGAGTTTTTGGCCGACGGCGCAAGAGTGGGCTGATATTCGCGGCGTGATCCAGAACCAGTTGGATGCGTTTCAACGCGATGACGAGGCCGGCGCATACGCCTTGGCTGCGCCGAGCGTGAGGCAACGCTTTCCCACGGCCGAGGCGTTTAACAAAATGGTGCGGGAAAAATACAGCCCGTTCTACAGCCCGCGCGAGATCAAATTCCTCACGCCGTCAATTGTCAGCGGCCGCATTCTACAAGGCATCCAATTTTTGTCCGATGAGAATCAGTTGTTGCTCGCGGTGTTTACGCTTGAGCGTCAGCAAGATAAAACTTGGAAAATTAAGGCCTGCGATATGCTGCCGATAGAAAGCAAAATCGCGACGTAGCGGTTGCGTGGGTTTTCCTGCATGGCGTTGCGGGCCGCCTGAATCGGCGTCAGCTAGATTTTTTATAATGTCATCCTGAGCGCAGCGAAGGATCTGCTTTTTTACGCCGCCGAGAAAGCAGATCCTTCGCAATGCTCTGGATGACAATAATTTAAGGTCATTGCGAGCGCAGCGACGCAATCTTGTATTTAGCGCCGCAGAGATTGCTTCGCTGAGCTCGCAATGACAAATTGGGTGTGCAACGAGAAATTAAATTAATTCAGAAGCCCGCCGCATTGCCAACAACTCGCGAAGTTACGCGGGTTCTGTTCTGAGCAATGGTTGCACAGCGTTACGCCACTCGGCACTTCAGTGTTTTCGTATTGATCGATCAATACCCGCGCCCGTGCTTCATCATGTTCGTCTAGCAACCAGAGTTCCGGATAAGCATGGGTGAAGGGAATTTCGCCGGTGCCGCCGCGGGCGTTCTGGTTAAAAATTTCCGTGGTGATGCCGGATTCATTTAGCAAATCCTTCAGGAGTTGCGCTTCAATTAAATCGGCCGCGGCATAGAATCGTTTCACGTCGGCTGTTGGTATTCAAGATGCTCCATGGTAAACCGATTACCACAATAATCAAAGCGCTTGCCGTGGTGAAATCAGCGCGGATTCGCCATCCATTTCTCGACTCTTCGCACGGGTGCGCCAGCGCTCTGGGCCTGGCCACCGCTGCTCGATTCCCTGCGCGGCTCGTCGTCGCGCGGCGCTGGCAAAGGTCGGTTGTTGTGCGGCAACGGCTGCGTGTTTTGTGGTAGCGGCCGATTGTTGTGCGGCAACGGTCGCGTGTCGGTAGGGCGTTCGCGCGCGATGACCGGGGCTTGCTGCGGCCGCTGACCTTCGAGCGCGAATGGGACGCGCGTATCGACCTCGTGGCGTGGCACGCGATAGTCGGGCTGCCACTTGCGTTCATCGCGGTCGCGGCCATTGTTCCGCTCGGGACGGCGACCTGGCTCCGGCGCAGCGACGGGCGGCGCGCCAGCTTGGAATTTGCGTTCCGGGCGACGTTCAAATTCGTCGTCGCGCATGGGGCGTCGCTCGCGCTCGAGGTGACGCTCAAAAGCCGGCCGCGGCAAGATCGCACCGATGCGCGGTAGGGGCGGTAACGGCGGCGCGATGCGGCTGATGTCGCGTAAGATATGCCGTTCAATCGGCAGGATTGACCGCGCAACCGGCAGGTGATCAACCACCACACGTGGGTCGACCAGGGTCACGCCACCGGGGTAATCGCGATTGCGATGGCGACCGCGGTCGCGCTGATAATCGCGCTCGATCACGTAGCCATGGTGGAGGTGGGTCAGGTTGATGCGCTCGACGTAACGGTGACTCGATTGATAGTAGGGGTAATAGACTTCCCACGGCGCCAGCGGCACCCAGCCACAGGGTTGGCCGACATTCACGGACACACTGAAGCCGGGGCCGCTAATGAAGCTCACTAAGGCCGGCGCATAAATCGGTCGCGCAATGATGCGACCGGGATGCCAGGCCCAGTAGCGATCGACATACACCCAGCGGCCGTAGTGCGATGGCGCAAAGCCCCACGGGGCATCGTCGATCCAGGTCCAACCCCACGGCGCGATCCATTCCCAGCGGCCGTGGCGATAGGGCGCCCAATCGACGGCGACATTGCTCGGCCGCCACACATGACCGTACTCGTCGGTGTCGCGCCATTGGCCGTACTGGTCGAGTTCATAAACACCCGGCGTGGTCGGCGCGACATAGCGCGACGACGTCGCGACGCTTTGCCGGCTGTCGCGTTCCGCGGCCCAGCGATCGAAGTTGTCTTCGTCGTCGTCGCGCGTGATGCGCACGTCGCCGCCATCGCGTCCGGCGATTTCCGCCCGTTGCGAAGCAATGAGATTGAAGCGCGAATTGCCGTTCTGGATTTGCGCTTCGCCTTGGCGCACGACGATGGCCGCGCCTTCGCCATCGTCATCCACGTCGATGCGGTAGCGGCCGTTGTGATTGAGCGTGACGCTTAGGGTTGGCGTGGTGATGATGAACTGATCGTCGCGATCCCAGTTGCGCAAGGTTAGGTTCAGCGAACCCTGGCTGACAAAGGTTTCAATGTGCTCGTCATCCAAACGCGTGAAATCCAGCGCGGTATTTTCCGCCAGGCGCAGTGCCGATGCGCCGATGTGCAATTCCGCGCGGGCGTTATTGCCGGCGTAGAGTCGATTCCCTTCGGTGAGCGGCCAATTGCTTTGCGCCGCTGACCAATTGTCATCGCCGCCGGCCCGTTGTGGCGCGAACGAGACGCTGCCTTCGACCCAGCTCAGGCGCGCCACGCGGCCGGGCGGATCGGCATACGCGCAGGTCATGCTTATCGCCGCCGCGATTGCAACGGCTGCTTTGCGATAAAATTTGATTGGGGTCATGACTGTATCTCCAGGGAGCGACGCTAGGGGCCGAGTCGGCCGCTCATTCAAAAGATAACGACAAGCTTAAAGCTAGCGTTGACGCTGTGGCGATTTGTTACATAGTGTTACAAATCTTAGAATCGCCAACGGCGCTCGAACCACGTGGCAATGGCCCGAGGCCATCCTCGTCGGGGCGCGGTGTTCCAAATGGCCACGGCTGGGCGGCAATGGCCCAAGGCCACCCCGGCTGGATGCGGCCCCTGGCATGGTGTCCGTGCAAATGAAATAAGCGTTGCCATTTGGAGTAAACTGACGACGTTTCATCGCAGTCCAAAGCAACTTAAAGATGAAGTCCACTCAAGGCTTCACGACCGATTAGCGTAGTCAATACATAACATTCCCTCGCGCGCTTGCAGCGCCTAAAGGGAGGCTCGGGGTGCTACCCTCTTGTCCGCGTTCCCGACGGAGCAGAATCTTCGGACATTCTTAGGCTGAAAAATATCCAATGGAAAACACTATCGACGCTTTGTTTTTTCTTCCGTCGTGGCCGCTGCAAGCCGATGGAATCTTGCTGGCTGCGCTGACCCTGGTGTCGGCCGCGCTGGCGGGCGAGGCGCTGTTCAAATTTTTTCGCTGGCCGCGCATCATCGGCTACTCCCTGGTTGGCATGATTGCCGGGGCGCTGGGTTTCGGTGTTCAGGCCGGCGCGCTGGTGCGCGAGCGCTCGGCATTCGCAATCGTGTTCGATATGGGGATGGCGTTACTGTTATTTGAAGTGGGCGGCCGTGTCAATTTGAGTTGGCTGCGCGCCAACCCCTGGCTCCTTGCGACCAGCATCGCCGAGGCGGTGTTGACGTTTGTCGCGGTGACGGTTCTGATTATCAGCCTGGGTTACGACGCAACCCTTGCCACGGCAACGGCGATCATCATGGTGGCCACCTCGCCCGCCGTGGTGATGCGCGTCACGGCGGAGTTCAAGGCGCAAGGCCAGCTAAGCGAACGCCTCTTGTTACTTGCGGTACTGAGTACGGTTTACGCGGTCGTGGCGCAAGGATTTTTGCTCGGCTGGCTGCACCACGAGTATGGACATAACCTCTGGGCGGCGTTGCTGCATCCGCTTTACGTGTTCGGCGGCAGCGCGTTGCTGGCTTTTGTTCTGGCCTGGGCCGTGGCGTGGTTCGAGCCGCACATCGATCTGCGTGACGAGCACGCCTCGCTGTTGGTGCTGGGCTTGTTGTTGCTAATGAT
This sequence comes from Pseudomonadota bacterium, assembly GCA_031371465.1. Lineage (GTDB taxonomy): Bacteria > Pseudomonadota > Gammaproteobacteria > Burkholderiales > JALYOK01 > JALYOK01. The sequence goes on from JANMJR010000238.1 coordinate 4,807, forward strand.
CGCGTTGCTGCGCGCGTTTGAAATGTCGGTCCTGCTCACGCCATTGTTGGCCGGCATGTGGCTGCGCCATCGCGCCGCGCGGCCGTTGGTGTGGCCGCGGCATTTCGGCAGTGTCGGTGGGGTGTTGGTATTGTTATTGTTTGTGATCACCGGCATGTCACTGTCCTGGAGCAGTGTCCTCGGTGGCGGCGCGGTGGCGCTGGTCATTGTAGGGGTTCGATCCCTGGCGAAAATCAGCGTACTCGCGTTGCTCGGCCCGCCGAGCGGATTGTCGATGCGTCAGAGCTTCGCTCTCGGCGTTGCCCTGTGCCCGATGTCCGCCGTGGCCTTCGCGCTGACGGCGCAGATTGCCGCTCGCTATGCGGAATTCGGCGCCGCCTTGGGCGCCATGGTATTTAGCACAATCGCCATCCTGGAATTGCTTGGACCGCTGGCGGTGAAGTGGTCATTGCGACGCAGCGGCGAGATTCAGCCGTGACGGAAATGCCCCATGGCCCTTGAATCCTTTGCGCGATCGCGTCCGTTCACCCTCGGGGTTGAGTTGGAATTGCAAGTGGTTGGCAGCCACGATTACGACCTCACGCCCGGCGCGCCAGATTTATTGCGGGTCGTGGCAAAAAAGAAACTACCGGGCGAGGTGAAGCCTGAGATCGCCGCCAGCATGATCGAAATCTCCACCGGCATTTGCACCGGTTACGCCGACGCGCTCGCGCAGCTGCAGGAGACGCGCGATGTGCTCGTCGAGGCGGCGCGCAAGCTCGGGTTGGGCCTGTGTGGCGGCGGCGCCCATCCATTTCAAAATTGGAGCGAACAACGAATTTTTGATGCGCCGCGTTTTCATCAACTCTCCGAAATGTACGGTTATTTATCGAAACAGTTCGCCGTGTTCGGTCAGCATGTCCATATCGGCTGCCCCGATGCCGACGGCGCGTTGCAACTGCTGCACACACTGTCGCGCTACATTCCTCACTTCATTGCGTTGTCCGCCGCTTCGCCATTCGTTCAGGCGACCGACACGGGCTTCGATTCCGCGCGGCTCAACTCAATCCAAGCGTTTCCTTTTGCCGGACGCGCGCCTTTTGTTTCCCGCTGGGCGGATTTCCTGGTCTATTTCGAGAAAATGACGCGCACCGGCGTGGTCGAAGGCATGAAGGATTTCTATTGGGACATCCGCCCGAAACCGGAATTTGGCACCATCGAAGTTCGCGTAATGGACACGCCGCTGACGATCGAAAAAGCAGCGCAACTTGCGGCCTATATTCAAACCGTGGCGCGCTGGCAGATACAGGAAAAAACCTTTGTCCCCGAAGCCGATGATTATCTGGTGTACAAATTCAATCGCTTCCAAGCCTGCCGCCTGGGCTTCGAGGGGATATTTGTCGATCCGAAAACCGGCGAACATCGCAGCCTGCGCGAAGATATTATCGCCACCCTCGATGCAATCGAATCCCACGCGATCGAATTAAAAACAGATGCCGCTTGCCAAGCGTTGCGCGAGGATGCAACGACCAAGGGCAATGGCGCGACGTGGATCCGCACGTTGCATAAGCAAGAAAAACAGTTACCCGAAGTGGTGCGCCAGCAATGTTTGCGCTGGCAAACTTAGGGCGGCGCTATTGTTATTGCAACTTGCCGTCCTTATTATGAAGATTGTCTTGACCAACAATATTACAGGAGAACTATGATGCGTCTCGGAACTTGGTTGCTGTTACCTCTTTTCGCCGTGCTGACCGGCTGCGGCTATAACACATTTCAAACTCAGGACGAACAAACCAAAGCGGCGTGGTCCGAAGTCGTGAATCAGTATCAGCGCCGCGCCGATCTGATTCCCAATTTGGTGAACACGGTCAAAGGCTTCGCGCAGCAGGAAAAAGACGTGTTCATTCAGGTGACCGAAGCGCGCGCAAAAGTGGGCTCTATTCAAATGACGCCCGAGCTCGCGAACGATCCGCAGGCGTTGAAGAATTTCCAGGCGGCCCAGGGTGAACTATCCGGCGCCTTGTCGCGCTTATTGGTGGTCTCGGAAAATTATCCGCAACTGAAATCCGACGCGAATTTCCGCGACCTGCAAGCGCAATTGGAAGGCACGGAAAACCGTATCACCGTCGCACGCAATCGCTACATCAAGACCGTAGAAGAATACAACGTCACCACGCGGCAATTCCCGAGTAATCTGACCGCGATGATGTTCGGTTACAAAACCAAACCCAACTTCACCGTAGAAAACGAGAAGGCGATTTCCACTGCGCCGACGGTTGACTTCACACAACCGCAGACGCGAAAATAATCGTCGAGTCATTCTTCGTGGCGCGGCTGGAGGTGCTAAGAGCGTGGCTATTCGCCGCGCTGTTTTTCTGTCTCGGCGGTGCATTCGCCCAAGATCAGATTGCCGTTCCCGAGCGGCGCATCGTCACGGACCTCAGCGGCATACTGTCCGTGCAGCAACAGGCCACACTGACACAAAAACTGCAGGCGTTCGAGTCGCGCAAAGGCAGTCAGATCGCGCTGTTGATCGTGCCGACCACGCAACCGGAAACCATCGAGCAGTACGCGCTACGCGTGTCGGATACTTGGAAGCTTGGCCGCAAAGGCGTCGACGACGGCGCGCTCCTATTGATCGCCAAAAACGACCGCAAGCTGCGCATCGAAACGCGCTACGGCCTGGAAGGCCCACTGCCCGATGCGATCGCCAAGCGCATTATCGCGGAAGTGATCACGCCTTTGTTCAAACACGGCGATTTTTACGGTGGCATCGACGCCGGTGTTGACCGCATATTGAAAGTGGTCGACGGCGAGCCGCTACCCGCGCCACAGAAACAAGGCTACAACGAGGACGGTTGGCTTAGCGCCTTGCCGTTGGTGATCCTGCTGGCGTTCGTGTCCGGCGCGATTTTTCGGGCGCTTTTCGGGCGCTTTTTCGGCTCACTGGTCGCCGGTGGTGTGACGGGAACGATCACCTGGATCGTCTTAAGTGTGCTCGGGGCCGCGGCCGTCGCGGGCGTAGTCGCGTTCCTGTTTAACCTGTTCGCCGGCGCCGTCGGCGGCGCCAATGGCTGGAGCAATGGCGCTAGTTCATCCCGCCGCGCTCATTACGGCGGGCCGATGGGTGGGACGTGGGGTGGTGGCGGTTGGGGCGGGGGTTCAAGCGGCGACTTCGGCGGTGGCGGGGGTGGCCTCGGCGGTGGTGGCGGCGCGTCGGGAGATTGGTGATGGATATCGGTCGCATACTAAAACATCTTTGCACCACCAGGCTGCATTTGCGCCGACGTTTTCCACAGGCAACGCTGGACGCCATCGAACAAGAAATCGCGAAGTCCGAGGCGTTGCATAACGGGGAATTGCGTTTTGCCATCGAGACTGCGTTGGATCTGCCGCCGTTGTTGCAGGGCCTGCGTTCGCGCCAACGCGCACAAGACCTATTTTCCCTACTTCGCGTGTGGGACACCGAGATGAATAGCGGCGTCTTGATCTATCTCTTACTGGTTGACCACAAAGTCGAGATCGTCGCTGATCGCGGTATCGCGGCGAAAGTCGAGCAAGCGGACTGGGAAATGGTTTGCCGCGAGATGGAGCAAGCGTTTCGCGCCGGGGATTTTAAAAGCGGCGCAATCGTCGGCGTTCAACGCATTTCGGCGTTGCTCGCGCAACACTTCCCGCCAGAAACGCGCAACCCCAACGAGTTACCGAACAAGCCTTATATTTTGTAGTGTAAGGCCTATGCCAGGAGCCGCATCGGTACTGGTGCGTGGCAATGCATGGCTTGGAAGCCGCGTAGGCATTGCCTTTTCAGCCAACATCTCTAGTTGTCATTCCCGCGTGCCCAAGGGTACGGGAATCCATAGTACATTCGCAACCGGACATGCCAAATGGATTCCCCCCAACGCCCTCATGCAGTCTAAAGGCCGTGGGAATGACAAAAGAGACGTGCTCGGCGATTTTGAGCTTATTGAATAGTAGCTACAGCTACAAATCGGTGAGTTTGGTAACCGACAGTCCGTGGCTTACCCATAGATCGCATCGCGCTGACAAAACACCAGCAGCGCTGGCGTGAGCAATGACGATAGTTTTCGCGAGCTGTGCCACCAGATCATTGCGTTCTAATGCACTTTCGGTGGTCAGCCGGGCTGACTTATCGGCGGCGCTCACGACCGCCAGGTGCCCCGCCGTGATGGCGGTTTTCCATTGCGCCGGTAATCGTGCGCCGCTCAATGGCCGAGCAAGAACCGCCACTGCGGGGCTGCGCGCTATTAGCAACAACTGCAGCACGGACTGTTCCAGTGGCGAGTGAAAACCGCCGATCACCACTTGACGGGTTTTGGCTTGCTGCAATGCCCATTCGGTCGCTGCGCGTATGGCTGTGCCTGGGCACTGACGGGAAGCAAAAATGCTGTCATCGGAACGTCCAGCAGGGCTTGGTGTCCCAGGCCCGTCACGGCAATTTCGTTGCACGTTCGATGCCAGGTCAACATGTGAAAATGCTCGACTGGATAATAAAAAATTATTTAAGTATTTAATTTAAAATAATTTTTCGGAGACATCGGGATCATCTACCGCCGGCGGTCGTGGCTGACCGAGGAAGGACCGGAGAAAACCGGATGAAGTTGAGCAGACCGGCAATGCCCCGGCGGACAACACAACGTCCGAATGACCGCCTACGAAGATAACCTCATCAGGTCCACCGATCCTGTTCAGGGCATGCCCACATTTGTCACACGTCTTTTTGGCATACGGCGGTCACCGGCATAATCTACAACGACGATGCGGTCTGGCATGGTCACCCCCTAATGTTCTAAGCCCGGCCAACTATCCAACTTGAACGCCCAACGATAAGCATCACCTGACGGCGACGGCGGGCGAAGCGCGCCGTTGACGGTCAGGTGCATGCGCTGGTTGGGCATGGTTTTACTTGTGGTCAATGTGGATCTCTCGCTTCGCGAACTTCCAGCCCTCCGGAGTTTTCAGAAAGCGATCCCGGTACATCCCCGTATGAATCGGCCGTGGGGTTGTCTCGGCTGCGTACTGAAACGTCACGAAGAACAACGTTGTGCCTTCAATGGCGCCGTCGTCCAACAACTTCAAGAGAGTGTTTGTTTGATAATGACGGGTCTTGAATACACCGTCCTTTTCGAAGGTTTCAAAGCGAGTCTGAGCCCACTTGCGTCTCTCTTCGTTTGTGTTCAATTCTCGAGTGAACTTTCCGGCGGTATAGATCGGCACAGGAGCGCTATCGATGAAAAGCGCGACCCAGCCCTCGGCGTCCCGGTCGTCGTAGGTGCGACCGTAGAGTGCAATTAAGTCCTGGATCAAGAAGCGGTCTTCCGTAGTGACTCCGTCACCAGCGAACGCGGTACCGTTCTCCAGACCGGCCACCGAAACAGCCGAGAGCAGGATTGCGAGCACCCAAGACTTTAGTCGATACATGATCTCCTCCTTATCATATGTGCGTACATGCCCAACGTATAGGATTTTATCCGCCATGCGAATGCATGGTGGATAAAATCGGTTGAACTGAACCGCTGTATTCAGGGTGCGGTGGTATGGAGATTGTAACGGCGTCGGCGAGCCGAGCCACGCCGCCAGGACCGGCAATCAACGTATGGCAAAGGCGCATGGGCGTCATCATGGGCGCGTGGGCGTTCCTCAACGTTCCTCAATAGACGCCATGACTATGACAGATGCGCATTTCAGGGTCAACGGCACGACTGAGGACGAGCGGGTCCGCTGCGCGGCGGGATGCCTGCGCAAGCAGGCGTAGGGTGCGCATCGCGCACGCGGACTCATTCTCCCGCATTGGTGCTCACCGTTCCCGGATCGGTGCTCCAATCGTCCGCATACACGCCACGACTGACAAAACGGTGAAACGTCGAATATGGCCACTCCGCCACTCGCTTAACCAACTTATGTTTGACCGGATTGTAATGGATGTAATCGACACAACGTTCGAAATCGTGGTCATCGCGTATTTGATGCTCCCAAAAGCGTCGTTGCCAAAAATCGACTTCCCGTCGCTTAATCCGAGATGCACTGCGGATTTCATCACGTTCCAACAAATGCTTGCAGTAGCGGCTGACATGGGCTTTGATTATGCCCCATCGTTTGCCATAAGCGGCGTCGTTTTGCGGCAACGTCCAGATGGCGTGTAAATGATCGGACATCAAAACCCACGCGTCGATTGTGAAGGGCAAGCTTTCGCGCACGTGCTCGATTGCTTCGCGCAGCGTGGCGCGTACTTCTGGATGCGTCAAAATGGGTTGGCGCAAATACTTATTGACGGTGAAAAAATACGTGGCTCCACTGACGGTTGACCGTCGATATCGTGAAATTGGGACATGATGTCGTCGTACCAAGCAATCGTTAATCCGCGTGCGCGGTGCGCACCCTACGATTTCGAAAGCAGGTCGGTGGGGCGTTTGTGTAACGCAGGTGCAAAGCAGATCCTTCACTTCGTTCAGGATGACATTGCTTTTAGGGTGCCACGACAGGAGGCAATGGCCCGAGGCCACCCCGTACTGGTGCGGCTCTTAGGCCATGCCGTGCCACGAGGCAACATAGGTGCGGCTCGTGGGCCGGTCGTGGTTTGTGACGCACTTGCGTTGAAATAGCCACGCCCTTCAGTGCGCACCAACGGATGATGATGCGCCGGCTGATTGTGATGCCCTTAAGCCAGAATATTCCAGCGCAGCGAATACGAGCACTGCGACTGCCTGAACGATTACAAACGCCACGCCAAGCACATTGGGAGAAACGATTCCACTGGCCAAAAGTCCGGCACAAGCAATGGCCCAACCCATGTTCCCGATCACCACCACACCGATGATCAGTGACCACAGCGTCGTGCTGCGTGCCAACATTGCAAGCAAGATTGTGTACCCGACCAGAAACACGCCGGTCTCGATCAGTAGTGCTTTTGGCAAATTTAACAACTCACTTAGCCAACTGGCTGCAATCAGTTGCAATGCCGCTACGGCGCCGCTTACTAGGGCGTCGGCGATCAATGCTAGTTTCAAAAGTCGCGTTGTGGCACAGGGTCAGATCTTTTGTTATCACATCGTAAGTGTCATGCTCCTGCCTTGGACGTTACAATCCGTCACCTCTCAATGGAGTGCTAAGCGTCCGACTGTTTGAGCGATTGAAACTACTATAAAGCTAGCCTACCGACTTCTGTGTTCACCTCAGACAGCGCTGAATGAGTCGCGCAGCGAAATATCATAGGCGCTTTCATGCACCGCTTTTGTTGAGGCGATCTCGGTCCGCCGACCGTCGTCATGCCGGAAAGTGCCGAATCAATGCCCCCGGTTTGCCGCAGTTTGCGATCGGTCCGCCCTCACTGACGACGCGTTGGCCGTTTACCCAAACCCCTTTCACACCGAGCGGCGGAATATCGACACGGCTCGCGCCCGCGGGCAAATCCGCTACGCGGCGCTTTTCGCCGCGGCCGACGGTTTGGGAGTCGAATAGGATGACATCGGCCTGCGCGCCCGGGACGAGACGACCTCGATTCGGAATGCGATAGGCATCGGCGAGGCGGCTTGTCAGCATTTGCACGCCCTGCTCGAGGGTGAGGTCACCGCGCTCCCGAACCCAGTGGCCGAGTAAATGCAATCCGAAGCCCGCGTCGCACAGGAACGCCAGATGCGCACCCGCATCGCCGAGGCCAACGGACGAACACGGGTGGACCAATAGATCGCGCACGCGGTCTTCGTCGATATTGAACAGCTTGCAGTCGAACATGGTCTGCATTCCGCCGTCGAGTGCATGATCGAACCGCCAGTCGAAGGGATCCTTGCCCGCCGTGCGCGCGAGGTCCACGAGCACGCTGCCGACAAGCGATCTGAACTTAGGATTTGGCGTGTCCTGCACACGCGGGCAAGGGCACTCTTGTTAATGCGATCTCGCTCCACCCATGGCTCCCTCGCAAAACAATTTAAAGCCAGTGAATACTGATTTCCCCTTCGACCTGCTTGAATTCCTTATCTCCGGTGACGAGTTCGGATTTGCGGTCCTTCGCGAGGGCCGCGGCAAAGCAATCCGCGTAAGACATTCTGTAGCGCGCCTTGAATGTTCCCGCTATTCGCGTCATAGGCCAATCCACGCCGATCAGTTCGATGCCGAGACCTGTCAAATCGGTCACCGCGCTGTCGGCTTTCGCCTCTGAAATTTCCCTGCCGAGGATGTACCAGACCTCGCCCGCGTTGATGATGGACATGTACATTGGAATGCGGTTTTCATGGGCGCTGGTGATCAGGTCTGCGACCTCCTGCCCGGACACTTCGTCGCCGAGATACGCGAGTGCCGCCCAAGAATCAAACACCAGCGCCTTTGGTTTGCGCGGCATTAGAGTTCCTGCTCGCGTTTTTTCTCCGCCGCCAGCGCCTTCAACAAGCTCTTACCCTTGTATTTTCCGCGCAGATTCTGGATGTAATCGCGTGTAACGGGGGTCAGAATGATTCGATGCCCCTGCTCATCGACGTCCACCTGTACACGCGTGCCCTCCTTGATTCCAAACTTCCGCCGGATCGTGGCGGGAATAACGATCTGGCCTTTGACAGTCATGTAGGAGTCCATGTAAATTCCTTCTATTTGAGGATAGTATGATAATAGCAAAAAAGTAAGCTATTGATAAATTGGTTTACTTTGCTATCAAAGTAGCGCGGAAATCCTATGCGCATCCACCGGTCCAGGCACTCTGCCTACAACGTTGCGCCCCAAGGAATTAGCTAGTGGTTCGCATAATATGAGGGCTTCATGGCGTCCTCACACATCACATTCACGCGCACCGACGAGTGTCCGCAGAACGAAGCCACGTTGAACGCGGAAACCTTGGGTTAGAGCAGATCGAGGTATTCCGGGTAGGTCTCGAGGCCCCCGTCGACGCCCGCGCGCAGCGCTTCCAGATGCATGCCTTCGACGCGCTCAGGGCACGATGGTGAAGCCGCAATTTCCGATGACGACAGGGGTGACGCCGTTGTTTCCACGCTCAACACGCGGGCATAGCGATTGTGCTCCGCGAATAATTAAACCTGGTAAACCCCCGGCTAAGCCGGGGGACTCCGCAAGGTTTGACCTTCGGTCGGATTGATTCTCTGATCTCGACCAAGAGACAGGAGAATCAACATGCGAGAGTACGAATGGCCCTAGGCCAGCCGCAGTTTGAGTCATACCAAATGGGATTGCAAATACTATACCACGTGGTATTTATCCCGAAGAAGCGAAGGAAGGTGATCTTTGGCGGGATTCGGAAATACCTGGGCAAGATGCTGCACGAGTTAGCGGTGCAGAAGGGGTGTCAGATCGTGGAAGGGCACCTCATGTCCGATCATATCCACATGTGCATCAGCATCCCACCGAAGTACTCGGTCTCGAATGTAGTGGGTTACATCAAGGGCAAGAGCGCGATCGGGATTGCGCGGCACTTTCTGGGCAAGAGTCGCAACTTCAGTGGCGAGAACTTTTGGGCACGTGGGTATTTTGTCTCCACGGTTGGGTTGGACGAAGCGATGGTACGAGCGTATATCCGAGAGCA
>JANMJR010000263.1:0-11061 GCA_031371465.1 Pseudomonadota bacterium
CAATGCAACTGGCGTGGCGACAGGTGCTACAGTGGGTTTTTGATCTACCGTCATAGAATCGATTCTACCCTCTTTGAATCCCCAAAAGGAGCGTTTAAAATCCCTATTGACTCGCCCCGCCGAACCGATAGACCAAGCCGATCAAGAGAAGATCGATGTCGCCTTTGTTACCGGCGGCATCGTTTATCCGATAGCGTTCGGCCTCGGCACGCATTCTGAGAGAGGTGAAATGGTACTGAAGCCCCAAGCCAACCTTGTAATTAGTGTCGCTTTTGCTCGGGTTGAAATTCTGCGCGCGGCTGGGGTTATGGTCCAAGTGGGGGTATCGGACTTGTGCTGATCGTCCTAATTGTTTTATCCTAAAAACCGCAGTTAGCCGATTCCACTTACGTGACTTGGGAGGAATCGATGAGTTTGAGGAAGCCCGATATCGGCGAGGGTCCACTTTAGATGGTCGCAGACAAGGTTCCAGACGGTGAGGGGATTGAACTGCTCCGCAGCATGTCTAGTCCAGGCTTGAAGCTGCGCGGAGACACGCATCAGCGCCGCCTTGGCCTTACCGAAATGGGCATGCAGACCGGTCAGGGTAATCGTCGTCTGACCGGCGTGCTCCGTCCTAGGCCCCACCGAGGACATCAACCACGGACGGCTGGTAATCGCCTCGCGTCGAGCCTACCCTTTTTCAAGTAAAAGTTGATTTCGGAAAACCACAATCCTGAGTCGTCCGGGTATTTTGCACGGCCCTCTTCCAAGATTTTTGTTGCGCTCGCTTCGTCGCCTGATTCCAATTTAACAGCGAAAAGACCTTCATAGACAGCCGCCTTGGCGCTTCCTTTGCTGTAAAGATCGGTGTAGTACTTCATCGCATCGGCGTTGCGTTTAGCCTGACGCGCAGAAATCGCCGTGATATATAACTGATAGTCACACTGTTCGGGGTCTTCGAGCACACTTTGTTGGCTGTTGGCTTTTAGCATGTCGTGTGCTTGTAAAGATGCTTGAAAAGACAAAAAGGCTTTTTCGTACTCCTGCGCCTCGTATTTAGCCACACCCATATTGACCGAATGCGCTTGTACCGCCGAGCCGCGTTTGATGGCATCACTTTTTTCGTGTTTCTTGGCAGTCGGTATTTCAAAGCCTCTTTTATAACCGTCGAAAGCGGCCAGCGCGTCGTTGTCGCCGGTAAGTCCTGGGCTCAGACGCGGCAGACCAACGGCTTTCTCGAAGCCATCAACGGCTTGTTCCAGGCTGCCAAGCGCCGTGCTCGCGGATTCACCCGTCTGTCCACCATCAAGACCGTCATCTTCCTGATCGCCGGTAAGCTCGACTTCCATGCCATCAACCCTCATGCCTCGCAACCCACTTGAAATTCAACAGAGCCTTATTTCAAGGATAGTTCCACAACACCCAAGTCGGCATTTGCGGCGCATTTCCATTGGGTATTCCATTGCGTCATACCCGAATCGCAGTTGTCGGGCGTGCTTGCCCGGCGGTAGCAGAGCTTCTCCGGTTTGGTGATCGACCAACCCATTGCTACGTCGTTGTAGGTTTCGACGCCCCCGTTCGGGGCGTCGGGACCTGAAGTAACCTCCACACGGCAGATCATGCCAATGGTGTCGGACAGCAGTTTGATATCGCCGGCCATGGCCGACGCTAAAGGGCCCAGAGCCAACATGCAAGCGAAAATACCGAGAAACAATTTGTTCTTGTTCAGCATGGCGACCACCTTCGTTTGTTCATGAACAGACGTACGCTCGCTAACGCCGCTTATAGTCACGCAATACTGGATTTACCCGATCTATGTCGGCCTGAACTTGTTTGCGGCTTCGTTCAAAGACGATCTCGCGCCCCATCGCGCGGCCGGTGTAGGCAAGTTCGCTGCGAGTCGGAAGCAGTTCGCAGCGCACGCTGTGTTTGCCTTCACCAAGAACCACCTCAATGCGCGAGGCTCGCTTGCTGAGGATCACGACCTCGAGAAAATTCCCGGTGTCGGTGACACGCACTTTAATTTTCTCTTCTTGCATGAGTATTGTTTGCTCCGGTTGATTAAATCTTTTCGTTGCTGCATCCATATTACGCCGGTTTAGCGCCACGAGCAGATAACAAAAAACCGCTAGCAAATAAGGTTTTGCTAACCCCGTACCCCGGCGGGAAGATTGGTATTCGCGCGGCGCCACTCGATCTGAACTCCGCATCGGTACCCGCGCTCGCGGCAATAGTGCGACGGGTTTTGCGTGCCTACGCGGTACTTTGCTCTTCCTTGCAATCTCGACTATGATCATCGGTGAAATTACTACGTTTTATGCGCGCTGCACTAAATAATCACCAAATCATCACGAGGAGGAGGCGGCATGGCAAACAATCAATCAGACGACGCACGCGTCATCGCGGACGACATCAATACATTACACGGCATGGGTTACGCGCAAGAACTGGCGCGCAGTATGAAGTCATTTTCCAATTTCGCAATTTCATTTTCCATCATTTGTATTTTATCCGGCGGTATCAATTCCCTCGGCCAAGCCATCAGCGGCGCCGGTGGCGCTGCAATTGGAATCGGCTGGCCGATCGGTTGCTTGATTTCTTTCGTCTTCGCACTGGGTCTTGCGCAAATTTCCTCGGCGTATCCGACCGCGGGCGGGCTTTATCACTGGGGTTCGATTTTGGGTAACGTAGGCATCGGCTGGGTAACAGCCTGGCTGAATTTGATTGGCCTCGTTACCGTTTTGGGTGCTATCAACGTCGGCACCTACAGCTTTTTTATCGGCGCGTTCGGGCCGAGCTTGGGTATCGCCGATACATTTACAACCAAGATGATTTTCATGGTGCTCATTACCGGTAGCCAAGCGCTATTCAATCATCTGGGCATACGCTTGACCACGAAGATTACCGACCTGAGCGGCTATTTGATTATCAGCGGCGCCGTGCTGATGTTCGCGTTATTTATGGCTTACGCCAAGGAATGGGATTTTTCGCGCCTGTGGACGTTCACCAATAACAGCGGCTTGCCGGCTGACGCCGCGGTGTGGCCAAAAACCGAGAGCCTGATGTTCGTATTCCTGCTCGGTTTGTTGCTACCGATTTACACCATCACCGGATACGACGCCTCGGCGCACACCTCGGAAGAAACCGTCGATGCATCGCGCTCGGTGCCTAAGGGCATGGTTAATTCCGTCATCTGGTCGGCCATCTTCGGCTGGCTCATGCTGTGCGCCTTCGTGCTGGCGATACCCGACATGGGGGAAGGCGCCAAGCAAGGTTGGAACATATTCTTCTGGACCTCCGACCAAGTCCTCCCACCAACCTGGAAGCAGATCCTTTACGTCGTCGTGGTCGTCTCGCAATATTTATGCGGGTTGGCCACGGTGACTTCGGCATCGCGCATGATTTTCGCATTCTCCCGCGACGGCGGATTGCCCGGCTCCGCGGCATTGCGCAGCGTCAGCCCGAAGTACCGCACGCCGGTCGCGGCGATTTGGGCATCGGCCGTGTTAGCCGTGCTCTTTACCAGCTATGCCGAGTGGTACGCGGTGATTGTTTCCGTTACCGTAATTTTCCTGTTCTTGTCCTTTACCGTACCGATCTTTTTCGGTTTGCTTGCTTACGGCAAAACCTGGACCAAGATGGGCCCGTGGGACATGGGGGCAAAATACAAGATCGTTGCCGTGCTCTGTATCCTCGCCATGATTTTGATTTTCGTCATTGGCATACAACCGCCATCGGACAAAGCGCTCACTATCACCATTGCGTTTTTCATTCTAACGGCCATCGTCTGGTTCGGCTTTGAACGCCGCCGCTTCCAGGGGCCACCGCAGGGCGTGATGATCCAGCAACGCGCTGCGGAAATTGATAAAGCAGAACGTGCTGTCGGGGAGAAGTCGAGCTGATATGCCAGGCCGTCTCGAAGGGAAAACAGCACTGATCTCCGGCGGTGCGGGCGGATGCGGCGCTGCCGCCTCGCTATTGTTTGCAAAAGAAGGCGCGCGTATCGCCATCGTCGATAAGCAAGATGGCAGCGCGTTGGTCAAGCAAATCGAAGCGGTGGGTGGCGAAGCGATTTACGCCGCCTGCGATGTTTCGAATGCAGGCCAAGTCAACGCCGCGGTGAAAGCCGCGACCGACCGCTTCGGTGCAATCAACGTGCTGTTCAATCACGCCGGGACGATCGTCGTGAAACCTTTCTTGGAAACCACCGAGCAGGAATGGGATTGGCTGATGGCGGTCAATGTCAAAAGCATGTTCCTGATGACCAAGGCGGTGTTGCCGTCTATGCTCGCCGCAGGGGGTGGCGCGATTGTGTGCACGTCGTCGATTTCCGCCGTGGCGGCAACACCCATGGAAGTGTTGTACGACACCACCAAGGGCGCGGTGCATATGTTCGCCCGCGCCATCGCGGTGGAATATCGCGATCGCGGCATTCGTTGCAATGCCGTCTGTCCCGGCTTCATCAGCACGCCCCACGGCATGCACGAAGTGGATGCGTTGACCAAGCTCGGCGTCGATGCGTCCGAAGTGGCGATGAAGGCGATGCAAGGCCGCATGTGCGAGCCGGAAGAAGTGGCGAAAGCCGCGCTGTTCCTCGCCAGCGACGATGCGAGTTTTGTCAATGGTGCGCACTTGTTTGTGGACAACACCTTCACGGCTATTTAATCCTCATGTCATCCTGAGCGTAGCGAAGGATCTGCTTAATCCCCATGTCATCCTGAGCGCAGCGAAGGATCTGCTTTGGTTTTTTTAGGCGCCGCAAAAGCAGATCCTTCGCTGCGCTCAGGATGACATATTCAAACTTATTGGTATTCAATGAAAGCCAACAAATCCCCAAATAGCATCATCGACGCCATTAAAAAATCCGACACGGTGCGCGTCAAAGTCGCCGTCGCCGACATCGATGGCGTGCTGCGCGGCAAGTACATCCACAAAGATAAATTCATCTCGACGATCGACGGCGGCTTCGGTTTTTGTAACGTCGTGCTCGGCTGGGATTCCAACGACGTCACCTACGACAATGCGAAATTTACCGGTTGGCACACGGGTTTTCCCGATGCCATGGTCAAGCTCGATCTGAACACCCATCGCAACATTCCCTGGGACGATAACGTGCCGTTTTTTCTCGGCGATTTCGTCGACGGCAAAGGGAATCCGCTCGGCGAATGTCCGCGCCAAACCTTGAAACGCGTGTTGAAAAAAGCCGAGAAGATGGGCCTGTCGGCGCTGTGCGGTATGGAATACGAATGGTTTAATTTCCGCGAAACGCCGCAAAGTTTTGCCGCGAAAAATTACACCCACCCGGAACCGATCACCCCCGGTATGTTCGGTTATTCGCTGATTCGCATGGGACAAAATCAACCGTTTTTTAAAGCACTGATGGAAGACCTGCCGAAGTTCGGCATCCCTATCGAAGGTCTGCACACGGAGACAGGTCCCGGCGTGTTCGAAGCGGCAATCCTCTATTCCGAAGCGCTGGAAGCCGCCGATCGCGCGGTGTTGTTCAAGCAAGCGGCGAAAGAAATCGGCATGCGCTTCGGCATCATGCCAAGCTTTATGGCGAAGTGGTCGCAGCAATATCCCGGTTGCAGCGGCCACATTCACCAAAGCCTGTCGGACGGTAAGAAAAATTTATTCCACGACGCCAAAGATAAACACGGCATGAGCGCCCTATTTAAAAGTTATCTCGCGGGCCAACTCAAAGTGTTGCCGGAGTTAATGCCGATGTACGCGCCCACGGTCAATAGCTACAAGCGCCTGGTCGATGGCTTTTGGGCGCCGGTGAAACCGACCTGGGGCGTGGATAATCGCACGGCGTCGTTCCGCGCGATTCCCGGTTCGCCGAAAGCGACGCGTCTTGAAACACGCTGCCCCGGCGCCGATGTGAATCCCTATCTCGCCATGGCTGCGTGTTTGGCCGCTGGGCTGCATGGCGTCGAAAAAAATCTCAAGCTAACCGCCCCGCCGATCGAAGGCGAAAATCGCGGCGCGGAAAATATCGAGCGCCTGCCGCGTACATTGGAACGTTCCACCGCCGTGTTCAAACAATCGAAAGTCGCGCGCGAATTTTTCGGCGACGCGTTTGTCGATCACTTCGCCGCGACGCGCGAATGGGAATGGCGGCAGTTTCAAGATGCGGTAACCGATTGGGAGTTCAAACGCTACTTCGAGATCATCTAGGCCGACACGGGCCAAACTTGTCGATTCCCGGATAACGTACTACTATAGTGACACCGTATTTTCACATTTACGCCTGTGACCGCAACCACCACACTTAAACTGTCGCCCGAGCTTAAAGCCCGCGTAGCCACGCTCGCAAAACAAACCGGCCGCACGCCTCATAGCCTCATGATCGAAGCGCTTGAGCGGCAACTGGAGCGGGAGGAACGCATGCGTTCATTCGTCCAGGAAGCCCTCGAAGCAGACGCGGAAATCGATCGCACAGGTGAAATGTATGCTGCCGACCAGGTGCATACGTGGCTGGATCGTCTGGCGAAAAACAGGAAAGCAAAGCGGCCAAAACCTTGGCGCGGATAGTCTATTCATCGCGCGCCATCAATCATCTCGAACGCGCCTTTGACCATATCGCGCTGCAGGACCTCAAAGGCGCAATGGCCGCGGCGCAAGCTATTCGCAGCGCCGTGCAGTTGCTGGGTGAGCATCCGTTCATCGGCCGCCGCGTGGACGGTGAAACGCGCGAACTTGTCATCTCGTTCGGAAAAACTGGTTTTATCGCACTATATCGATTCCTTGCGGCCAAAGATGAAGTTCGCATTTTGGCAATCCGCCACCAACGGGAGTTGGATTATCCATACTAAGCGTCATTGGGATATGGCTGGCAGCCGCATCGATACTTGATTGCAGCAATGCATGCCCTGAGAGGCGCATTGGTATTACGTCCCAGGACAGGCGCCCATAGGAAATTCAGCTTCAATATGTGACATAACGCCGTTACAATCGACATCACCATCCCAAATATTCCCGTCATGACAATCTCGAAATTTAATTTTCCGACGCCGATCCATTTCGGTCCGGGCGTGCGCCAACTAGTCGCTGAGCACTTAACATCCCTCGGCTTAAAGCGCCCGCTCATCGTGACGGACAAAGGCATCGAGCCGCTGCCGTTGTTGGCGCAATTCAAAGCCAGCCTGCATGGCCTGGAAGTGGACGTTTTTGCTGGGGTAAAGGGCAACCCCGTCGCCAGCCAAGTGATGGCGGGCGCCGCAGCCTACCGCGATCATAGCGCCGATTGCGTCATTGGCCTCGGCGGTGGCGCAGCGCTGGATGTCGCGAAAGTGGTGGGCTTGCTGGCGACCCATCCCGGCGATGCCATCGAATATGCATGGGATCATCCGCAGGTTCGCCCCATCGAAAGTGAGTTGCCGTACTTTATCGCGCTGCCAACGACTTCCGGCACCGGCAGCGAAGTAGGTCGCTCCAGCGTGATCTCGGAAGACGATAGCCACATCAAGCGAGTGATTTTCTCGGCGAAAATTCTGGCCAAAGCCGTATTCGCCGATCCGGAACTGACCTTGGGTCTTCCGGCGAAAGTCACCGCGGCGACGGGCATGGACGCCCTCACCCACAATGTCGAATCTTATCTCTCCCCGGCTTACCATCCGATCTGCGACGGCATCGCGCTGGAAGGTGTGCACATTGCCGCCAAGGCGTTGCCGATTGCGGTGCGCGACGGCAAGAATATCCAAGCACGCAGCGACATGATGATGGCCTCGATGATGGGCGCCATCGCGTTTCAAAAAGACTTGGGTGCGACCCACTCCTGCGCCCACGCGCTGGGCGCCGTGGCCGACATGCACCATGGCCTGGCGAATGGCATCATGATCGATTACGTGATGCGCTTTAACAAATCCGCCGCGCTCGAAAAGTTTCATGTTCTGGCGCAGACCGTTGGTGTGGAACAATCCAGCATCGAGGCCAGCGCCAGCGCGTTCATCGATTGGCTGACGCAGTTGAAAGCCGAAATAGGCATTCCGGCGAGGCTGGGTGAGATGGGCGTGAACAAGAGCCATCTCGATCGCCTCGTGGCTATTGCGGTACCGGACATTTGCCATCTGACTAATCCGCGGCCGTGCGGCAAGGAGGATTTTGTAGGGATTTTTTCCGAGGCGTTTTAATTGAATTGTCATCCTGAGGAATTGAAACGTCGGTATATGAAGACCATTTAGAAAATTAAATCATGTTAAAAATCGGCCTATCCGCCTGCTTCTTCCACCCCGACCCGAATCGTAATATCTTCAAGGGCAAGACCCTGCAATACCTGGAGCAATCGATCGCGCGTTGGGTGATGTCGAGCGACGCCATACTGTTCATGATTCCCTCACCGGGCCGAAACAGCCCAATCAAGCTCAGCGATTACGCGCGCGAACTCGATGGCCTGGTGCTGCAAGGTGGTTCGGACTTGAGCCCGACGAGTTATGGCGAGACGCCGCTGAAACCTGAGTGGAGCGGCGACAAGATTCGCGACGACTATGAAATTGCGTTGACACACGCCTTCATGAAAGAACATAAGCCGGTGCTCGGAATCTGCCGCGGCGTGCAATTGATTAATGTTGCCATGGGCGGTTCGCTGTTTCAAGACATCCGCACCCAACGCCCCGATGCGCAAAGCCATCGTGATGCGGAACGGTACGACCAAGCGTTCCATGAAGTGGAGTTCGTGCCAAATTCCGGCTTGGCGAAATTGTTTCCCGGCATGTCGAAAGCGAAAATCAACACCGTGCACCATCAAGCACCGAAGGACATTGGCAAGGATCTAAGTGTGGAAGCCTGGTCGGTGCCGGATCGTATTCCCGAGGCGTTGCGCTGGCAAGGCGACAGCTATCTGTTCGGCGTACAGTGGCATCCGGAGTTTCAAGATCCCGAGCGCAAGGACTTGCTTGACACTAAACCCATTCTCGATGAATTTCTAAGCGCGGCGCGCGCCCAATCTTCCGCTTGAAGAGGCGACAACTATGCTCAAAATTTTTAATCCCGCGAGCAATACACTGATCAAAGAATTATCTGACGACAGCGCCGCCGGCATCGCTGACAAATACGCCCGCGCGCGCACCGCGCAAACGACCTGGGCGGCTACGCCGATCAAAGCGCGGATCGCCTGCCTGAAACGTTTTCGCGGACTGGTCGCCGATCGGTTGGAACCGCTGGCGAAAACGCTCACGGCCGAAATGGGCAAACCGATCCGCCAAGCGCGCAATGAGTTAAATAGCCTGTTGCCGCGCATCGATTTTTTCTGCGACAGCGTCGCCGAATCGACCAAGCACGAAGCCACGCTGACCGAAGGCGACACTCACGAGTGGATTACCCACGAACCGCTGGGCGTGATCGCCAATATTTCCGCGTGGAATTATCCGTACTTCGTCGGCGGCAATGTCTTCGTTCCGGCGCTGCTCACGGGTAACGCGGTGCTCTACAAGCCATCGGAATTCGCGACGCTGACGGGCCTAGCGATCGGCGCACTGCTGCATCAAGCTGGGGTGCCGCAACATGTCTTTCAAGTCGTCGTCGGCAGCGGCGCGGCGGGCGCGGCCTTGCTAGAGCAGCCGATTAACGGCGTGTTTTTCACCGGCTCCTACATCACGGGCAAGCGCATCGCCGAAGCCGTCGCGGGCCGTATGGTGAAACTGCAACTGGAACTTGGCGGCAAGGATCCTGCCTATGTCTGCGATGACGTGAATATCGAGAACGCCGCGGCCAGCACCGCCGATGGCGCGTTCTACAACACCGGGCAAAGTTGCTGCTCGGTCGAGCGGATCTACGTTCACAGCAAAATCTATAACGACTTCGTCGACGCCTTCATGCATGAAGTGGAAAATTTTGTTGTCGGTGATCCGATGGATGAAAAAACTTACATCGGCCCGCTCGCCCGGGCGGCGCAGTTAAACGTGCTTGAGCATCAAGTCGCCGATGCAAAAGCCAAAGGCGCCAGTGTGCTGCACGGCGGGAGTCGAATCCCCGGTCCCGGCAATTATTTTTCGCCGACGGTGTTGACCAATGTCAATCACAGCATGGAAGTCATGCGCGAAGAAAGTTTTGGGCCCGTCATCGGCATTCAAAAAGTGACGAGCGATGAAGAAGCCTTAACCTTGATGAACGATTCGAACTACGGTTTGACGGCAAGTGTCTACACCCGCGACCAACGCCGCGCGGAAAAACTTCTGTCGCAGGTGAACGCCGGAACCGCTTACTGGAATTGCTGCGATCGCGTCAGCCCGCGCCTGCCGTGGTCGGGCATCGGCCATTCCGGGGTGGGCGTGACCCTGTCGCACTACGGCATCCAAACTTTTTGCCGTCCCAAGGCCTGGCACTTGCGCGCGGCGTGACCCCGGAACAAGCCGCCACACGCATCGCGGCCTTGCCGTGTTGGTCCGCAAAGGTCGATCCGCAGCCGCTTGCGGGCGGCATGACCAATCGTAATTATTTGGTCAATGATCGTGCGCAACGTTACGTGGTGCGCCTGGGAGACGACATTCCGTTGCACGGAATATTCCGTTTCAACGAACGCGCCGCCAGCCACGCGGCCCACGCGGCGGGTATTTCACCATCGGTGGTGTACGCCGATCAAGGCGTGATCGTGTTGCAATACATCGAAGGCAAGACCTACGAGGCTGCGGACGTTCGCAACAATTTGCCGCGCGTCGTCGACCTTCTCAAACGCACCCACCAAGACATCGCCCATCATCTGGAAGGCGCAGTGCTGACCTTCTGGGTGTTCCATATTTTGCGCGGTTACTTTTCCAATTTAAGGCAGAGCCAGAGCCCACGCCAATCCTTGCTCGCAAGCCTAGCGCCTTGCGCAGCCAATCTAGAAGCGGCTGTTGGCGCCATGCCGTTGGTGTTTTCGCACAATGATTTGCTTGCGGCGAATTTTCTCGACGACGGCAATCGCCTATGGCTGATCGATTGGGACTACGCCGGTTATAACAGTGCGCTATTCGACTTGGGGGGCCTCGCGTCGAATAACGAATTCGATGACGCGCTTACCGCAACATTGTTAGAGCACTATTTTGGCCGCGTCGATGACGTCCTGCTCAACCAATTCCACGCCATGAAATGCGCGTC
>JANMJR010000280.1:0-2865 GCA_031371465.1 Pseudomonadota bacterium
TACGGCGACTTCCAGGCGCTCTTCGGCGTTGATTTCGAAGTTGATGCGGGCGAGATTATCGCGATCATCGGTGCGAACGGCGCGGGGAAGTCGACGTTTCTAAAGACGCTGACCGGATTAATAGTTGCGCCGCGCGAGCAAGTGAAGTTCGAGGGGAAAGCCATTGGCGGCTGGGCGCCAGGCAAGATTGTCGAATTGGGAATCGCGATGGTGCCGGAAGGCCGACGTTTATTTAGTAGCTTGAATGTCGAGGAGAACTTGTTGCTCGGCGCCTATACCAAACGTGCCGGGCCGTGGAATCTGGAAAAAGTGTTTGAATTGTTTCCCATCCTACTTGAAAAACGCGGCGTGCAGAGCACTTCGCTGTCGGGTGGCCAGCAGCAGATGGTTGCCATCGGCCGCGCGTTAATGGCGAATCCGAAATTGCTGATTTGTGATGAGCTTTCTCTCGGTCTGGCGCCGATCGTGGTGAAAGATATTTACGACGCGTTGCCCAGGATTACTGCCGGCGGCCTTACCGCCATCATCGTCGAGCAAGATGTCGGCTTGGCGCAGCGCGTGTCGAACCGGCTGTACTGTTTTCAAGAGGGCAAAGTGTCGCTGACCGGAAAGTCGAACGAGGTGACGCGCGATCAAATTTCTATGGGGTACTTCGGCGTATGAATAGGCCTCGCCCATGATCGAGTGGCTCAACACGATTCTTCAAGGCGTGATGTTGGGCGGGCTGTACGCGTTGTTTGCCATGGGATTGTCTTTGATGTTTGGCGTGATGCGGCTCACCAATGTGGCCCACGGCGATTTCATTATCCTGACGGCTTTCGCCGCGTTCGCCGCCACCGCGAGTTTGGGAATTGATCTTTGGCTCGCGTTGCTGCTGTTGCTGCCGACGGCATTCGCGTTCGGCTATGGCCTGCAACGTGGCGTGCTGAATGGCACGCTGGGCAAGGATCCGCTGCCTTCCTTAGTGGTCACATTCGGACTTTCCATCGTCATTCAAAATTTGTTGATGGAGATTTTTTCCGCCGACACCCGTTCGATCAGCGCGATGGGGGTGGAAACGAAAAGTCTGCAACTCGCCGACAATGTGTATCTGGGTGTTCTGCCACTCATTATCTTTTCGATTGCGGTGGCGGCGGCGGCCGCAATGCAGTGGCTATTCGGCAACACCGCCATCGGCCGCGCATTTCGCGCCACCAGCGACGACAAAGAGGCCGCGCAGTTGATGGGCATTGACCATCGCCACGTGTACGCACTCGCGACCGCCATCGCCTTCGTCCTCATCGCCATTGCCGGGGTGTTGCAAGGCGTGCGGACCACCATTGCGCCGAGCGACGGTCCCGGCTTGCTGCTGTATGCCTTTGAAGCGGTGATTATCGGCGGCATGGGCTCGTTCTGGGGGACGTTTTCCGGCGGCATCATTCTCGGCGTGGCCCAGGCGATCGGGTTTCGCATCGATCCCGGTTGGGGAATCTTAATCGGCCACTTGGTGTTTCTGGCGATGTTGATCGCCAAGCCCAACGGTCTGTTCCCCAAAACAAAATGACGAAGCTACCAATCGACAGCGCAAATTTTACCGTCGAGCGCGCGACTCAAGCCAGCCGGGTGGCGAGCGTTGTCGGTATGGCGTTGTTCGCCGCTGCGGTTACGTTACCGTGGTGGGGGAATTCCGGTTGGATGCGCGAAGTGGTCGAAATTGCCTGTTATCTGGTGTTTGCCATGATGTGGAATTTGCTCGCCGGTTACGGTGGGATGGTGTCCATCGGGCAGCAGGCGTTTGTCGGACTAGGCGGCTATTTTTTGGTGATCTTGGCAAACAAGCTTGGTGTGAATCCGTTTCTGTCGGTGCCGCTTGCCGCGCTCATCGCCGCGCTATTCGCCTTTCCGACGTCGCGTTTTGTGTTTCGTTTGCAAGGCGGTTATTTCGCCATCGGCACCTGGGTCGTCGCCGAAGTATTTCGTTTATTCTTCGCCAACATTTCCGCCTTGGGTGGCGGCTCGGGAACCAGCTTGACGGCCTTGGCCGGTATTCCGAAAGCGACGCGGGAAATGGTTACCTATTGGATCGCTTTAGGCGCCGTGGTATTTGCGGTTGGACTGGTGTACGGATTACTGCGTTCACGCTTCGGCCTCGCGCTCACGGCAATCCGCGACAGCGAAGTTGCGGCTGAAAGCCAAGGCATCAACGTGAAATCGACCAAGCTAATCGTGTATGTGCTCGCGAGTTTTGGCGCGGGATTAGCGGGCGCGCTGTACTATCTGAGCAATCTGCGCATCTCGCCGGACGTGGCGTTCGGCGTGAACTGGACCGCGTTTACCATTTTCATTGTGCTCATCGGTGGCATCGGCACCATCGAAGGCCCGATTTTGGGCGCGTTGATATTTTGGTTCCTAAATAAATTTTTTTCCGACTATGGTAGTTGGTATTTGATCGGTTTGGGCTTACTGGCGATCGTAATCGTGGTCAAACTACGCGCCGGTTTGTGGGGCGCGATTTCGCAGCGATTCGATTTGCATTTGTTTCCGGTGCAGAGGCGCTTGAGAATACGTGAAAACTGAAAGGTGAAAGGTGAAAGGTGACAGACGGCGCCGCTCTTTTCACTCTTCACCTTTCACTCTTCACTAAATCGAGGTAAAAATGTCTGAAGCTTACATCTGCGACGCGATCCGCACTCCATTCGGCCGCTATGGCGGCGCGCTGTCGTCCATCCGCACCGACGATCTCGCCTCGCTGCCCATCAAGGCTTTGATGGAACGCAATCCACAAATAGATTGGCAAGCGGTCGATGACGTGATCTACGGCTGCGTCAACCAGGCCGGTGAAGACAATCGCAACGTCGCGCGCATGGCTTCGTTGTTGGCCGGTTT
>JANMJR010000293.1:0-4690 GCA_031371465.1 Pseudomonadota bacterium
AGCAGCGCTTCCACCAAATTGGAACCGATGAAACCGGCAGCGCCCGTCACCAGCCAGCGCTGACGGTTGGATTTTAACTGCTCGATTGTTTCTTTAATTTGAGTCATTCTCTAGCGGTTCGAAAGGGCCTTACAAGCGCCATAAACTCAAGCCCGATTCCCTAACGGCGTTGGGATCGAATTGGCATTTAACGTCGATGAAACAGCCGCCGCCTTTGACCTTGGTCAAATAATCTTTCATCGGCCGCGCGAGAAATTCTTTGTGGGCGACGGCAGCGATAATCGCATCGGCCTGCGGCAATTCGTCCCAACTGCGCAACGTTATGCCGTATTCCTGTTTTGCTTCGGCGGACTCGGCCATCGGATCGTGCACTTGGACGTCGATGCCGTAGGAGCGCAATTCCTGAATGATGTCGATGACTTTCGAGTTGCGCAAGTCGGGACAATTTTCTTTGAACGTGAGTCCCAACACATTGACCTTCGCGCCTTTGACTTGCGAACCCGCATTGATCATTTTTTTCACCGTCTGTTCGGCGATGTGTTTGCCCATGCTGTCGTTTATGCGGCGGCCCGCCAAGATCACCTGCGGAATGTAACCCATCATTTCCGCTTTGTGAGTGAGATAGTACGGATCGACGCCGATGCAATGGCCGCCGACTAAGCCGGGGCGAAACGGCAAAAAATTCCACTTAGTACCCGCCGCCTTGAGCACTTCCATCGTATCGATGCCGATGCGATCGAATATCAACGCGAGTTCGTTCATCAGTGCGATATTAAGATCGCGCTGTGTGTTCTCGATCACTTTCGCGGCTTCCGCGACCTTGATGCTGGACGCGCGGTGGACGCCGGCGGTGATAATGCTTTCGTAAAGTTGTGCGACTTTTTCCAAGGTTTCCGCGTCGTCTCCGGAAACGATTTTTAGTATTTTGGTGAGAGTGTGTTCTTTGTCGCCCGGGTTAATTCGCTCGGGTGAATAGCCGACGTGAAAATCTTTCATCCACTTCAGGCCGGAAAACTTTTCAAGTACCGGAATACAAATCTCCTCTGTGGCGCCGGGATACACCGTCGATTCGTACACCACGATCGCGCCTCTTTTCAGGTATTTTCCGACACTGGTGCTGGAGCCGACCAAGGGCGAAAAATCCGGTTGATGGGCAATGTCTACGGGCGTTGGCACCGCAACTATGATGTAGTCGGCTTTTGCAAGTTCTTTCGGATCAGTCGTGACCGTCAGGTGTTTGGCCGCCTCCAGTTCCGCCGAAGGAAGCTCCCCCGTGGGGTCAATAAAGCGCTTATAACTCGCGATTTTTTCTGCGGATAGATCGAGGCCGATGGTTTCGCGCCGCTTGCCGAACTCAACGGCGAGTGGCAAACCAACATAACCTAGCCCGACGACTGCAACAACACTCATGCGAACATCCTCTTGGAAAATGGGTAAATTTTTTGCTGCGGACCGACTCGGTTCCATCGATTAAGTGACGAACTATGACTACAATGAGCTTAACTTCACAGCGACGTGTTAGCCTGGCTCGCCTTGGCGGAGCGCTGAAGATTTTGCGTCAACGAACGCTAATGCTCTGAAGCATAGAACATTTTCGAGAATGTAAAAGGATCAAAATGTCCACCAGAACCACCTATATGCCGCGCCAATTGTTGGTTTTGAGAAAAATAATATTATTCTCTCTGGGCTTGATCGGCGCCGTTCCGACCGTCCATGCTGACTTGCCGCAAACCGTCGACAAAGTCAGAGGGTCGATCGTGGGAATTGGAACATACCAGAAAACCCGCAGCCCGGCCACGAATATGCTCGGAACAGGCTTTGTCGTCGCCGATGGACTGCACGTTATCACCAATATGCATGTCCGGCCGGCGTTCTTGGATACAGAGAAAAAAGAGGTCTTGATCGTCTTGACCGGACGCGGCCAAGAGGTCGAAATTCGTGAAGCAGAAGAGGTCGCGAGTGATGCGGATCACGATTTGGTATTGCTGAAAATCACGGGCGCGCCACTTCCCGCGCTAGCCCTGGGTGATCCCACAAGCGTCAAGGAAGGTCAACAGTACGCCTTCACCGGTTTCCCAATTGGCGCGATTTTGGGGCTCTATCACGTGACTCACCAGGCATTGATCTCGTCGCTAACGCCGATTGTGATTCCGACCCGCGGCGCCAAGGACCTCGATGTGAAAGCGGTTACCCGACTGCGTAAGGCGTTTAACGTCTTTCAACTCGACGCGACAGCGTATCCGGGCAACAGCGGAAGCCCACTTTATGATCCAAACAACGGGCAAGTCGTGGGGGTGTTGAATATGGTCTTTGTGAAATTAACCAAGGAAAAAGTCTTATCCGATCCGAGCGGAATCGCCTACGCAATCCCGGTTAGCCACGTAAAAGACCTACTCAAACGAGCGCGCGAAAAAAAATAGCGCACTCATCCGACCCGACCATAAATATCGCCGAAACGCACGATGTCGTCTTCTTCGAGGTAGGCGCCGGTCTGGATCTCGATAATCTGCAACGGGATCCTGCCCGGATTTTCTAGGCGGTGGCGGTTGGTTTTAGGAATATAGGTCGATTCGTTTTCTTCCAGAAAAATCTCCTGGTCGCCATTGGTGATTTTTGCCGTACCGGCAATGACCACCCAGTGTTCCGAGCGGTGGTAATGCATTTGCATCGATAGCTTCTGGCCGGGTTTGACGACGATGCGCTTGATCTTGTAATACGGACCTTCTTCCAGAATGGTATAGCTGCCCCATGGCCGCGCCACAGTCAAATGGGTTTCAGTCAAATGCGGGTGCCGCGCTTTCACCTCGGACACCAGGCGTTTTAAGTCGGCGACTTTCTCCCGCGGACAAATTAACGTCGCATCACGGGTCTGAACCACGGCGAGATTTTCGACGCCCAACGCGGCGATGGTTCCCCCAGTGGTCCAAAACAAATTGTTTTGCGAACTAACCGCGAGCACATCGCCTTCGATCATGTTGCCGGCCGCATCTTTGTCCCGCTGTTGGTAAATCGCTTCCCAACTGCCAAGATCGCTCCAGCCCATCTTGATCGGAACCACAGCGATGTTTTTGCTATGCTCCAAAATGCCATAGTCAACCGAGAGATCCGGCATCGCCCGATAGATCTCCTCTTCCGCCACCGCGTCGCCGCTTTCAGCCAGGCGCAAGGCCGCTTCGTAGATCGCTGGCTGTAAATCGCGCAACATTTGCAAGAACGTATCGGCTCGGAACACAAACATACCGCCATTCCAGTAATGATTGCCCTGGGCAAGCAGATGACTCGCCGTCGCGGCATCGGGCTTTTCGACAAAGCGCAATACCTTGCGAACCGGTAAGTGCTTTGCGGCAGACAGCCTGATCTCGTCGCCGGCTTGAATGTAACCGAATCCCGTCGCCGGCTCGGTGGGTTCCATGCCGAACAATGCGATCTCGCCCTGGCTCGCCGCTTGTTCGGCGGCGCGCCAGGCAGCATGAAAAGCGGGCACATCGGCAACGGCGTGGTCGGACGAAAATACGCCGATAATGGCTGCGGGATTCTCCTTCGCAATACACGCCGTTGCCCAAGCGATCGCGGGTAACGTGTTGCGGCCAACGGGCTCTGCCAGCACGTGGTTTGCAAGTCCTGTGTCGATTGCATGTAACTGCCCCGCCACTTCAAAACGATGATCAACGTGGGTGACGGTCATGACATGCCGGCTTTGCAGCATCGGCAGCAAGCGGCGCATGGTGTCTTGCAGCAACGATTCTTGGCCATTGAGGGCAAGCAATTGCTTCGGCATTGTCGCACGCGAAAGGGGCCACAGGCGAGTCCCCGACCCGCCTGCCAAAACGATGGCACGGCGATCCACGTCAAGGTCTGAGGTCATTACGCGAACCGCGCGGTCGGCCGGTGAATTCATGGCGAGTTATCTCGTTGAAAATCGAATGTCTTATTGTAGACGAAGTGCAGCTAAATCAAGCTGATGCTACCGACGGAATTACCGCGCGGCCTTGGCTCTAACAGCCGCCCACTTTAAGGCGTTCTACGAGATATCAATGGAAAGCCACGTCCGTTGAGCCTCTGCAATGAGGTATGCCGAAACGCCAATATAGGCAAGGATTTTCAGCCTACTGCGTTATGGTTTCTTTCCCCCGCAAAATCGATGGCGACAGATCGAAAACGCCCGCCGCAAACATGCCAAAACATAGGCACTGAGGCTGTTTGCGAAGACAAGTGAGGCAGTCGTGGCCCATAAGCATTAGCGGAAACAACGCAGCAGCGAGGCCCATCCGGAAGCGAGGTTTGCGCTAGCACACTGCGGGGAACGTGTACGTCATACCGTGGGGTTGGGCACTGCCGTCGCGCCGCCCACGAGACTTCAAATTACCCAAATCCGAGGCGCACCACACGTTCCCGCTGTAAGCCGTTGAGTTACGAGCCTTCCCATTTGCCAGCCTTGACCAACATTTGCTTCAGGCCCGAGAGGGGAAATCCACCCGCTTGGGCTTTTTTCGCATAATCTCGGGATTTGTCATATTCCTTCAGTTGGAAATACATCAAGCCCATGTTATAAAACAAATTCGGGTTGTTTTTCAAGTGTTTCTCGGCCATTTCGTAGTGCGGAATCGCTTCTTTATAACGCTTGATTCGCGTGCTGGATAAGTAGTTGCCGTAGATCATCCTGACCATTGCATCGTCAGGTCGCCAACGC
>JANMJR010000305.1:0-8931 GCA_031371465.1 Pseudomonadota bacterium
TTGGCGCCGCGACGGTCATTATCAACGGCAACGACGCGCCCGCTGCCAGCGGTGGAGGCAGCGGTGGCGGATGCACATTTTCGCGCACCCCTTCAGCCGACGTGAGTTTGTTATCGCTCCTAATCGGCGCCTGCGGAACGATGTTGGCGCGCCGCACGCGTAGCCAGAAAAAGTGAATTTTTGGAGCAATTTCGGCTCAATCGCTCAGCCATGGAAACTAAGGGCGATACGCTCGGAGTGACCTATGCCTGGAGCAGCCCATCCTGCTTCTCTCGCGGCGTAGTATGCTTGGAGTGCCCCGCTGGCATGAGTTCGCCGCGGATCATAGGCGAAGAAAATTCTTCTGTTTGTCAGCACGGGAAGTCGGGGGTACACTTTCCATCGCGGTAGATCCATTCGTTACATGCAAATTCGCAATGTCGCGTTTATTCATTACGTAACTAAAACCAATACGGAGATAGTGATGCCAAACTTGAAACGTGTAGTCGCCGCCGCGATCGCGGCCACTTTTACTTTAACTTCGACCGTCAGCGTATTCGCGCAAACCCCGTTAAAAAAACTAGGCAAACCGGAAGGCCAGGTTGATATCGTTGCTTGGCCGGGCTACATTGAGCGCGGCGAAACCGATAAGGCCTATGATTGGGTAACGGATTTCGAAAAAAAATCCGGTTGCAAGGTAAACGTGAAAACCGCCGGAACATCGGATGAAATGGTCGCGTTGATGAATGAAGGCGGCTTCGATTTGGTGACCGCATCGGGCGATGCGAGTCTGCGGCTAATTGTTGGTAAGCGCGCGCAGCCGATCAACGTAAATCTGATTCCAAGCTTCAAAAATGTCGACAAGCGCCTGCAAAAAGCACCGTGGCATACGGTCAATAACGTTCACTACGGCGTGCCCTATCAATGGGGCTGGAATGTTTTGATGTACAACACCAAAATATTCAAAGACAAGGCGCCGACTTCATGGAAAGTCGTGTTCGAAGAAACCACGCTGCCGGACGGCAAGTCCAACAAGGGCCGTGTGCAGGCGTTCGACGGCCCGATTTACATTGCCGATGCGGCGCTGTATTTAATGAAAACCAAGCCCGATCTCGGCATCAAAGATCCGTACGAGCTCACCGAAACGCAATATAAAGCAGCGCTTGATCTGTTGCGTGGCCAGCGCAAGATCGTCGGCAAATATTGGCATGATGCGTTCGTACAAATCGATGACTTCACCAATGAAGGTGTCGTGGCGTCATCGTCTTGGCAATTTCAGGCCAATGTGCTTGAGTCGAAAAAACAACCCATCGCCACGGTTGTCCCGGTGGAGGGCTCGACCGGATGGGCCGATACCACCATGATGCACGCCGATGCGCCCCATCCGACCTGCGCTTACCTGTGGATGGAACATTCGCTGAACAAGAAGTTACAGGGTGACCTTTCTGCGTGGTTTGGTTCGGTGCCCGTGGTTCTTGAAGCATGCAAGGGCAACGCGCTGCTGGGCGACGACGGCTGTAACCGTCAGGGTTTGGGGAGCTTCGACCGAATCGCCTTTTGGAAAACGCCGACCAGCAAGTGCGCAACCCAGAATAACCAATGTGTTCCCTATCACAAATGGGTGTCGGATTATATTGCGGTATTGGGCGGTCGTTAGAAAAATCCCCTCTCCCCCGGATGCGGGGGAGAGGGTCAGGGTGAGGGGCCCCGCCAAAAGAACAATAGGTGAATTGAAAGAATGACCGCAGGCATAATTCTAGAAAACGTATCCTGCATATTCCCGGGAACCGGCAAGATGGCGCACGAAGTACGCGCGGTCGATGCGGTAAGTTTAGAAATCAAGGCCGGCGAATTTTTTACCCTGCTCGGTCCATCCGGCTCCGGCAAGACCACGTGTCTACGCATGATCGGCGGCTTTACTTTGCCGACATCGGGCAAGATATTCATCGGCGATGAAGACGTATCCCACGCCCCTCCGTACGCACGGCCGGTTAATACGGTGTTTCAGGACTACGCATTATTTCCCCACATGACCATTGCGCAAAACGTTGCCTACGGGTTGATGGTGCGAGGCATCGACAAATCCGTCCGCGAAAAACGCGCCAATGAGATGCTGGAATTGGTGCGCTTACCGGGTGTCGGCGATCGCCGTCCTGCGCAACTTTCCGGCGGACAGCGACAGCGGGTGGCGCTGGCGCGGGCGCTGGTGAACGAGCCGGAAGTCCTGCTGCTGGACGAACCGCTTGGCGCGCTCGATCTAAAACTGCGCGAGCAAATGCAAAGCGAGTTGAAGCAATTGCAGCGGCGTCTGGGCATTACCTTTCTGTTTATTACTCACGATCAGCATGAAGCGCTTTCCATGAGCGATCGTGTAGGTGTGTTCAATCGCGGGAAAATCGAACAGATCGACAGTCCTACGGAAATCTACAATGCGCCAACGACGAAATTTGTCGCCCAATTCATCGGCGCAGCCAATGTGCTCGAAGGCCAACACGCACGAAAATTCACCGGGAAAAACGCCGCCATGCTGCGTCCTGAGCGGTTGATGTTGAGCAGGCCGGAATTGGGGCGGGTGCACGGCGAAGTAGAAGAGATTCAATACTTCGGATCTTTTTCGCGCGTGCGTATCGCTATCGAAGATACCTTCTTGACCGCGGATATTTCCTCCCACGGCAATCAAGCGCTGCCGAATGTCGGCGCTCGTGTCGGCCTGACCTGGGACGACAGCGCAGTTCATGCGCTCGAAAACTAACCAGCACTTATTTTTTTCCACTATGTCATTGCGAGCAAAGCGAAGCAATCTCGTTTTTCAGGTAATCGCCAAGCACCAGGTCGCCCCGTTGTGGCCCGAGGCCACCCAGCCCTACGGGCGCCTCGCGCTGACACGCTTGACCAATTGCCGCGCTGTGGCATTGCATAGTTTATGAACGGCGCCACCTCTTGCAATCCAATTGTTTCGCCAGGTGTGTTGCGAAGATTTTCGGATTACCTCTATCATCACCCAAAGGCGACACTCGCCTTGCTTCTCGCCCCACCGCTGCTGTGGTTCGCGATCATGTACCTGGGTGCGTTATTTGCGCTACTGGCCAATTCATTTTTCCGCCTTGACGACTATACCGGCCAAGTGGTGCGTGAATTGGGCTTGAGCAACTTTATTGCGCTATTGCAGCCGGCCAATCGTGACATTGTTGTCCGTACGACTTTGATGTCGCTACTGGTGACCCTGACCTGCGCCGTCGTCGGCTTTCCCATCGCCTACTATATGGCGCGCTATGCGCGCGGTGCGAAGAAGGCATTGCTGTACGTGGCGATCATGCTGCCATTGTGGTCGAGTTATTTGGTGCGGCTGTATGCCTGGAAATTATTGCTGGCGAAGGAGGGCGCTATTGCCTGGTCGTTTCAACAACTGCATCTGACTTGGATGCTCGACGCTGTACTCAGCGCCCCGTTCATCGGCGCCAATTCATTATCTTTTTCGCCGCTCGGCACCTTCATCGTATTTGTCTACATGTGGCTACCTTTCATGATCTTGCCGATTCAAGCGGCGCTGGAACGTATCCCGCCCTCGTACATCGAAGCCTCCGCTGACTTGGGAGCAAAAGATTCGACCACGTTTTGGAAAATCATTCTGCCACTCGCCATGCCCGGTGTTGCGGCCGGCTCGATCTTTACCTTTTCCTTGACCTTGGGGGACTACATTATTCCGCAGGTGATCGGCAATTCCACGCCCTTCATCGGCAATGTGGTTTACAAACAGCAAGGTGTCGCCGGCAATATTCCCTTTGCCGCGGCATTTTCCTTGGTGCCTATTGTGGTGATTTTCGCGTACCTTTGGTTCGCCAAACGAAAAGGCGCATTTGATGCGCTCTAGCTCGCCTTGGTCTTTGCGATTCGCGGTTGCCGCAGGCGTTGCGTTTCTGCACGTTCCATTACTTCTAATTATTGTTTACGCCTTCAGCACAGAGGATAAATCCTACATTTTCCCGCCACCGGGGTTGACGACTAAATGGTTTGCCGTGGCGCTGGAGCGCGACGATGTGTGGCGCGCCATCCGTTTATCGGCGCAAGTGGCTTGCTGGTCGACTGCCATCGCAATCGTGCTCGGAACCTTAGCGGCGGCCGCGCTGGCGCGCACGAAATTCTTTGGGCGCGATTTTGTCTCGATACTCTTAATTCTGCCAATCGCTTTGCCGGGAATCATCACCGGCATTGCGTTGCGCTCGGCCTATCACACGCTCGACATTCCTTTCAGTTTTTGGACCATTGTCATCGGCCATGCGACCTTCTGCGTGGTCGTGGTTTACAACAACGCCGTCGCGCGTTTACGGCGCACCAGCCCGTCGCTGCTCGAAGCCTCCATGGATCTTGGCGCAAATATGTTTCAAACCCTGCGCTATATCGTCTTGCCGCAACTCGGCTCGGCCTTGCTGGCGGGTGGCCTGCTGGCATTCGCGTTGAGTTTCGACGAAGTGATTGTCACCACCTTTACGGCGGGCCAGCAGACCACGCTGCCGATTTGGATGTTCCAGGAACTGATTCGACCGCGTCAACGTCCGGTCACGAATGTCGTCGCGGTGATCATCGTTGCGTTAACATTTATCCCTATCATTACCGCCTATTGGCTGACTCGCGGCGACGAAGCCCCCGCCGCCCACTGATTTTTAGGAGAACATCATGTCCCAACTATCCGTTAAGCCGATCACCGATTGTTTCATCGACGGTCAGTTCGTCACCGGTCAAGGCGAAGCCGAGCGCGTGCTCAATCCCTCCATCGGCGAGCTGCTGGTGGAGGTACGCGAAGCCACGGTCGAGCAGATCGACCAAGCGGTGAAGGCGGCAAGCCGCGCCTTCCAAACCTGGAGCGAGACAACGCCCATGGAGCGATCGCGCCTATTGCTTAAGCTCGCCGACGCTATCGAAGCCAACGGGGACACCTTCGCGCGCTTGGAATCGCTTAACTGCGGCAAACCTTACGCCCGTGCGCTGGGCGACGAAATTCCCGCCATCGCCGATTGTTTTCGTTATTTCGCCGGCGCGGCGCGTTGCATGAGCGGCACGCTGACGAACGAATATTTGCCCGGCCACACCAGCATGGTGCGGCGCGATCCGGTCGGCGTCATCGGCTCCATCGCGCCGTGGAATTATCCGCATCTGATGGCCGCCTGGAAACTCGCGCCGGCCCTGGCGGCGGGCAATACTGTGGTGTTAAAACCCTCTGAACAAACACCGCTGACAGCACTTTATTTGGCAAAGATTGCCGCGGATATTTTTCCAAAAGGGGTATTGAATGTTGTCTGTGGCCGCGGCCCAACGGTCGGCCAGTCGTTGGTTGAACACCCTGGCGTGCGCATGGTATCGATCACCGGCGATGTTGCAACGGGACGAAAAATTCTCAATGCCGCAGCCGCCACTTTGAAACGCACCCATCTCGAGCTCGGCGGCAAGGCGCCGGTCATCGTGTTCGACGACGCCGATCTCGCCTCGGTGGTGGAGGGCATTCGCACCTTCGGTTACTACAATGCCGGGCAAGACTGTACCGCCGCTTGCCGCTTGTATGCGGGCGCGAAAATCTACGACAACTTAGTCGCCGATTTGTCCAGCGCGGTGAAGTCGATCAAGGTCGGTTTGCAGGACGAACCCGACGTGGAAATCGGCCCGCTGATCAGCGCGCGACAGCGTGACCGCGTCGCGAGTTTCGTCGATCGCGCGAAGCAAGTGAGCCACATCGAAGTGACGGCGGGTGGCAACGTTCGCGCCGGCGCCGGTTTTTTCTACGAGCCGACGGTCATCGCAGGCGCGTTGCAGGACGACGAAATCGTCCGCAAAGAAGTGTTCGGCCCGGTGGTATCCATCACGCGTTTTAGCGACGTCGACGAAGCCATCGGCTGGGCCAATGATTCAGAATATGGCTTGTCGTCATCGGTGTGGACACAAGATGTCGGGAGGGCGATGAAGGTGGCCAAAAAACTCCAATACGGCTGCACTTGGATCAACACCCATTTCATGCTCGTCAGCGAAATGCCCCACGGTGGATTGAAATCCAGTGGCTACGGCAAAGATCTTTCCATGTACGCCTTGGAAGATTACACCGTGGCGCGGCATGTAATGGCGAAATTCTAACGCCGTTGTCATGCCACGAGGCAATGGCCTTAGGCCACCCCGGCTGGATACGGCACCTGGCGAGACTGTCGCCTAGCGCGTCATGTACTTAAAGCAGGACTCCCCCACTATTTCTTCGGCAACAGCGTTGATTGGCGCGCGACGAGTTGCCAGCGACCATCGCGTTTTGCCCATACGTTTAAGTAGAACAGCGATAACTGGCGCGGTTCGCCCTTCACGACGGCATCGAGGTAGGCGTGAGCCATGACCGTCGCGGTGTCGCCATAAAACTTGACGCGGCTATTCTCCCGCCTAAACGAATTGATCTTGACGTCGCCGGACTTGAACAAAGCGATATAACCGGGTTTGTCGTAGGTGATGCCTTGCAAAGTTTGGTAGACCATGTCTTCCGCAAAAAGCTGGTCCATGGCTTCGGCGTCGGCATTTTTCATCGCTTCGTAGCGCGCGTCCTCCAGGCGGTTGAGCGCCGCCTCAGTGCTCTCTTGGGCGGTAACCGGAAATACCACTACCAAGCAAAACAAAACTGTCCATGCTATTCCTAGCTGATTCATGATGGTCCCTTCACTTTTTGATCGCGATCAAATTAATAAATTTTCAGGCACTCCAATTGACATTCATTGTTCCCAATTGTACGAGATTATTCATTTCGGCAATTGATAGCCCTTCTTGCCGACGCGAATCTTGTACAAGCTTTTCCCGGACGTCACCCAAAGCAAATTGGCATCGTCGCCGCGACCAAAACCGACGTTAGTTGGCATCTCGTTTCCGGTGGAAATATATGCGAGTTCCTTGCCTTGTGGGTTGAGCACTTGAATGCCAGGGCGCCACTCGCACCGCGACGCGAGCCAAATGTTGCCTTCCGCATCCATGATCATGCCGTCCGGTCCGCTGCAGGGCTTGTCGAGCTTGCCGTAGTCGATCAGCGTCCGGCGGTTGCTTAAGTTGCCGCTCGCCGCGTCGATGTCGTAGGCCTGAAGCATATGCGGGCCTTGCAAGGTTTTCTCGCCTTCCTTTAAGTTTTCAAAGGCGAGCCAGCCATTGTCGTTACTGACGATGTACAGGGTCTTTTGGTCGGGCGAGATGAGTATGCCGTTGCACTTGCCGCAATCCGTCGCCACACGCGATACCTTCCCATCGGGATCCAGACGATAGGCGGCAAAGCCGTCGGCGCGAATCGACTCGTGTCCCAAATAACGCGGATCGGTGAAATAGATGCGACCCTTTTCATCGATGGTGATGTCATTAAGAGCGTTGAATTCCTTGCCTTCAAACATACCTGCCAAGACATAAGTCTTGCCCGATTTCATATCGGTCTTCACCAACATGCGACCGCCAAAATCCGCGCCCAGCGCCGCAATCATATTGCCTTCGCGATCGAACTTGAGACCGTTCGACATGCCGCTAGGACTGCGGAAAATTGTGGTCTCACCGGTCTTGGGATTGTGTTTCCAAATGTTACCCGCCTGCAGGTATTTGCCCGACGGATCTTTGCAGAACTCGGTAAAGGTGATGTCGCTGAAATAAATCATGCCGTCATGTCCAGCGGCAACGCCCTCGGTCAAAATACATCCACCGTCAAACACCCTGTCCAGCTTGGCGTCCGACGGAACAAAGGTTGCATCCCCGGTCGGCGCCGGGAATCCGGGATCAGCGGCAGGCGCCAAACCTGGCAAAGCGCAAGTCAGCGCGCCGGCCAGCGCGAGATGTTTTATAAAATGGGTGACCGTCATCATGCTCTCCTCGAAAATTGCGTTAGCTATGTCTCGTCGATCAGCACCCTGATTTGCCGTGCATCGAGAACCTTCTCGAGCAGTGCAGTGCCTAAACGATTTCTGCGTAAAGGCGAATAGTTTGAACTTTGAAGATGCAACAATTGCTGTCGCATTCGCCTTTGTGCAACGATGTTAGTCCTCGGCGTTGTGGTCGTCAACCTACAGTCTACCCTGGCCGATGCTATCCTGGACCGGTTTAATGCGGAATGCTGGCCCGGTTTCGCCGGAATGCGCATGCGTTTAGGCACTTGCCGACTATTGACAGATTGACGTTTGCTTAAAAGGGGCGTATTTAAACCCTGTTGGTGAAGTTTTCGGGGTAGTTCGAACCCCGGCTGTTACGAAAAAATCGCACTGGTTCTATTCACTGAGGAGGAAACATGATCTGGGGTCGCAAACAACTATTCGTCGTTTTTACCAAGTTCATCGTCACCGTCGCGCTCGCTGGATTGGCGGCTTGTCAAAACATGGGCGCCGATACCAAAGCCGCTGCAGGTAGCGCCGCCGGCGGTATCAGCGAAGGCAGTTTCACTACCAGCGACGGGGTCAAGCTGCACTACAGGGAGGCCGGTAAGGGCCAGCCCCTGGTGATGATTCCCGGTTGGTCGCAGACCGCGGCTCAGTTCAAGCATCAGCTTTCCGGCCTAAGCGATAAGTATCGCGTCATCGCCATCGATATGCGCGGCCACGGCGAATCCGACAAACCGGCCTACGGTTATCGCATTCATCGTTTGTCGGCGGATGTGCACGAATTCCTCGCCGCCAAGGGCCTCCGCAATGTAGTGCTGGCGGGCCACTCCATGGGCTGCTCGGTGATCTGGGGCTATTGGGAGTTGTACGGCAGCGACCGGCTCAGTAAGTTGGTGCTAATCGATCAGATGCCTATGATTACGGCGAATCCCATTTGGGCAGAGCAAGAGAAAACCGACGCCGGCGCGATTCTCGACAAAAACTCGCTTTACGACGTCACTAACTCGCTGGCCGGCGCCGACGGCGTAAAAACCACCGAGGGCTTCATTACCGGGATGTTCACCAAAGCCTATTCGCGTGATGAGGTCAC
>JANMJR010000313.1:0-19281 GCA_031371465.1 Pseudomonadota bacterium
AAAGCCGAGCGCGACGGCGAGATTTTGCTGGAAGTCTCCGATTCGGTGCGCGAGACCTTGATCGCCAGCATGGATGCGCGCGAACTGGTCGCCGCAGCGGAGCAACTCGATGTCGACGAGTTGGCGGACCTGGCGCCGGACTTGCCGCGCGACGTGATTCAAGATGTGTTGG
Source organism: Pseudomonadota bacterium (assembly GCA_031371465.1). Classification (GTDB taxonomy): domain Bacteria; phylum Pseudomonadota; class Gammaproteobacteria; order Burkholderiales; family JALYOK01; genus JALYOK01. The sequence continues at coordinate 173 of JANMJR010000313.1, forward strand.
AAAGCCTCGATGCGCAGGATCGCGCGCGCGTGCACTCGGCGTTGTCCTATCCCGACGAGTCCGTCGGCGCGGCGATGGACTTTGAAATTGTCTCGGTGCGGCCGAATATCAGCATCGAAACGGCGATGCGCTATTTGCGCCGCCTTGGCGAGTTGCCGGATCACACCGATCAACTGTTTGTGGTTGACCACGACGATCATTTGCTCGGCGGCCTGCCGCTGAAGCGTATGGTGGTGCTCGATCCCGACAGCAACGTCGGCGACACCATGGAAAAAGAGGTCACCAGCTTCAAACCAACCGATGACGCGGCCGACGCCGCTTCGGCGTTCGAGCGCTACGATTTCATTTCCGCGCCGGTGGTGGATAGTTCCAATCGCCTAGTCGGGCGCCTCACGGTCGACTCCATGGTGGACGTGCTGCGCGAAGAATCCGACAACCAGATGCTCGGTCTGGCGGGATTGCGTGAGGAAGAAGACTTGTTCTCGTCGGTGTGGAAAAGCGCGCAGAATCGTTGGTTGTGGTTGGCGATTAATTTGGTGACCGCACTGATTGCCTCGCGCGTGATCGGTGTGTTCGAGGGCAGCATCGAGAAGCTCGCCGCGCTGGCGGCGCTCATGCCCATCGTCGCCGGTATCGGCGGCAATTCCGGCAACCAGACCACGACCTTGATTGTGCGCGGTTTGGCGCTCGGCCATATCAACTTGGCCAACTCAAAAAAATTGCTGGTAAAAGAATTGGCCGTGAGCCTGCTCAATGGCCTGTTTTGGGGGGGGATCTTGGGGGTGATTGCGTATCTGCTATATCATAGCGTGCCGCTGGGGTTGGTGATGTCGAGCGCCATGACGCTCAATCTATTGGTTGCAGCCTTGATGGGTACGCTGTTACCGTTGGCGATGCATCGGCTTGGCCGAGACCCGGCGGTGGGATCGAGTGTGTTGATCACAGCGATCACCGACAGCATGGGTTTTTTTATTTTTTTAGGACTGGCAACCCTGTTTCTGCTTTGAGGAGGGCGTTGGACGTGAACTTTCTGCAGGCGCAGGTCAGGTGCTGGCCTAAACATGGCTGAAGACTCGTCTGCCGATCGCCGTAGGTTGCGATCGGATCGCCGCGGCACTCACCGGCGGTTGTCCGATTCCTGGTCGGGCGAGGTGCGCTTTGCCGGATGGAACGAACAGCTCGTTCAGTTCCTCACGCGCTACCTGTTCATCGCGCTGGCGCTGGTGTTTTTTGGCAGCTCCGCGGAAGTCGGCGAAATGGGTATGAGCCGGTGGCAAATATACGCGTTTTTCATCGCGCACAGCCTGGTCAATACCGTGATTATGTGGCACGCGTGGCGTCATCCGCGTTCTATCCGACGCTACCGCGTTGCCCTGTGGCTGGATATCGTCGCCGTTTCCGTCGCCGTACTCAATGATCCTTACGACATCCCGCCAAGCCTGATTGTTTATATTCTTGTGGTGTTGGGCAATGGCATGCGCTATGGCATGCCGTTTTTTGCCGAAGGCTTAATTGCTTCGTTTGTCGGTGGACTCGCCGCCCTCGGCATTCGCCAGACTCATTCGACGTTGAGCATGGCGCCGGGGATGATTTTTCTGACTCTGTTCTCCGGCATTGTGTTGATTTATGCCTACATGTTAATGGGCCGGATCGAATCCAGCCGGCGCCAATTGGAACACACCAACGCCACCGATACGCTGACGGGCTTACTGAATCGACGCGGCCTGTACGAAATCGCCGAGCGCTTGTTCGACCGCGCGTTAGGTCACGGTGAGAAAATCGTGGTGATGTTCGCCGATATGGACAAGTTCAAGTATATCAACGACACCTTTGGTCATCCGGCAGGCGATCAAGTGCTGCGCGAGCTGGGGACGATCTTGCGCGAATCGCTGCGCGCCCACGACATCGCAGCACGCTACGGCGGCGACGAATTCGTCTTGATGCTAAGCAACACTACGATGGACGAAGCAGAATTCGTCGCGCGCCGTATTCAGAATAAGGTGGTGGCCTCGGCGCAAGCGCGCGGCCAAGACATCAGCCTCACCATCGCCTATGGCGAGGCGCCCCGTAATGGCACGACCCTGGATGCGGTGCTCGAATCCGTCGACTTGGCGCTGTATCAGTCCAAACTTAAACACGGCGCGGGCGGACTGATGCGCGCCGGTGGCGCGGAAATCCGCTATCCGGCTTAGCTCGTCGCTTGGCGGTAACGCCGACCGGCGCGCCGATACTTAAATCTGGCCCCGCATGCCGGGAACGCCGCGCGGTTATTGGCTGTCAGGCGTGCCGCTCGGTGTGGATTTAGTCCTCGAACTCGGGGCTTGGTTGAGAAACGTGATCTTTTTGTGATCGTTTTGGCAAAACGTCAGTCTAGACTCGGTATTACGACTAACATCCAGCTTTGTGCCAAATACGTATATAGCCTCATCGAGAAACTAGGAGACAGCACTTGATTATCAGACCACCCACGGACATCCTTCCCTCGGAAATTACCGATCAACCGCTTTATTCGAAGCGCCGCGAGTTTTTGCAGTTCAGCGCGGCGACGGGTTTGGCGACATTAGCCGGCGGCATTTTGGCGCCACGCGAGGCGCACGCTTTGAGCAAACTCAGCGTCGCGAAGAAAGCGATGGCGACCGCGGACGATCCGTTAACACCGCTGCGCGATGTGACGAGCTACAACAATTTTTATGAGTTCGGGACGGATAAAGGCGATCCGGCCGCTTACGCGGCGACGTTGAAAACGCGCCCCTGGACAGTCACCGTCGAGGGTGAAGTCAAACGCCCGAAGGTTTACGACATCGATGAGCTGCTCAAACTCGCGCCGCTCGAAGAACGCATTTATCGCCTGCGTTGCGTCGAGGGTTGGTCGATGGTGATTCCCTGGATCGGCTATTCGCTGAGCGAATTGATCAAACGTGTCGAACCGACGGGCAAAGCGAAATTCGTCGAGTTCACGACCTTGCAGGCGCCGGACCAGATGCCTGGGCAGAAATCAGCGGTGTTGAATTGGCCGTACGTCGAGGGCCTGCGTTTGGACGAGGCGATGCATCCGCTCGCGCTACTAGGTGTTGGACTGTACGGCGAAGTGCTGCCGAACCAAAACGGCGCGCCGGTGCGCATTGTTGTGCCGTGGAAATATGGCTTTAAGAGCGCCAAGTCTATCGTCAAAATTCGCTTCGTCGAAAAGGAGCCGTTGACGGCGTGGAACCGCGCTGCGCCGTCTGAGTATGGCTTCTATTCCAACGTCAATCCCGATGTCGATCATCCGCGCTGGAGTCAGGCCAAGGAGCGGCGCATCGGCGAATTCGGCAAACGCAAGACGCTGCCGTTCAACGGTTATGCCGACCAGGTCGCGCAACTTTACAGCGGGATGGATCTGAAGAAGTCGTTCTAAAATGGCGCGTTTCGCGAAGCTCAAAACCCTCGACAGCAAACAACTCGGGCGGCTGAAGGTCACGGCCTTTGCTGCGGCAACCCTCCCTTTTTTGCTATTGGCGTTGCGCGGCTGGAACTCCTGGCGCGGGCAGCCTTTCAATCTTGGGGCGAACCCAATCGAGTTCATCACCCGCGATCTCGGGGAGAGCACGCTGATCTTCCTGATGGTTACCCTGGCCGTGACGCCGTTGCGCCGCTTAGCCGGTTGGCAATGGCTGATTAAGCTGCGCCGAATGCTCGGGCTGTTCGCATTTTTTTACGCCAGCCTGCATTTCGTAACGTATATTTGGCTCGATCAGTTCTTCGATTTGCAGGACATCGTCAAAGACGTGATCAAGCGGCCTTTCATCACGGTGGGATTCTTAGCGTTTTTGTGTTTGCTCCCACTTGCGCTAACCTCCACCAATGCCATGGTCAAGCGCCTCGGCGGTAAACGCTGGCAGGCGCTGCATCGGCTGGTCTATGGAATCGCCATGCTCGGCGTCGTGCATTATTGGTGGCTGGTGAAACGCGATATTCGCGAGCCGCTGCTATACGCCGGGATTCTGGCGCTACTGCTGGGCATGCGAATCTATTGGACGGTGCAAAAACGCAAGCAGGCGACCGGCGCCAGCGCCAGTGCGATTGCACAACGCATGTAGCGTGTCTACCGAACAATAAAAATAAAGTCGCCGCCATTCTCCCGCGCAGCTACGCTTGCGCGGGAGAATGGCGGCGTTTCGCCGGACAGCCTTAAGAGAAAATAGGCTTGATCAGCGGGGCGGGGGCCATCGGCGAGGCCATCGGCTTTTTCGCCGCTGGCTTCTTGGCAGCGGGCTTCTTCGCTACTGCTGACTTTTTTGCCGGTGCTTTCTTGGCCGGAGCCTTTTTCGCCACAGGCTTTTTCGCCGCAGCTTTTTTCGCTGCAGGCTTTTTCGCCACGACTTTTTTCGCTACAGGCTTCTTGGCGACCGCTTTTTTGGCGGGCGCTTTTTTCGCTGCGGGTTTCTTAGCCGCAGGCTTCTTTACTGCCGCTTTTTTCGCTGCAGGTTTTTTCGCCGCGGGTTTTTTCGCCGCGGGTTTTTTCGCCGCCGCTTTCTTGGCGACGGTCTTCTTAGCTGCGGGTTTTTTCGCGGCGGGCTTCTTAGCCGCGGGTTTCTTTGCTGCTGTTGCCATGTATAAACTCCTTATAAAGTTTTACCGTATCGTCCGTTAAGACTCGTGTTGATGCTGCATACACGACCAAGCGCATCGGTGAGCGAATCAAGATAGCGACTACAACTCAAACACGATCACTACACTTGATATTTATCTTGGTGATTGAATTCTATTGCAAGCATTTCAAAAATGCACAGGAAATCAATGATTTTGACAATGTTTTTTGCATGATTTCTAGATGATTAGTATCGAGTCGATACTAATTGATGCAAGTGCGCTGTTTTTGTAACAGGTCTTTCGAGGAGGCGAGCGGTGCGCATAATTCGCGCCGCCGAGGGGTGAGTTAAGGCAGCAGCCTTTCGTGCGCATAGAGGTCTTGTATGCTTTCCCTGGCGCGAATCAGATGAGTCATCTTGTCATCTACCATGACTTCCGCTGGGCGCGGTCGGGTATTGTAGTTTGAACTCATGACGCTGCTATAGGCGCCGGCGGAGAGGACGGCGACCAGGTCGCCGGGCTTGATGGCGAGCATGCGCTGGCGGGCGAGGAAGTCGCCGCTTTCGCAAACCGGGCCGACGATGTCGTAGAGTAGCGCCGCTTGCCGAGGCGTCGGCGCGACCGCGACCACTTCGTGATAGGCGTCGTACAGCGCCGGGCGGATCAAGTCATTCATCGCCGCATCGACGATGGCGAAGCGGCGTTCCCCGCCTTGTTTAATATATTCAACCCGCGTCAGCAGCAGACCCGCATTGCCAACCAGAGAGCGGCCCGGCTCAAAGATCAACTGATGTTCACGCCCCTGCAAGCGCGCGCTCAGTGTCGCCGCGTAATCGTTGACGGCAATCGGCGTCTCGTCTTTATAGCGAATGCCGATGCCGCCGCCGAGATCAATGTGATGCAAAGAAATGCCGTCGCTAGCGAGCTGGTCAACCAGTTGCAACACCTTATCCAAGGCGTCGGCGAACGGCGAAATCTCGGTGATTTGCGAACCGATATGGCAGTCGATCCCGACGATCTGAATTGACGCAAGCGATCGCGCCGTCCGATAAAGCGCCCGGGCGTCCTCGAAAGCAACACCGAATTTGTTCTCCTTCAACCCCGTCGCTATATAAGGATGGGTCTTCGGATCGACATCGGGATTGACGCGGATCGACACCGGAGCCCGCGCACCCATGTCGTGCGCGACCTGCGCCAGTCGTAAAAGCTCGGGCTGCGATTCGACATTGAAGCAAAGAATATTGTGCCGAAGTGCAGCGCGCATTTCGTCCGCGCGCTTGCCCACACCGGAGAATACGATCTTGCGCGGATCGCCGCCGGCCGCCAAAACACGCAGTAACTCGCCCTCCGAGACGATATCAAACCCGGCGCCCAGCTTAGCGAATAGGCCGAGGATTGCGAGGTTGGAATTGGCTTTCGCGGCGTAACAAACGAGCATGTCGCGCTTTGGGAAGGCCGTTGTGAAATCAACATAGGCTTGAACCAGCGCCGCTTTGGAGTAGACGTAACTCGGCGTGCCGAATTCCGTGGCGATACGCGCGAGGGGAACGCCCTCGACCAAGAGTTCATCTTGAGCGCTGCGGACTAGGGATGAGAGGCTCATTTCTTCTGTTCTTTTTGTGGTGGGCGATCGGGTTCCGGCAAACTCAATGGTCCTTTCAGGCCGCAGCCAGCCAGCAGAAGCAGCAGAAGCGCTAGCCTTACGGCATTGACCATAGTATGCTCACCGAAGAATTCGAGCCGCCATGGTATCACAGCGCCGACACCCGATTCGCGGCGGCGCGCCCTGATAAATTCGGGAAATAATCGCTGCGCGGAACCGTTATATGGCTGAAGAGCCGCATAAACACTGGCTCTCCGGGCGATAGCGGGTTAGGCGGTGGCGCTGGCGCCAGCGCCGCCGCGGTGGTTAAGAATCAGATCAAAGTGGATATTTTCATATAATTCAGAGAGATAGAATTCATATTGTATCGACTCGATACTATTTTTTTGATAAAATGCAGGTTTGATAAATTAGTATCGAATCGATACTAATAAAAGGCGGTGGGTCATGCTCAAGAATCCGGTGACAATGTTGCAGTTGGTCGAGCGTTTGGGGAATCTGATCCGCGCCGAAATGCGTCGCGTGATTGGCCAAGAAGGGCTCCAGCCGGTGCATCTAGAGGCAATGCTGTTTCTCAACCAGGCCAATCGGTTCAGCAACACCCCGCAGTCCCTAGCTGAGTTTCTCGGCGTCACCAAGGGAACCGTATCGCAGAGTTTGCTGCTTTTGGATCGGCGCGGGCTGATTGAGCGCTACCAAGACGAGGTTGACCGGCGCGTTGTGCGATTGCGCCTAAGCCAACAAGGTGAGGACATGCTGGAAGAGATGCAGCCAGCGTCCATGTGGCAATCGGCGACCCGCAACATTAGCGCCAACCGCATCCGCAACGGCGTTTCGGCGTTGCGCGAAACGCTATACATGCTGCAAAACCACAACGGCGCGCGTACTTTTGGGGTTTGCAATACGTGTATTTATTGCCAACGTAAGAGTCAGCGCACCCACCATTGCGCGTTGTTCGCCGAGCGCTTGTCCGGCCCGGAGACGCGGCTGGTGTGCCGCGAACACGTCCCGAAATCGGCGGTTTAGAGGTTGAGTTTGGCTTTGGCGCGTTGAATCGCGGCGCGCACCTGATCGGGCGCGGTGCCGCCGATGTGGTTTCGCGCGGCGAGCGAGCCTTCGGGGGTAAGCAGGGTGAGCACGTCCGATTCGATCAGCGCTGAGAAGCCACGCAAAGTCGCTAGCGGCAAAGCGCTCAGATCACAACCTTGGGTTTCCGCCGCGCGTACGGCGCGGGCGACCGCTTCGTGAGCATCGCGGAACGGGACGCCTTTCTTGACCAAATAATCCGCCAAATCCGTTGCCGTCGCGTGGCCTTCCAACACCGCTAGGCGCATTGCCTGCGGATAAACCGTCACCGCTTTAAGCATATCCGCATAGATTGTTAGCGTCATCAACAACGTGTCGACGGTGTCGAACAGCGGTTCCTTGTCCTCTTGATTGTCCTTGTTGTAGGCCAATGGCTGGCCTTTCATCAAGGTCAACAAGGCGATCAGATGGCCGTTGACTCGGCCGGTTTTGCCGCGCGCGAGTTCCGCGACGTCGGGATTTTTCTTTTGCGGCATGATGCTCGACCCGGTGCAAAACTGATCCGCTAGCTCGACAAATCCGAATCGGGGGCTCATCCATAGAATCAATTCTTCCGACAAGCGGGACAGATGGGTCATGACGATCGCCGCGGCGGCGCAGAATTCAATGGCGAAGTCGCGGTCGGACACGGCGTCCAAGGAATTTTCGCAGACGCCGTCGAAACCCAACGCGTCGGCAACGAACGCCCGGTCGATGGGGAAGCTGGTGCCCGCCAAGGCTGCCGCGCCCAGGGGCAGCCGGTTGACCCGCTTGCGGCAGTCACCCATTCGCGCGTGATCACGTTCAAGCATCTCAAAATAAGCCATCAAATGATGACCGAAGGTGACGGGCTGAGCAACTTGCAAGTGAGTAAATCCCGGCATCAGGGTCGAAACATGAATTTCGGCGAGGCCGACGATGGAAGCTTGCAGCCGTCTGATCGCGGCGCTGATGGCGTCAATCGCGTCGCGCAGGAACAGCCGAATATCCGTTGCAACTTGGTCGTTACGCGAGCGCCCAGTGTGCAGACGCTTGCCGGCGTCGCCGACTAATTCCGTCAGCCGCTTTTCGATGTTGAGGTGAACATCTTCTTGATCGATAGACCAGACGAACTTCCCCACGCGAATATCCGCCAGGATTTCCGTCAAACCGTGTTCAATGGCCGCCAGATCGGCAGCGCCAATGATGGCTTGTTTTGCCAACATGCGAGCATGCGCGAGAGAACCTTGAATGTCGAATTCCGCCAAGCGCTGGTCGAATTCCACCGACGCCGTGTAGCGTTTGACCAATTCTGCAACAGGTTGTGAAAAGCGGCCTGACCAGGCTTTTGCGGAATCGTCTTGTTGACCGGACATGGAAAAAGCTGCTTACAATTAAAGGATGGCAAGTATAAATCAAAACACGCCACCCCCCGCGCTGCCGGATTTTTGCAACCTTGGCGTGATGTTGCGGGTGATGCTGATCGTCAACGGGCTGGGTGTTCTGGCCGGGATGGCGCGCGAACCGAGTTGGCCGGGGTTCTTGCAGGAATTTTTGCCACTCTCGGTTTTTATCCAACCCGCGCTTCTAGCTAGCCTGTTGTCGTTGTGCGGGCTGCGGCGCTTGTTTGCTGGTCAGCCCTACCGCGAATTCGTGGTCGCGGTGTTTATTCTCGAGGCGGCCATTGGCGTCGGGTTGTTTTTCAGCATTGGCGTGTTGTTGCCGGGGGAAGCTTCCCTTGCGCTGCCCGCGGTAATGGTTTTCACTCTGGTCTGCACCGGGATTGTCCTGTTGTATCTTAACTTGCGCGGCCGCGCGTTATCGCCGGCCATTACCGAAGCGCGGCTGCAGGCTCTGCAGGCGCGCATCCGCCCGCATTTTCTATTCAATAGTTTGACGGCGGTCTTGAGTTTAATGCGCGCCGATCCGCGCCGCGCGGAGCGCGTGCTGGAGGATCTGGCGGATCTGTTCCGTGTGCTCATGGCAGACAACCGGCAGCTCGTGCCCTTGCAGACCGAGTTTGTCCTATGCCGCCAATATCTCGAAATCGAACAGCTCCGGCTCGGCGACCGCCTGCGCATCGCCTGGCATATCGATAACATGCCGGAAGATGCCTTGGTGCCGCCGCTGATCCTCCAACCTTTGTTGGAAAACGCCGTCTACCACGGAATCGAGCCCGTCGCCGAGCCGGGCGAAATAAACATCAACATTTACCGCAACCGCGATCAAGTCATTTTCGTGCTGCGCAATCCCTTTCGCGGTGAGGCCGGCGCCCATCATCAAGGCAATAAAATGGCTCTCAACAATATTCGCGAACGCTTGGCGCTACATTTCGATGTCGAGGCGGAAATGAAAAGCCAAATCCTCAGCAGTGGCTACCAAGTAACGATCACCATCCCCTACACCACCAAACGCTAATGGATACGCGGCTGAAAATAGTGGTGGTCGACGACGAATTGCCCGCGCGCAATCGCCTCAAAGAGATCCTGCATGACCTCAGCGAGCACGTCGCGTTATCGGTGGTCGCCGAGGCAAGCGATGGACTAAAGGCCGTCACGCTGCTCAACGAAATCAGCGCCGATATTGTTCTGCTCGACATCCGCATGCCCGGGATGGACGGCATCGAAGTCGCGCGCCACCTGCAAAACCTGGCTGCGCCGCCGGCGATTGTTTTCACCACCGCGTTTGACGCCTACGCTGTCAAGGCCTTTGAACTGAACGCCGTTGACTATCTGTTAAAGCCGATTCGACGCGAGCGGTTGCAGGCCGCGCTGGAAAAAGCCAAGGGGCGGTTGGGCGTGAGGCTGAATGGTTTGGAACAGCTACAACAGCGCGCGCGCAGTCATTTGAGCGTAGCCGAACGCGGCAAGATACTGCTCGTTCCGTTGACGGACGTACTGTATCTGCGTGCCGAGTTGAAATACGTCACCATCAAAACCGCCGAGCGTGAGTACCTGCTCGAAGAATCGTTGACCAATATCGAAGAGGAATTCGGCGAACAATTTTTGCGCGTGCATCGGGCGTGCCTCGTGGCGCGTAGCGCCGTGCGCGGTTTTGAGCGCGTCGCCGAGGAAAGCGGCGACGGCCATTGGGTGGTGCTGCTTACGGGAAGCGAAGAAAAACTGCCCGTGAGTCGGCGCCAGCAACACGTTGTCCGGGAGTTCAAGGGCGGTTAGATTGCGTCGACGTAACCCCCGTAGAGTCTCAGCCATCGCCAGTCTCCAAGGCATGTTGGTGCACAGGCAATATCCGTAAGCGTGCTGGCGTGGTGTCCTTTTCAATTTCAATGGTAAAAAAAAAGCCCGCGGCACTCGCCGCGGGCTTTCATTGGCGCGAAGGGCTAGTCTTTGGCCAAAATATCCACGTCTTTGGTTTCTTTGATGAACAACATGCCGATCACAAATGTTCCCAGTGCGACAATGATCGGATACCACAGTCCGTAGTAAATATCACCCGTCGCCGCGACCATGGCGAACGCCGTGGTCGGTAAGAATCCGCCGAACCAGCCGTTGCCGATATGGTAGGGCAGGGACAGCGAGGTGTAGCGGATCCGGGTTGGGAACAACTCGACTAAGAACGCCGCGATCGGACCGTAAACCATCGTGACGTAGATAACAAGCAAGGTCAGCAATAGCGTGACCATGACGTGGTTCACGCCGGCCGGATCGGCTTTCGCCGGATAACCGGCGGCCTTGACGGCCTCGCTGAAGGTTTTCTTAAAGGCTTCCCCCTTCTCTTTCGCATCGGGCGCTTTGCCATCGTAAACATCAATGGCACTCGCTCCGAATTTGATCTGGGCAGCGGCGCCGGCGGGCGCAGCTTCGTTTGAGTAGGAAATACCTGCCTTTGCCAAGGCGCTCTTCGCGATGTCGCAGGAGTTGGTGAATTTCGCTTTGCCGACCGGATCGAATTGGAAATGGCAACTGGCCGGATCCGCAACCACGGTCACGGGCGAATTCTGCTGTGCATGGGCGAGCGCCGGGTTAGCGTAGGTGGTGATCGCTTTGAAGATCGGAAAATACGTCAGCGCCGCGACCAACAATCCCGCCATGATGATGGGTTTGCGGCCAATCCTGTCCGACAGGCTACCGAAGACAATGAAGAACGGCGTACCGATAATCAGCGAAGCAGCGATCATATAGTTCGCCGTATTGCCGTCGACTTTCAGCGTCTGCGTGAGGAAGAACAACGCGTAGAACTGTCCTGTGTACCACACCACCGCTTGGCCGGCCACGGCGCCGAACAAGGCCACTAGCACCAGTTTCAAATTGCCCCATTGCCCGAACGACTCCTTCAAGGGGGCTTTCGATTGCTTGCCTTCGGATTTCATACGTTGGAACACCGGCGACTCATCCAACGACAAACGTATCCACACCGAGACACCGAGCAGCACGATGGAGATCAAGAAGGGAATGCGCCAACCCCAAGCTTCAAATGACTCTTTGCCGATCGACTCGCGCGTGACCAGGATAACCACCAAGGAGATCAGTAAGCCAACGGTCGCCGTCGTCTGAATCCACGCGGTATAGTAGCCGCGCCGATCTTTCGGCGCATGCTCGGCGACGTAGGTCGCCGCCCCGCCGTATTCACCACCGAGCGCGAGTCCCTGCAACAAGCGTAAGGCAACGAGAATGACCGGCGCCGCTAAGCCGATTGAGGCATAGGTCGGCAGCAATCCGACGCCAAAGGTCGAAATACCCATGATCATAATGGTGACGAGGAAGGTATATTTACGGCCGATCAAATCGCCCAGGCGGCCGAAGAAGATCGCGCCGAACGGCCGCACGGCAAAGCCCGCCGCGAACGCCATTAAGGCGAAAATGAACGCAGTGGTCTCATTCACGCCGGCGAAGAATTGCTTGCTGATAATGGCGGCAAGACTTCCGTACAGATAAAAGTCATACCACTCAAACACCGTACCCAACGACGAGGCAAAAACAACTTTCTTCTCTTCGCGGGTCATGCCCTCGCTCCGCGCTCTTATGCTGGATGCTGCAATTTCGTTAGCCACTGATGTCTCCTCCCAACTTAGGATGCTATCTGATTGAATTGTATAAAATCACCGGTCTTATATAAGACCTTACGCACGATTATTCAGGATTCTAGCGCGGAAGGCAACAAGGGATTACCGCGCTAAACATATTTACCGACCACATAGCCGATAATAATTCCGACAATCAATGCCACCGTCAGCCCGCGATAGGTCATGACGTCGCGTGAGTAGCCGCGCCGTATCGCCACAAACGAAACCAAATAGCCAAGAGCGTTCAAGATCCAAATGATCGACAACGACAGCACTTTGACGATCAACGGCCCTACGATTGGAAACAAGGCAACGATACCCAATAGCCAGGCAAACGCATTTGACAGCAAGCCGAGCAAAAACACAACCGAAGCGATGACGCGCTTGTCTACGCCCAAGGATACGCCCAACCAAACCAACCCCAACAAACCGAGCCAGATTGGAATCATTACGTTGTAATTTTTCCAGAGCGGTCGGCTCGGTGGCGTGACCGTTACGGCCGGATCGGGATCAACCACCGCTTAGACTACAGGTTCCCGAGTCGTAAATGGAGCTGATTTGCGTGAGATTAACTTGGTACGCGAGCCGTCGTTGCTGTGGCGTCGCGCCGCTTTTCTCTATTTCGTCGCAAGCGCTGACGATGTAGGCCATGTAGCGATCGGCAAACCCGTAGGTCAACTGATCGAGTTTGTCCATGGTAATTTTTTCGCCTTCCTTCGATACCTTGCCTTTTTGACTGGTGCGACTCGTGCTTTTGTTATCTTTGCCGGGCGCTGATGCACAGCCGGTAGAAATAAGAAATGCGAGGCTGGCCGAGGCGATAGCAAAAACTTTCGCGATGGGGAAAATCGACGACATTTCTTTTCGATGCATGGTTTTTCTACTGCAGCATTAATTTCATAGAACTATTATGCCGACAGACCGGGCGATGTCAACCTTCAAGCTCGTTTCGACTAAACACAAGCCGTGGTAAGTACCAAAGTGGATACAGCAATAAAAACAAATTCGGCAGCCACCATTGCCAATCGAAATCACGCCGCAACGCCCAGCATGCAATCGCCTGCAAGCCGGAGCAGAACGTCAATGTTAGGGAAATAATCGCCAACATTGTCCATCCGCCATGCCGTCGCCGAAATAGCATTAGGCTCATCAGCCCGGAGCCGCGAACTCACCTTGAATTGGATGATGGCAACCGCCGCCGGCGATATCGCCCATTTGAAAATGTTAATGGCGGAGGATGTAATTTTTCTCGTCAGCGGTCAGCCGCCGATGCGCGGGCGCGACGCCTTCGCGGTTTCGTTCGCCACCGCGCTGGAAAAATTTCAAATTCAAGTGTCGAGCGATATCTAAGAAATCAAAATCTTCGGCGCACATGGCTATTGCCGGAATCAATTGAAAGTGAGGGTGACGCCAAAGAGTGGCGGTGCGCCGATATATCGTGCTGGACCCGCGCTGAGTGATCTCGACAAGCTGCCGAATGGACGGCGGGTGATCGCGCGCGACGCGAATATACTAAGTGCAAGTTGAATACCCTGCGCCACGATGCCCGTTCAGATTGCCTGGTAGCACGGCATGCCTGGAACGTCGCGCCGGTATTGCCTCACGGCGAGATGCCTAAAAAATAAGCTAACGTGCCGCCAATGCTGTTAACCAAAACCGCGAGAAAATTCCCATGGTAAGAAACAACGCCGAGACCGGAAAATTCAAACGCAACCAACCCGCGGCGATGCAAATCGCTTCACCGAGCCACGGCACCCAGGCGATCAACATAATCGGCTGGCCGTAATCGTGAATGCGGCTCAGCCAACCTTTTGCTTTGTCCGGCAGCGATTTGCCTTCAGGCAATAATCGCCCGACCCAATAGGTCATCGATCCCGCCAACACGTTACCCAGCGTTGCGACGGCAATAGCTTGCCAGAACAGATGCGGGTGGAGTTTAATCGTGCTGAAGAGGAAAATTTCCGCGCCGCCGGGGATGAACATAGCGACGAAAAACCCCGATAGGAACAGCGCGATGAGGCCCGATTGCGATCCGAACAAGTTGGTGAGCCAAGCTTCCATCGCGCGACGGGGAATTGAATTGCTCGAAGCATAGCAGTATTTTATTGAACCTACCTCGCGACAAGAACGCCATGAACCGTACCATCGCCTACGATCCCACGCGCCGCGCGCTGTACAAACCCTGTGCCCTTGCCACTTCGCTCGACGCACGCGCGACAGGCAGCGAAGCCTTGCTGTGCGCGGAACTCTCGCGTCTGGTGTATTGCGGTTTTGAAAAAGATGCCGCGACCCAGCATGAAGTGGCGAGCCTGCTCATGGCAATTGGTTTCAGCGACTGCAAATTTTTCGATGCGAACGGATTACAGGCTTTCTTGACCGTGAATCCGCTGAAACGGCTTGGCGTGTTGACCTATCGCGGCGCCCAGCCGGATGAGCTTCAAGACACGCTGACCAATGCCAACGCCTTCCTCCGGCCTTGGGTTGGACCGGGTCGTGTGCATAAAGGCTTCGGCGATATGCTGGCGGGAAAATGGCGCGACATTGTCATTGCGATCCAGGGCCATCAGAACATTCGTATGCTTTACACTGGGCACAGCCTTGGCGCGGCGCTCGCGACTTTATCCGCCGCCCTGCGCCGCCCCAGCGCGCTCTACACCTTCGGGTCGCCGCGCGTCGGCGATGCCGCTTTCGCCGCATCGCTGGCCGATTTGACCCACGAACGCTACGTTGATTGCAGCGACATCGTGTGCCGCATTCCGCGCGCGAGCTGGTTCTACGACCACGTCGGCGTACTACAATATTTTGATCAAGCGGGCATGCTGCGCGCCGGACTATCCGATGCCGCGATTCGCTCGGATCAACGCAGCGCCAAGTTGGCCTACGCGTTCCAATACGCATGGCGCCAGCCCGCTAATGCGTTGCTGCGCAGCTTCGCCGACCATGCGCCGATCAATTACATTCACGCCTTGCGCGCGCTCGTATGACCCTCATTGCTGCTGGATATGCGTCAAGAGCCGCTCTGGTACTGCCTCCGCGGACATTGGCCAGATCAATGAGCGCGCCCGCACGAGGCGACAATAAAAAAATTATACGTTTCTGACGACTCGGGCTATGCTTCGCCGGTGCTGACCAAGATCGATTATCGCCGTGCCGTAAACAGCGACTTCCCGCAAATTCTGGCATTGCAGGAGCAGAACCTGCGCTGGAATTTGGATGAGGCGCAACAGCAGCAAGGATTCCTGTCGGTGGAATACAACGCGCAAGACCTCGCGGCGATTAACCAAGGTTTGGGAATTTTTGTCGCGCTGGATGGCGGTCGCGTACTCGCCTACGCCATGGCGGAGACCGAAGAATTCGCCGCCGGCGTGCCGTTGATTGCCCACATGCTGAGCCGATTTCCTGGCGCAAGGTTTCTAGGTCAGCCGGTCAGCAACCTGCGATACCTTATATATGGCCCGGTGTGTATTGATCGTGCGGCGCGCAGCCGTGGCCTATTGAACGGCCTGCTACAGACGATCAGCGCCGCGCAAAGTGCGCACTTCGATTTGGGCATCGCCTTCATCGCGCAGAGCAATGTTCATTCCTATCATGCCCATGTTCGTAAGAACAACATGATCGTCATCGACGAATTCGAGTTCGACGGCCGCCAATTTTGGACCGTGGCATTCCGCTTGTGCGATCGAGTCGCGTAGCTCATGAAGTTGCATCACGGGCGAAATGTACTTATTATCGCGTTCCTTGCCGTGACCTCGGTGACCCCGAGGACTACAAATTTCACGCAAACGTTTTTATTTCGTGAGCTGCCATGTCAGAAAATTTACTGATCGTCGAATCTCCTTCCAAAGCGAAGACGCTAAAAAAATATCTCGGAAAGAGTTTCGACATTCTTGCCTCCTACGGCCATGTGCGCGATCTCGTGCCGAAAACCGGTGCGGTGGATACCGAAAATGGCTTCACCATGAAGTATCAATTAGTCGAGCGCAACGAAAAACATGTCAAGGCGCTGGCCGACGCGGTGAAGAAAGCCGATCGAATTTACCTCGCGACTGACCCGGATCGGGAAGGCGAAGCGATTGCCTGGCACATCGCGGAAATTCTGAAATCGAAAAAACTGCTCAAGGGCAAGGAACTGCACCGCGTCGCGTTTTACGAAATCACGCAGGCTGCGGTGAAAGCCGCGGTCGATAATCCGCGCGAAATCGCGATGCCGTTAGTCAATGCCCAGCAAGCGCGCCGCGCGCTGGACTATTTGGTCGGTTTCAATCTATCGCCGTTGTTGTGGAAGAAGATTCGGCGCGGACTTTCAGCCGGTCGGGTGCAAAGCCCGGCTCTGCGTTTGATCGTCGAGCGCGAAGATGAAATTCTCGCCTTCAAGAGCGAAGAATATTGGAGCATCCATTTCGACAGCCACAAAGCGACGCAGAATTTCACCGCGAAGCTGACGCAATTCAAAGGCGAAAAGCTCACGCAGTTCAGCGTCACCAACGACGCGCAGCAAAAAGACATTACGGATTTTTTAGCGAACAACGCCAAGGGCAACGCGACCGTCGTCAACCTAGAGAAAAAGCGTAAAACCCGCTCACCCGCGCCGCCCTTTACCACGTCGACGTTGCAACAAGAAGCGGTGCGTAAGCTCGGCTTCTCAACCGATCGCGCCATGAAAATCGCGCAGCAGTTGTACGAAGGCGTCAACATCGGCAGCGGGCCGGTGGGCCTGATTTCCTATATGCGTACCGATTCGTTCGTGTTGTCGAACGAGGCGCTGAACGATATTCGCGGCTACGTCACGAAAAATTTCGACGCGGATTATTTGCCGGGCAGTCCGGTGTTTTACAAAAACGCCTCGAAGAATGCGCAAGAGGCCCACGAAGCCATTCGCCCCACCGCCATCGACCGCACGCCGCAAAGCTTGAAAGAATTTTTGACGCCGGAGCAATTTCGCTTATACGAAATGATTTGGAAACGCACGCTTGCGTGCCAAATGAGCCCGGCGAAATTCGATACGGTTGCGGTGGATCTGGCTGTCGGCGGCGATCAAAATTTGTTCCGCGCCACGGGCCAGACCATGGTCTTTCCCGGCTTCATCGCGGTCTATTTGGAAGATGAAGACGACCGCGAAGCGGAAGGCGAGAGCAAATTGCCCGCGCTTGACATGGGCGAAGTGGTGCCCATCGACAAGCTCTACGGCGAGCAACATTTCACCCAACCGCCGCCGCGCTACACCGAAGCGACGATTGTTAAAACCTTGGAAGAACACGGCATCGGCCGGCCGTCGACTTACTCGAGCATCATCTCCACGTTGATCGCTCGCGAGTATGTGATCCTCGATAAAAAACGTTTCTCGCCGACGGACGTGGGCAAAATTGTCAGCAAATTTTTGACCGAGCATTTCACTCGTTACGTCGATTACGACTTCACCGCCAAGCTCGAAGACAAACTCGACGATATTTCCAACGGCAAACTGGAATGGATACCGGTGTTGGAAGAATTTTGGGGTGACTTCAATCGCGCGATCGAAGAGAAAAGTAATGTCTCGCGCGCCGAAATCACCCATGAAGCGCTCGACGAAGCCTGCCCGAAATGCGGCAAGGGACTCTCGATTCGCCTCGGTAAACGCGGCCGCTTCATCGGCTGCGCCGGCTATCCCGAATGCGACTACACGCGCAATTTAGACGGCCCCGACGGCGCTCCCGCGCAGACTGGCCCAGTGGAAATCGGCGTGACGGCTGCGGGCATTAAAGTGTTGTTGATGAACGGCCCTTACGGCCCCTACGTGCAACTCGGCGAAGCAGCGGAAGACGGCAAGAAACCAAAGCGCGCGTCGCTACCCAAAGGCATGCTGCCCGCGCAAGTCACCATGGAAGTGGCGGATAAACTATTGTCGCTGCCGCGCGAACTCGGCATACATCCAGAATCAGGCAAAAAAGTTATCGTCAACAACGGCCGCTTCGGTCCGTATATCCAGCACGAGAAAGAATTCCGCTCGATTCCAAAGGCCGATGACATCTTCACCATCGATTTGGCGCGCGCGCTTGAAATCATGGCGCAACCGAAATCCGCTGGTCGCGCCGGCGCTACGCCGTTAAAAGTCTTGGGTGAGCACCCCGACGATCAACAAAACGTCAGCGTCTTTTCCGGCCAATATGGGCCTTACGTTAAACACGGCAAAGTCAACGCGACTATTCCGCCGGAACTGACGCCCGATACGATTACCTTGGAACAGGCGATTAATTTGCTCGAGGCCAAAGCGGCGAAGCCGGGTAAAGGTAGACGTACGAGCAAAGCGCCGGTCAAGAAAACGACTACGAAAGTTGTCGTCAAAAAACCGGCAGCAAAAACGCCCGCCGCGAAGAAAACCACTGCTGCGAAGCTTAAGAAGGCGGCATAAGTCTCCTCTTGGGAATAGATTTTTGGTGTGTTCGGATCGCCAGATCCGTGGCCAACATCATTTTGATACAGAGCCGCCATGAACAGAATCTCGGCCACGATTTTTCTTCATGAACTTTTGATTCAGTGTAGCGTTGCAGAATACTCGTATTCCTGTTTACTGAATGCCGCTGATGGATGGAGCTCATTAAACGAGGAGCGCGACTCTCCGGCAAAAGTTCTTGCGCTGTGTAGCTCCTTTTTGTCTTCAGCCTATGTGATTAGAACCTTATTGTTTAAAGGGGAAAAGGAACGGGATACGGCAGTTAAATCGAATCGTCGGCAGGCCCTTATCGCAATGCTTGAAATTCCTATTGAAAAGCTAGCAACGATTAAGAATGTACATGTCAGAGATTCATTCGTGCACATAGATGAAAGACTCGATAAGCATTTGGAAAATATAAAACAAGCGCGCATCGAGCCTTTTAATCTTTTGCCGCA
>JANMJR010000328.1:0-4095 GCA_031371465.1 Pseudomonadota bacterium
GAGTCGCAGTAGGGTTTAGGGGCACAGGAGCAGCGCCATTGGTTGGAGTAGAATTTGCAGTAGGGACTGCGGGCGGCGGCGGTGGCAAGGAAGGGAAAGCTAACTTGACATCACCGGTGCGAACGGCGTTGAAGGTTTCAGCCATTTTGCCCGGAGCAATGAAGAGGGTTGCGATCGCCAATGTTGCCAAACTTAGCGGCCGAATCAGCCCTTTTAAAGCTGCGCCTACAACTGCAAAAACTGCACTTAGCACCCAAAAGCTCAGCAATCCGTCCACAACTCACCTCTGCTGCGATATGACTTTATTCTAAAGCAGCCCACCCTCTGTTAAGAAAACCCGCGACTTAAATTTATCTCGCCTCAACTAGCGGTAATTTTCCTTACAATTTCTCAATAACCTGTTTCTGTAACGCCTCAACCCAAGCGCTTGCCGTTGTTCGGCGTCGCCCACAACTGGCCTTAGTGCGTGTGTTAGGGCTGTCACGGCGACGACTGATCGCTTATTTATTGCTTGAAGGCGCGGCCATCGGCGCCTGCGGCGCCGCGCTGGGCGTGGTTCTTGGCTATGGTCTGGCGGCCTTCACGTTGCGCACGGTGGGCGCGGATTTGGGCGCGGGTTATTTTCCGGGCGTCACGCCGACGCTGCATCTGAGTGCCGCGCCGGTCATTGCTTTCGTGTTACTCGGTATCGTCGTCGCGCTCACCGGCACGCTGGTGCCCGCACTTGAAGCGGCGGCAACACCTCCCGCACCGGCACTACGCGCCGGCAGCCAGGAACTGCCGTTGCGACGTTGGGCAAGGCCCAGCCACGGCCTCGCGTGTCTGGGCCTTGCCGTCATCGTGCTGTATTTACCGATGGTCACAACACTACCGATTGGCGGCTACATCGCGATCGCGCTGATGCTCGCGGGCATTTTGTTGCTCTTGCCGACGATCGCGCAAACATTTTTCGCGTCGCTACCCAAGGCAAACGGCGTCAGTGCGCACCTCGCCATTGAACATCTGCGCAATGCCTACGGCCACGTCGCCATGAGCGTCGCGGCGTTATTCGTCAGCTTCAGTTTGATCGTGGCGATGGGCATTATGGTGTATTCGTTTCGCGCCTCGGTGATCGATTGGCTCGACGCGGTTCTCCCGGCGGACCTGTATGTGCGTTCCGGCCAAGCGGGCGAGTCGAGTTTTTTTGACCAAGCCGCGCAACGGTCTATTTCTACCGTGCCCGGCATTGATGCAGTGGACTTCGTGCGTTTTCAAAGCATCCGCTTGAATGCCAATCAACCCGCGGTTGCCCTGATCGCGCGCGCGGTCGCAACTTTGAAACAACATCACGCGCTACCACTGATCGGAACGCAATACCTGCGCCGCGCCAGCGATCCACCGCCGATTTGGATATCCGAAGCGGTGCGAGATCTGCACGGATTTGACGTGGGCCAGAAGATCGACATTCCCGTCGCCGGCAAACGAGCGCAATTCATCGTCAGCGGTGTTTGGCGCGACTATGCGCGGCAGTTCGGCGCGTTGTTGATTGAACGTGATACGTACATTCGATTGACCGGTGACGCCAAAGCCAATGACGCCGCCGTGTTCCTGCAACCCGGCGTTCGCGGAGCTGACGTGATCAGGGCATTGAAAATCAACGTAGCGCAAGGCGAACAACTGGAATTCACCACCTCCGCCGAGGTGAGGAAACTCAGCTTACGAATTTTCGATCGAAGTTTTTATGTGACCTATGCGCTGGAACTCATGACGGTGTTGATCGGACTATTCGGTGTGAGCGCGAGCTTTAGCAGTTCGCTGCTGATGCGTCGCAAAGAGTTCGGCATGCTGCGTCACATCGGCCTGACGCGCCGCCAAATCGCTCGATCGCTTGGCCTGGAAGGCGCATGGATAGGCGCTCTCGGCGCATTGTCCGGCGCACTAACGGGGTTTGCTTTGAGCCTGGTCTTGATTCATGTGGTGACGCGGCAGTCATTTCATTGGAGCATGGACGTGCATGTGCCGTGGTCATGGCTCGCGCTGCTCGGTGCGGGAGTGGTGGCGGCAAGTGCGGCCACGGCGTGGTTCAGCGCACGTCAAGCCATGGGCGCTGACGTGGTGTTGTCGGTACGGGAAGATTGGTGATGCGAAAAATTCTGCTACTCGCCAGCGTGTTGGCGTTAACAGGCGCGACACCGGCCGCTGAAAAAATAAGTTACCCAAATGTGATACCGGGATTCGCTATGGAATTCCCGCGCGACGCCGGTAGCCATCCGGAATTTCGCACCGAGTGGTGGTACGTTACCGGCTGGCTGATGGGCGCCGATAAGCGCGAACGGGGCTTTCAGATTACTTTCTTTCGCGCCCGTCCCGATAACGTCGCCGCCGATAACCCAAGCCGATTTTCACCGAGACAAATCCTGTTCGCCCACGTCGCAATGAGCGATCCATCAGAAGGAAAGCTATTGCATGCGCAACGCACGGCGCGTGCCGGCCTTGGCCTCGCGGAAGCGAAGACCGGCGCGACCCAGGTTTGGATTCAAGATTGGTCGTTGCGGCAAGAAGGCAAGGGTTATCGCGCAAAAATTCTTGCGCCGCAGTTCGCCTTCAATTTTCTTTTCAAGACGCGGGCCGCGCCGATACTGAATGGCGAGCGGGGCTACAGTCAAAAATCACCCAATCCACTCGCCGCCAGTTACTACTACAGTATCCCCCAATTGCAGCTTACGGGAACACTTACCCAGCGCGGCAAGGCTCAGGCCGTCACGGGAACCGCGTGGCTCGATCACGAATGGTCGAGCGAATATATGGATCCAGACGCGGCAGGTTGGGATTGGACGGGCATTAACTTCGACGACGGCGCGTCGCTAATGGCGTTTCGCATGCGCGATCGCTCTGGCAATACGTTATGGGCGGGCGGCGCCTATCGCAATAAAAACGGCGCGATCAAGGTCTTGCGTCCGGAAAATATTTCGTTCATGCCGATCAAGCATTGGCGCTCGCCGCGAACCCTCGCCAGCTACCCGGTTTCGTGCCGAATTCGCGCGGGCGATCTGGAAATAATATTGCAACCCCTGCTGGATGATCAGGAACTCGATTCCGGCGCCACCATACGCGCCGTGTATTGGGAGGGTGCGGTCCGCGCATTGATCGACGGCAAAATTATGGGTCGCGGCTATTTAGAATTGACCGGTTACGCCGCCCCGCTTGAGTTTTGACGATGCCTGAAGATCCCCTCTGGCAGCCGATCTTCAGGCATCATTGAGTTAACTTCGCGCCTATTGGGCGTTTTCCTAACGCCTCACACGCCGCGCGCTCAGCGCCGCGGCGGCCAGCAGCAACAGCATGGGCAATAGCGGATCGAAAGCGGAACGCGTTTGCAGCGCGCAACCACCGAGCTTGATATCGTCGCACGTGTCACCGAAACCTTCGTCGTCGATTCTCGCGCCGTCGAAAATTTGCAGCGTGGCGCTGGGTGTGGAAATCTCCGCCCCCCCGGTTGCGTTGAGCAATGACAGCCGCACATCCTCGACGCTCTCGATGCCACCACCCGACTTGACCTTGACCGTAAATGTCTGCGAGGTCACGCCGACGCCGAAATTCAACGTCCCGGATGTGGCTTCGTAATCGTCGTCACTGACCTTCGCCGTCAAGTCGCTGGTTGCGAAAGCAACCGACACCGCCGAGCTGGTGTCGCCATCGCGCAGGACTTTGATGAGCGCCTCGCCACAATCCTCGCTCACTTTAAAAGGATCGGACGCGAAGCGAATGGTGTTTGGGATTTGGCTGAGGTTGGTGACCTTGCCGATCTTGTTCGCCGCCGAAGCAAAGAATAGCGATTGCGTCGCGGCGTCGGCGCCGATACCGCGCAATTCACCGGCCGTAATGCCGGTCGTGAACTCAATGATCGCGCCTCCGCTGGTAACTCGCCCGATGCGTCCGCCACTCTGAGACGTGTACCACAAATTCCCGTCGGAACCGAGCGTGATGTAGTTCGGCCGGCTATTGCTTGCAATGCCGACGGAATACTCCGTGATAGCGTTGCTGTTGAAGGGATCAATCTTGCCGATCCGGTTGCGCCCCGGCATGGTAAACCAGATGAAATTATCCGGCCCCACG
>JANMJR010000044.1:0-23344 GCA_031371465.1 Pseudomonadota bacterium
TCGCGGGATCGGCCCATCAGTTGAGGTAAGTGGTTCGGCGGTGGGCGCCCGCATCTAAATCACCAAGGAGGAATAGCAAATGGCCGTAAAGCGCCCTACCCTGACTCAACTCGACGACGTTGCCCAAAGTTTAGGCATCGACCTATCGCCCGAGGAACTGAAAACCTATAACACCTTGTTGCAAGGTAATTTCGATGCCTATGATGTGATCGACGAGGCGGCCGATTATCTGCCGCAAGTGAAATATCCGCGCACGTCGGGCTACCGCCCCGAGGGCGACGAAAATAAGTACGGCGCCTGGTATTACAAATCGACCATCAAAGGCGCGGCGAAGGGCAAACTCGCCGGTAAAACCGTGGCGATCAAAGATAACGTTTGCGTGGCCGGTGTGCCGATGATGAATGGCGCATCGACGTTTGAAGGTTACGTCCCCGACATCGATGCGACGCTCGTCACGCGCTTGCTCGACGCCGGTGCGACCATCGTCGGCAAGTCGGTGTGCGAATATTTTTGCTTCTCCGGCGGCTCCCACACCAGCGCCACCGGCCCCGTGCACAATCCGCACAAGAAAGGCTATTCCGCCGGCGGCTCGTCCTCGGGCAGCGCGGCGTTGGTGGCGGCGGGTGAAGTGGATCTCGCCATCGGCGGCGACCAGGGCGGCTCGATTCGCATTCCGTCGTCCTATTGCGGAATTTATGGCATGAAGGGCACGCACGGCCTCGTGCCCTACACCGGTTTGATGCCGATCGAACTCACCCTCGATCACACCGGCCCAATGACCGCCAATGTCACCGACAACGCCATCATGCTCGAAGTGCTGGCCGGCCCCGATGGTTTAGATCCGCGCCAATACGCCAACGCGAAATCCGTTGAGTATTCCAAGAAAATGTTGGAAGGCGTAAAGGGCCTAAAAATTGGCGTAGTCAAAGAAGGCTTCGGCCTCGCCAGTTCGGAAAAAGATGTCGACGAAAAAGTGCGCGATGCCTCCAAACTGTTCACAAAACTCGGCGCAAAAGTCGAGGAAGTTTCGATCCCAATGCACGCCATGGGCCTGGCGATTTGGCTGCCCATCGCCGTCGAAGGCGGCACGCAGCAAATGATGAAAGACAACGGGCACGGCTTCAACTGGCGCGGCATGTATACCACCAGCATGATCGATCACCACGCCCGCTGGAAAGAGCGCGCCGACGAGCTGTCGCATACACTGAAGCTGAGCATGATTCTCGGCGAATATTTTATTCAACATTATCGCGGCCACTATTACGGCAAAGCGCAAAATCTATCGCGCAAATTACGCGCCGCCTACGACGCAGCGTTAAGCCAATACGATTTGCTGTTGATGCCTACGCTGCCGATGAAAGCCACGCCGATTCCGAAACCCGGTGCGCCGATTGAGGAAATCGTCGCGCGCGCGTTTGAAATGCTGCCGAATACCGCGCCGTTCGATGCCACGGGCCATCCCGCCATGTCAATTCCGTGCGGCATGAGCAAAGGCCTACCGGTAGGCATGATGCTGATCGGCAAACACTTCGACGAGGCGACCATTTATCGCGGCGCTTACGCCTTCGAGCAAGCGAAAGACTGGAAAAAAATGTAGCTCAAAGAGTCATCCAAGAAAAGGAAATTTACACGCATTAAGCGTGATTATGAAAACGTATCACCAATGCTTCGGCTACAGCAATACCTTTACGCAACACGAATTGCCCCGAGAGGCCGTGCTGGTGGATTCATTACGGAAACGTTCTTTAGGCAACGGTCGGCGACCGGCCATAATCGGACGCACAGGGGCTTTGAGTTGACCTCACTCTCACAGACGCTTTGCCGTCATTCAAGCAAGAACCGTTAAGATGACCTCACGAAATCACCTCGCTTTCTGCATGGGCGTTTGGGAAAATAATTGATTGTTGCCAATATCGATCTGATCACCGGATTCTTCGGGACGATTTTCTTTCATACGTACGACCGGCCGTAACGGGTACGAAATACCGTATCGGTTAGGGTTTCGCTATTCCTGCACCAAGGCGATTTTGTGCGCGACAGTTCTTACTTTTTCCTTCAAAAGCATATGGATGCAATACAACTGCACCTTCTTCGGGGCGCTGGCATAGACCTTGCATTTAATTATTCGAGGTCAATCCCGGCCAATTAGTTTGAACACGACGGAGGAATCAAATGAAAATTACGACGGTCCGATCCAAATCACATGGCTCAACATCACGATTCATGATTCATTGGCGCCATTTGTTTTATTGCTGCCTAGCGCTAACAACGGTTACGCTAGGTTTCAGCGGCGCGGGAAGCGCACAGGCTGGAGAAGTACCCACCGGGAAGTTAAATGTGCTGACTGCAGGTAGCCTTCTCACTTGCGGCTTGACCATCCAGAATCGGGCCGTTTGCTGGGGACTAAACGTAAATGGCCAGTATCCTTCGTCAACCGAACCTTTCATGCAGATCGTCGCAGGCGGGCAGCACACCTGCGCGATTAAAACTGACGGGACAGTACGCTGCCACGGGGTAAGTCCGGCGCCGCCAGCCGGACGATTCATTCAATTGAGTGCCGGTGAGCGCGTTACATGCGGTATCAAGAGTGACGGGACGGCAGCATGCTGGGGTTTTGACGACCGCACGATCCAGCCCATAACCTTGCAACCACAGCTGGGAAAATATACCCAAATCGCGTCGGGGTTAATGCACGCCTGCGCCGTCACAAACAGCGGCGCGGCGCTGTGCTGGAAAACGGATGATGCTGCGAATGACAAAGGTCAGGCGACTCCACCGGTTGCCGCTTTCACGCAACTGAGTGTAGGCCGGCATCACAGCTGCGGGATTCACCCGGACGGCACCATCGCTTGTTGGGGTGACAATACGTATCGGCAACTTGAAGCGCCCGCGGGGACATTTGTGCAAATTTCCGCTGGGTATTTTCATACCTGCGCACTAACTGCGGACGGCAAGGCGCGTTGCTGGGGTGACAATATTGCGCATCAATCCGAAGCCCCTACCGAGACGTTCCTGGAGCTGGCCAGCGGCTACCGGCATAGCTGTGGGGTCAAATACGATGGGTACCCCATTTGCTGGGGCGCTAATGACAACGGACGGGGGAGAGTTCCCGCTAAAGTTAACCTCGCTCACCGGGTGCTGGCCGACGGCGACAGCTTCAGCTGTGAAACACAAGGCAAGAACACGCGTTGCTGGGGTAATAACAGCGCCATGCAAGCAACGCCGCCGGTAGCGCCATTCGGATTCGCGCAGATCCATGCCCGCGATCGGCACGCCTGCGGATTGTCGCCGTTGGGCTCTGCAAGTTGCTGGGGCGACAATGGCTATGGGCAGGCAAGCCCGCCCGCGGCTGGAGCACTGTTCCGCCAAGTAAGCACCGGCGCGACCCACAGTTGCGCTCTGCAAGCCGACGGCCATCTCATCTGTTGGGGCGACAACACCTATGGACAAGCTGTAACGCCCGCCACCGCCACTGCGTTATTCCGCCAAGTCAGCGCCGGATACGATTACACGTGCGGGTTACGATTTGACGGCAAAACGTTCTGCGTCGGCAAGAACGAACGCGGTCAGACGGCCATTAATGTGAGCGTGGTAAGCCGGCAGATTGCGACAGGCTTGTATCACGGCTGCAGCATTCGGGATAACGGAACGCTGTACTGTTGGGGTGACAATACTTACGGCCAACGTAACGCACCGGCTGGCACGTTTCGCCAGGTGAGTGCCGGCTACTTGCATACTTGCGCCATTAAGGACGACGGCACATTGGCTTGCTGGGGTTGGGCTCGCGAGGGTGAACTCCAAGTGCCCGCCGGCACATTCATCGAGTTGAGTAGCGGCTCGTTTCACAACTGCGCCATCCGTGGCGATGACGGGACGCAAGTGTGCTGGGGCGCCAACAGCGTCGGGCAAGCGCCGCAACTAACGATTACACCGGTCGTGCTTTCGTTAGCACATGCGATCAAGTCGTATTCGCAGATTTTAACGATTGCATCGCAGGGTTATGTGCCCGTTAAACCGAGCTATAGCGTAAATGCCCCGTCGTTACCACCCGGACTGACGCTAGTTGGTGCAACTCTCTCGGGTACTCCGACCACGATAGGAAATTACACCTTCGATATGCGCGTTGAAGATGGCAACGGCTTCACCGCGAGTAAGACTTACACATTGTCTGTGGTTCAATAACCTAACTGCTCTACAGGCCTAAGTGGCGGTACCGAATAACCGGTGCCGCCGCGTTTTTGTTTCCTGCATGATCCAAAGCGGCTCAACGCCGGCACGACCCGCCGTAACGGCTACGAAATATCGTAACGTCGGCCACACTCCCCTACATACGCAAGTGCAGCGGTTTTTCCAGTTATCCAATCTCAGTCAAGTAGTTAGCGAAATAGACTGGATTTCAACGTGCTTGGCACGGCCTTTGCGACAGATAGAACGAAACGGGAAATGTAGCAGCGAATTGAAACGACAGAAACGGTAAACCCGCGCCACTTCTAACATGACTAAATAGGAGCCTGTACCATGAACCAAATTCGATCAATTGCCTCGTACCACGCGCGAGTCTTCTTTGCACTGACTTTTCTTTTTCATGCCTTGTCCGCCCATGCGGTAAATACGGTCGCGCAAATCGCGGTCGGGAAAATGCCTCTTGCACTAGTCGTAAATCCGGTATCGAACAAAGTGTACGTAGCCAATTCGGGTGAGGGCACCGTAAGCGTTATCAATGGCGCGACGCACGCCACTACCAAGATAACGGTGGGTGCAAGTCCTTCCGGCGTTGCAGTGAACCCCGCAACCAATAAGATCTATGTGACCAATTCTGGTGACAACAGCGTGAGCGTCATTGACGGCACATCCAATGGCGTAATCCGTGTTGCCGTGGGAAGCCGGCCCTACGGGATTGCGGTCAACGACGTGACGAACAAAATCTACGTAACCAATCTCGGTAGCAACAGCGTCAGCATAATAGATGGGGCGACCAACGCCGTTGCGAGCGTCAATGTCGGCGCTTCACCGCTCGCTGTTGCCGTGAACGTCGTGACCAACAAAATCTATGTCGCAAATTACGGTGACGGAAGCGTGACGGTAATCGACGGTGTCAGCCATCAGGTCACCGCCGTCAAAGTCGGCACAAGCCCCGTGGCAGTGGCGGTTAATCCGGTGACCAATAAGATCTATGTCGTCAACAACGCCAGCAATAATGTGTCTCGCATCGACGGCGCGAACAACAGTGTGACTAGCGTCAACGTCGGGCACGGCCCTCACGGGATTGCGGTCGATCCGGTGATCAATGCTGTTTACGTGACCAATACTCTTGACGCGACGGTGAGCGTACTCAACGAAGTCACACGAGCAGTTGGGCTTTATTCGGCGGACGGCTTACAAAATCCAAACGCTATTGCGCTCATTCCAGGGACGACATTGGTTGCCGTAAACGGTGGTGGAGGGATCACGCTGTTTCAAAAAACACAGGCGCTCGGGGCGACCAATTTCGTCCCCGTCGGCGGCAATCCGATTGCACTTGTGTTCAATCCGCTCACGCGCAGACTCTATGTGGCTAGTGTTAGCAATAATTCTGTCTCTGTTATCGATGCGGTCGGCGTAACCCGCAGCACAATAATCGCGCCCACCAATAGTGCCTACGCCGGAAACGGCGGCGTTGCCGTCGATCCTGTAGGGAATAAGTTGTATTTTTATGATGCGCTGTCCACAATCACTGTGATTAATGCCAATACCCATCAGACAACCCGCATCACGACGCCGCTTGGCGCTGTTGCCGGCGTGATCAACCCTGTTACGCAGACATTCTATGCCGCTCTTTCGCGAAACGGGGATTGCCCCGGGGAAGGCGCTGACTGGGTCATGGCGGTCGATCCCGCCGGTGGGACAGCGACGATTCCGGTCGGTAAATGCCCGCAGGCAGTGGCAGTGAACGCGGTAACCAATCGGCTCTATGCCGCCAGCCTAAACGGTGTGTCGGTCGTCGATGGCACTACTCGTAGCGTCGTCGCTATGATCCCATTACCAGTAGGGTTTCTGCGTCCCACAGCGCTTGCAGTCAATCCGGTTTCCAATAAAATCTATGTTGCCCTCACCGACAGCATTGTCGTTCTCGACGGCAACAGCCACACAGTCGTGGCCACAATCGCATTAAGCAATGAGGGGGGAATCGTTGGTTCGATCGTCGTCGACCCAGCAATCAACCGGATATACGCGACCAAAGAGGGTACCAATATTCTGACTATCATCGACGGGGCGAGCAATGGCGTCTCGACCTTGTCGCTCGGCGCGCCAGTTGTTTCTCTGGCGGTGAACCCATTAAACCATCGCATCTATGCGGGAGTGGGAGGTGGCCGCGTCAAAGTAGTTCTAGGGAATACGATTATTGCTACCGCAAGTCTAGGCGTCGGACAAGTATACGATCCCGTATCGCTGACAGTAAATCCAACGACGAACAAGATCTATGCAACCATTTTAAATGGTGGTGATAGCGCCGTAGCCGCGATTGATGGCGTTACACACCGCGCGGCGCTCGTTGCTGGCTTCGTGTGGGCGAAACATGCGGCCATCAATCCGATCACGAACATTGCTTATATAAATGATGGAGGCGGCGTCAGCGCCCTGAGCGAAAACCTAGCGACCAACGTTCCCGAGCGCGTGACGATCGCGCCTTTGCCCGCAAACCGGACAGCCAGTGCAGCGCCCGTCTTCACACTGAGCGCGGCCAGCAACTTTTTACCGGCAGCGCCAGCAGTGAGGCAGGTCTATTATCAGGTCGATACGCAAGCTGGCGCCTGGAAACCAGCAACGCCCAATAGCACGAACTGGCAGGCGACGTTAAGCGGGCTCACCAATGGCGTGCACACTCTTTACGCCTTCGCCACCGACGGCCAAGACGCCTTAGCCAACAGCCCGAGCCAAAGCGGCAGCGCAGTCGTCGGCAAAGTCGCGGCTTATTTATTCGTCAAAGGACAATAGTACCGAACGACTGGGCTTCGACAGAATGAAGCGGCGTCCCCGCCGCTCTTTCTAAATTGAACAGTAAATTTCAGTCAAGATACCTTTCTGATCGCAAGTCGTTCCATGCGCGAGCGAAGCGTCGTAGACGGAACGCCAAGAATTTCGGCGGCGCCATTTTTCCCCGCGATGCGCCAGCCGGTTGTCTCGAGCGCCCTGACGATGTGTGCCCGCTCCGCGTCATCGAGTGTCACTAGCGGCAATGTCGCGTCGCTGACGTTAGCCGCGTGCACCCAATCAACGGTCGCAAGTTCTCGACCGTTCGTTAGAATTACCGCACGCTCAATTAGATGTTGCAATTCGCGGATATTGCCCGGCCAGGCGTAATGTTGCATTGCCGTCATCATCGCGTCAGAGATCGCGTCAATTTGCTTACCCAACTTGGCGGCGTATTTTTTCGTGAAATGTTTAATGAGCGGTGAGATATCTTCTTTACGTTCGCGAAGCGGTGGGATTGGAATCGGAAATACGTTGAGCCGATAAAATAAATCCGCGCGAAACTTTCCTTCGCGGGACAACTGGACCAAGTCACGATTAGTCGCCGCGACAATGCGTACATCGCAGCGCAACGTTTGCGTCCCACCTACGCGCTCGAATTCACCTTCTTGCAAAACGCGCAACAGCTTTGCTTGCAGATCGAGCGACAGCTCACCGATCTCATCGAGAAATAACGTCCCGCCCGTCGCCAGTTCAAAGCGCCCGATCTTACGGGCCAAAGCGCCGGTAAACGCGCCTTTTTCGTGGCCGAACAATTCGCTTTCTGCCAGGCTCGACGAAATGGCGGCGCAATTGAGTTTGACGAGCACCTTATCGTGGCGTCCACTCAATGCATGCACAGACCGGGCCACCAACTCCTTACCTGTTCCAGTCTCTCCGGTGATAAGCACAGCGGCATCCGTCGCGGCGACTTGGCGCACCATGTCTAGTACGTTTGTGATGGTCGGTGAAGTACCAACCATCTCGCCAACGTTATGGGCCGCGCGAACTTCATCCTCCAAATAGGTGTTCAACCCCTGCAATTGATCGCGTTCGGCCTCCGCTTTTTGGCGGGCTTGACGTTCGTTCACGTCGCGAAGAATGATCGTATAGATTGAATCACCGCTGGCCACCGTCTTTGACACCGTGCCTTCGACCGGGAATTCCTTACCGTTCAATCGCACGGCATTCAACCCATCGCGCAACCACATCGCGCGTTTCGTAGAAAATCCGCCAGCGTCATCATTACGATAGTCCTTGAGGACTTGTCGTAGCGAGGAAGATAAAAATTTATCTAGAGACGACCCTAAAACATCTGATGCTCCGCTGCCGAACAATCGCTCTGCGGCTCCGTTGAATAGCGCGACATTGCCATGCTTATCAAGCGTGACTATCGCGTCCATCGCGCCTTCGAATATTCGCGTTAAACGCTCTTCTTTGTCCTGCAATTCGATCTTTAGTTTTTGTAGCGCGATATGAGTTGTTACTCGCGCAAGCACTTCCTCGTGTTGAAATGGTTTCGTGATGTAGTCGATGGCGCCCAGCTCAAAACCCTTCACCTTACTGGCGATGTCCGTCAGCGAGGTCATGAACAGAATTGGGATCTGTGCCGTATGCGCCTGCAACTTGAAAGTTTGACAAAGCGTGAAGCCGTCCATGTCGGGCATGAGGACATCAAGCAGGATGAGATCTGGGCGAATTCGATCGGCTTGCTCGATCGCGGCTTGACCGCTCGTGGCGCGCACAACCTCGAGCCCGGCGTCCAAAAGCAGGTCGCACAACTCTTCCAAATTAACAGTATTGTCATCGACAGTAAGTACGACGGATTGCCTAACTCCAAGAGGTTTCATATAATCGTATGCGTCATTTTCTGCAGCTAGTTATTCCGGACTCTCGTGCCTACGGTCGATGCGTGGTTGGTTGGCTGTCCAACGCCTCAACTAACACTTTACGAAAATGCGCTTGTTCTCGTCCTAAGGATTCGAGGAATGGGGTTGCGTCGTCGAATCGACCGGCTCGACCGGCGTCCTCCAGTCGTTGCGCTATTTGCGGTACCGATACACCGCCAATACTACTCGCGGAACTTTTGAGGGTATGCGCTACTCGCTCGAGCGTAGCGCCATCGTGTTTGTCAATTGCCTCCCGCGCGTCGACCAAGAGACCATTGGCTTGATCAAGAAAAAGTTGAATCAATTTGTTCAGCAACGCTTGTTTGCCCCTTACTCGCGCCAGCGCGGCCTCCCGATCCCAAATTATCTCCGTTTCCGGTGACGCCGCGATTTCGGTTGAGAGTCGGACATCTCCGTGCTCGACCACCCTATAAAGTTCGTCTTCACGTATCGGCTTGGCAATATAGTCGTCCATCCCTGCGGCAAGACAGCGTTCGCGGTCACCTTTAAGCGCATGGGCAGTCATAGCGATGATTCGAAGATGTTTGCCGGTGGATCGTTCGCGTCGACGTATTTCTGCAGTGGCCTGTAGGCCGTCCATCTCTGGCATTTGCAGGTCCATCAACACCAGATCGAATGTTTCGCGCTCCAGGACCGCCAGTGCATCCTTGCCGTTGCTGACAACACAGATCGAATGACCGCGATCACCTAACAACGTCACGGCCAGGTGCTGATTGATCGGATTGTCCTCGGCTAGTAGGATGTGCCGAAGGGAAGATTGCGGTGCTCGCGACGATTCCGAACGGCCGCTTTCTGCTACTGCCCGAGCAGGGACTCGTCCCATCACGGTTGAAATGGCTTCTAAGAGCTCGGAATGTTTGATTGGCTTTCTGATATAAATTTGAATGCCTAGTTCCCGGCATCGATCAAAATCGCCCGCTCGATCCATTGAAGACACCATGATCACTGCGGCCTTAGCCAGTTGTGGATCTTGTCGAATCGAGTCGGCTACGCTGAAGCCATCCATTCCCGGCATCATTGCGTCCAGCAACACCAATGAAAATGGCGCGTGGGATTGGACTGCACGCCGCATAGTATCAATTGCAATCGGGCCGTTCTCGGCCGTAGCCGCTTTCATGCCCCAAGCACTTACCATCTCGGCGAAGATACGTCGGTTTGTTGCATTGTCATCCACGATCAAAACAGGTAAATCCTGAAGATCGCATTGCGCGATTTGAAGTTGCGCCGGGGCTCCGCGACCGATTTTGAAACGACTGGTGAATTGAAAAGTACTTCCCTTGCCATACTCGCTAGTTAGCCAAATGTGGCCGCGCATCAATTCAACTAACCGTGCCGAGATAGATAAGCCCAAACCGGTGCCGCCAAACGCGCGACTGGGCGACGCATCCAACTGCGTAAACGCATCGAATATCAGCTTTTGCTTATCGGCCGGTACGCCAATACCCGTATCGCTTACGGCAACATGCAATTCGATATCATCGTTAAGTTGGGATTTGGTTTCTATATCAACGATGACTTCGCCGCGCTCGGTAAATTTA
This sequence comes from Pseudomonadota bacterium, assembly GCA_031371465.1. Classification (GTDB taxonomy): domain Bacteria; phylum Pseudomonadota; class Gammaproteobacteria; order Burkholderiales; family JALYOK01; genus JALYOK01. Next base: position 10,439 of record JANMJR010000044.1, read on the forward strand.
ATGGCGTTGCTAACAAGGTTAATTAGAATTTGGCTGAGTCGTCCTCCGTCGCCTATCAAGCCGTCTGGCACGCTTGAATTGATGTGGTAATTCAATTCCAACCCCTTCTCATGAGCACGCCCGGCGAGCATTTTTAGTGTGTCGCCGACTCGATCACGCAATTCAAATGGGCGTTGTTCCAGCTCAAGTTTGCGTGCCTCAATCTTGGAGAAATCCAAAATGTCATTGAGTAAACGTAACAACGCATCAGCCGAGGCATTTGCCATGGTGAGAAACTCGCGCTGGCGAGAATCGAGGTTTGAACGCAAGGTAAGCTCGATCATGCCAATGATTCCATTCATGGGCGTGCGAATTTCGTGACTCATATTGGCGAGAAATTCACTCTTTGCGCCGGCGGCCTGTAAGGCCGTATCGCGCGCTTGAAACAATGCGATCCGCATGCGCTCTAAACTGCCAGCAAGATCGGCGACCTCGGTTACTTTGGCATCGCGCTTGAACTCTTTATTGGGTCGCCCCGATGAAATATCTTCCGCCTCATCGCGAAGTTGCTCGATAGGCCTGACTAATCTGCGACTGAAAAAGCTAACTACAAGCACCGTTAGAACGAGGTAGCCCACTAGAAAATAGAACGCCTGGCGATACAACGATGCAATGTAGGCGAGCGTAGGTTGCTCATCATAGCCGAGCCGTAAAGTGGCTGGAGGGCTGTTGGTAGTGGCGAGTGGGACCGCCACAAAATAAACATCGTCGCCGTGCTGCCCAAAGAAAAAATCTTCCTTGAAAATGCGTTTTGTAACCAGCGGCGAATCTGATCGAATGATGCTATGCCCAGTGGCCATCTCAACAAAGACGACGCGTCCATTCTGGACAAACTCGTCCATAAGGTCGCGCAGTTCCGATTCCTTGTCGGTCGTCAGCCGTGGCGTCGCCAGGGCGCCGAAGAGTAACGAGTCCGAACGCGCCTGATTGACAAATTGCGCTTCGATCTTGGGCTTAACAAGCAATAAGATCGTTAGAAATAATATTGAGACCAATGCAAGATGAATGCCGACAATCCCCACAATCATCCGGCCATTAAACGCCCGCAGAAAGCGGTTTACTCGGTCGCGCCAGTCCATAGCACGCTTACTGCTTTTACACCCTGAAATTTTAAGATTTGGTCTTGCCAAAGATAGGTGACTGAATTCGGATTCTTGCGCAAAGCTTCGACTAATGCCTTGGCATCGACAAAATTACCAGGGCGCTTGCCACCCATACGAAATACCGTTGATACGAGTTGCGTCTCATAGGCGGGCGACGACATATAGGTGACTTTTTGCAGAAACACCTCATATAGCAATGGGTCACTGGTATTGAGTATGGGTATGACGGTCGCACCATTTCTCTCCACCGGAATGCCAAGAAACAATTTGCGTGCTTCTTGTACCGTCAAGGGAGGAATCGTTGAATTCGCTCCCGCTGCAAGCACAAGTGTGCGGACTTCCTCCGCCCAAACATATCCGTTTAGCAAGAGCAGGAACATAATCGCAGATAGTCGGTGCATGTTGAGTTACGGAAACACCGCGCTCCATTGCAACATAATTTGGTTGAAGCGATCTTTCTCGAGCTTGTCGCGCGATACTTCCAACTTTAGGGCCATGTTGCGATAAAAATTGTAACGCCCGCCAATCAGTACGCGGTCCCTTACGACCTTGCTAAAGATATCCAAATACTGGTCTTCTGCGGTTACTAACGTCTTTTCAAACCGGCTGAACACCGTCCATTTTTCGCTCCATGGGTACTCCAATTGAGCGTAGCCGTTTATGAAACGTTTGGTAATGCGATCGGTCGGCTGTTCCAGACGATTCTGCACATAGAATATTTCTGCGAGCCCACGCACTGGGCCGAATTGCCAATTGCCAAAGAGCGCTGCCACACTTTGCCGCGACCGAATTACTTCAACGGTATTGGCAGGTATTTCGGTGTAACTTAGAGAAAATCCAACTTCATCCAGGCCATAACTTACCGGTTGATAGGAAACGCGCAGGGTCGCGCCAAGTCGATGTGAACCATTCGGATGCAGGACATCGAACGGCCGAAGATCGTCCTTTAGTAACGGGCCGAGGCCGGCAGCGACGGTATAGTGCAGCCCAGTCGTTTTGACTTCTTGAATGCCTTCGACCAAAACGCCGGTAAGGTGCATCGGCAAAGGCCCATCACCACCTTCGAACGCCACAATTCCTGGCCGACTCACGCTAGGCTGCAAATAGGCCCCGTGGTGAAATTGCGTGTTCCAGTATCCGATGGGATTGTGAAAACGACCCAGCCACACGGTGGCGTCACCAGTACGTAAGCCCAGTTGAAAACGCTCTAAATCGTGGACATCTTTGTCGACAAGATATTCGCCCAAAAACCGAAAGCGCTCACGATCCAAGGAATAAAACAAATCTGCTGCGGGAACAAGATCGCGACCTTTGAGTCCGTTGTCTTCGGCTGGATGGGAACGTTTAAATCCGGTGACGTCAGTGAAAAGTAACAATTCGCCCGGAATGTCGGCGCCGAAACTTGGCGATACGTGCGCGAGCAAACTGAATGTAAGGAGAATATTCGCAGCGAGGCCCATCATACTTCGACAAATTCGATCAGACCAAAACGCTTGCGGTACCCTCATATCTACAATTCTTTCATATTATTCATCGTATGGCATGCAAATCCCTCTGGCGAGCAAGCTTACCTGAATTCCAAATCCGTGTGGCATCGGATGTTGGCCACGCGGCGCGACGCACCTCGATTCGCCAGCTCGTGCCTACCGAACGCGTGCGTTGCCGAAACACCTTATCGAGGTCGGGGGTGTATTTAGGCACACAGACAATATTGGTAATTTGCCTCAATTCAATGGAAAGACGGCTTGATTATTTGTCACACTTTAAGTTTTTTTCACGCGATCTGATGCGAAGTTCCCGACTTAATGTAATCTGATGCAGGGTGACAAAATTATTGGACTAAACGGCGGCGACGAATGAGTTGGGTTTGTGCAACCCAATACTCATAACATTGCCGACGATAAATCATCGTCCGCTACCCTTTGACAAACAGGGCTAACAGCCAGGAAGCCGGGCGACTGTCCAGACTTGCGCGAATGCGACTTGTGGCTGTTACAATGCCACCGGCCGCTATGGTTCAATAACCCGACAATTTTACGGAGTGATCGTACTTCCGGTTTGGGTCGGCAAAAGCCTTCTGACTTCGCTTAGCGCGCATCGACTCCGTTACTTTACGCGGCTCCATCAATGCCTGAAGAGTCCTATGGACGTTGGCTCGCAGGGCATTATGCGCTGCGATCAAGTGGCCCGAGGCCATCCAATATCCGGGGGCTGGCCTGGGGCCACGGGCCTCGTGGCGATGCCGTTATTGCATATGCCAACCGTGGCTCACGGTAATCGACTGTCCGGTTAACGCGTTGGTCGGAAACGCCGCGAGGAATACCGCCGTCTTCGCGATGTCTTGGGTGGTGGTAAATTCGCCGTCGACGGTGTCCTTCAAGAACACTTTTTTCACCACGTCTTCTTCGCTGATGCCGAAGGTCTTGGCCTGCTCGGGAATTTGCTTCTCGACTAACGGCGTGCGCACAAATCCGGGACTGATCACGTTCGAGCGAATACCGTCTTTCGCACCTTCTTTGGCAATCGCTTTCGCCAGCCCCATCAGTCCGTGCTTCGCCGTGACGTAGGCGGCTTTAAAGGGAGAAGCTAAGTGCGAATGCACCGAGCCCATCAGAATAATCGTTCCGCCCTTCTTAGCGGTGATCATGGCGCGCATGCAAGCCCGCGTCGTAAGAAACGCGCCATCAACGTGAATCGCCAACACCCGCTTCCAATCCTCGTACTTGAAATCGACGATGGGGCTAATGACCTGAATGCCCGCATTACTGATCAATATGTCGACTCCTCCCCATTGCGTGACCACCTGGGCGACACCCGCATCAACTGCGGATTCGTCCGCGACGTTCATCGCCACGCCCATGGCCGTGCCGCCTTGCCGCTGGATTTCCTGCGCCGTGGCGGAAGCCGCGTCGAGCGATAAATCCGCGACACAAACGCTTGCGCCTTCGCGCGCGTATTCAAATGCGATCTCTTTGCCGATGCCGCTCGCGGCGCCGGTAATGATCGCGATTTTGTCTTTCAGTTGCATGAAGTTTCCTTACCAATGTTGATTCGCGATCTGACGATTGTGGCAATGCATGGAAAGCACTGCCGCCAAGCAATATGATACCGCGAAGTAAACTCCGTTCGATGTTCTTCAATACATAGGTTGGAAACGCCTTCGCGCTCACGCAGTTTCGCTAATTCGGTAAACCAACGAGCTCGTACAAATTCAAGGATTTCTTGGCACACCCGCTCGTAGATCCCACGGATCGGTATCGGCGAGCGCTTTACCCGCCATGGCGCGGATCGTGCGATCGCCCGGGGCGATTACTCGATGCTCGTAACACCATTTGCGTGCATACGTGACGATTTCATCCACGGACCCCGGCAAATTCGCCTGCTGGTTCAGTCGGGTAACCAATACGCGGCGCTGTCGATTCATTAAGCTTTGACATCCGGCGGTTTGAATCGACCGGGATTGATGGTTCCATTGTGTTCGCTCACGGCGCTGATAGAGCGTGCGTAGTGAGGCCAGGCTGGGCGCCGATCCACCGATTGGTTTGTCGATGTGATCGCGGACGTTCTTCGCCACACTTTTCAAGCGTATTCCGGCCTTTGCAAAAACATCAAATCAATAACGCGAGTGCTAAACAGATCGAAAAAACTATTCCCGCAATTTGCTGAACACGAGGTCACTGTCCTTCCTTTTCATGTGGCAGGTGACACACGCTTCGATCGGGCCATTTACCGCGACGCTGCGATCGGTCCTGCTGCTGCCGGCAAAGTTTTCGAAACCCCAGCCACCGGTAGTCGCATATTTTTCTCGATCTTTATGCATGACGCCAAGCCAACGGCGCTCGCCTTCGACCAGCGATCCGGCTTCTTCCGTGAGCGCGAAGACGTCGAGTATCAGTACCGCACCGTCGGGGAAGGCGCCGGATTGATAGCCTTTCAAACCCTCGGCGTTGGCGTACACATGATGAATGCCACCGATCTGCGCGAAGCGCGGATGATCCTTGGTGGCGATTTGGGATTTAACATGAAACCAGTTACGATAGCCTTCGGGATATGGAACTTCGTCCGCGCCACCAGCCAAGCCGCTCAATCCGAGGGATGCCACCAGGGCTGTAATTACAATTTTGAAGCGATGCATAATATTCCCCTAATCATTCGTTCGATTTTGCTCCGCCGGCTCACAAACCCAATGCTGATAAACTACCAAAACGGAAAAGTGCTGGCTAGGCGGGTGTTGCAATTTGATCATACCGCACAACATATTCGCTCGCACTCTAACGCAAATTGTTCCCGGCGTGTAGTATTGAAACCGAGATAAATTCAGGCTGGAATCATGCTCTCAACTGTTCCCGAAAAGAAAATGCGACTGGTGCGCGCCGCCCTTGCACTCGGTTGGCTGCTGATCATCGCCTCATTGTTTTGGGATCCCCTCACGCCGGCGCTCACCCACCCGGATAATCTGGCAAGTCCGTTTCATCTGAACGGAAAAACCGTCTCCGTTCAAGGCCACGTTTTAACGCAAACACCTTACGCGATGGCCAATCGGTTTTTTTGGACCATGTTGATCCCAGTGTTGCCAATGTTTTTGATGGTGTTCGGTCACGAGGCGTGGCGGCGTATCTGCCCACTCTCGTTCATTTCACAATTACCGCGTTACTTAAATTGGCAACGCCGCAAGCCAGTATTGGTGCGCCGGACCGGCCAAGTGGAGCGCCAGTTGGCGCTGATCGGGCGCGATGGTTGGTTGGGCCGTAACGTGTTGTATGTTCAGTTCGCGCTGCTCTTTGTTGCCCTTTGTTCTCGGCTGCTATTTTTTAATTCCGATCGCTTGGCGCTCGCCGCCTTTTTCATTGGTGTCATCATCGCCGCCTTGACGGTGGGGTATCTGTGGGGAGGCAAGACCTGGTGCGGCTTTGTTTGCCCAATCTCGGTGGTGCAAAAAATTTATACCGGGCCGGGCGGGCTGCTCGAAAGCCAGGCCCATTTAACGCGTAAGCCGGTGTCGCAATCGATGTGTCGCACTTCCTCGCCCAAAGGCGACGTGAGCACCTGCGTCGGTTGTGCGGCGAATTGCCCGGACATCGATCTGGAACGCTCTTACTGGCAAGGTATTTCCGATCCGGCGCGGCGCCATGTTTATTATGGTTTTTTCGGACTGGTAATCGGCTTTTACTATTTTTACTACTGGTTTTCGGGCAACTGGGACTATTACTTCTCGGGCGCGTGGACGCACGAGCCAGACCAACTAAAACAATTGTTTCGCGCCGGACTTTATATCCGCGATCATTTGATCCCTATTCCAAAGATCATCACCGCGCCACTGATAATGGCCGTGTATGTGCTCGGCGCGATCGGATTGGGCAAGCTTCTAGAGGAGGCTTATCGGCGCATACGTTTGATCATCAATCGCCCGCTGCCCGAAGCAGAATTTATCAACCATTGCCTAAGTTTTAGCGCCTACATCACGATCAATTTCTTTTATTGCTTCGGCGGCCGGCCCAACTTGGATTTATTGCCCTCGCCGGCGCTACGCTTCGTGGATATTGTCATCGTCTCCCTCTCTACACTATGGTTCCTGCGCTCGATACAACGCAGCCCAACCAAATATCGCCGCGAAGGACTGGCGTCTAGCTTGCTCGATCAACTGAGGAATCTACAGTTCGATGCATCCAAACATCTGGACGGTCGCACGTTGGATGAACTAAAACCGGACGAGATCTATGTGCTGGCCAAAACGCTACCGAGTTTTTCGCGCGACCATAAATTGCAGGCTTATGAAAACATTCTGCTCGACACCATCCGCACCGGGCGCGCCGACGCCGCCAGCGCACTCGAATTCCTGCGCGAGTTGCGCGGCCAAATGGGCGTGAGCGATGGCGATCATCACCAACTGTTGGAGCAATTGGGACTGGATACATCCGGGAAAGTCGAGCCTGGCGCCGAGGTGTCTTACGAAACCTGGATTCGAGCGGAGAACTATCGGAAGATTCTTGAGTCCCTGATCGCCCCGCTGCTCGAGCAAAACACACCGTTGCAAACCATCCTAGCAATGCCGAATATCGCTCTGGCAATTGAAAATTCGCGCGCGATTTATCAAATCTCGCCGTCGGAACACGATGCTGCCGTGGCGCATATCGCCGGTGTCGGCGGCATGCAGTTCGAGCGCGCTCGTACGCAACTCAGAACGCTGCGCTTTCTGGCGAGCCTCAAGTTTGGTCTCGCCGGGCAAGCCCTGGTGGACAGCCAGTGGCGGCCATTGGCGAGGCTCTTGGGCAAGGTTGTGCGCCGTCGCATGCAATCGATTTGCACGAAGTTATTCTCGGTGTTGCTCACGTTGGGCAATTCAAACGAATCGAAATGGATCGCGCACAAACTTGCGCTGCTGATCGGTGGCGACATCGACGACATGCTCGCGCTGCCAATCGGCGCGGGAACCGCCACCACTTGGGCCGATACGTTGGACGAGGGCGTTGTATTCCACCTGCGCGGCGGTACGCTCGACGACTTCGTAACCACCCCAACGGATAACTTAGATACTTACACCTATCGTGATGTGGTTGCCGACGGCATTTCTATTGTCGATAACTTGCGCCAATTTGCGGTGGATTCCGATCCATTGGTTTCGGCGCTTGCGTTGACGGCCGTTACCTACGCCGATCCGACCGTCGCGCGCGAAGTGGCCGCCGGCATCCGCCAAGAAGGAAACGCGACGCATTGGTTGCTGTTAGAAGTCATCGCCGGCCTGATTGACGGGCAGCTTCCGCCGAGCGCTGCGTCCGCGAGCCAAAGCATCCGAGTCACCACCGTCACACCGGGATTCGGGCAACGCACGGTCAGTTTTGAAAAGCCCTACCTGTCGGTCGGCCGCGCACCGGACAACGATATTGCACTCACCAGCCACGCACTGTTGCCATATCACTTCGCGATCACACGCGAATCCAACGGCGTGTCGCTGCAGCGCACCGATTCCACGGCGGCAGTTTTCGTTAATGGGGAGTCGTGGCGCGGCAAGCAGATCAAAGTTGAGAACGGTGCGCAGGTCTCATTTTCGCCGGCGTCGGAAGCTGGCTCGATGCTGATCTTGGAATGGGATGACTCGGAAACCGCCTACACGGTTGAAGGATCCGAAACCATGGCCAAGTTGTTGCGGTTATCGCAAAGTGAAATGTTTCAAGATTTGGACCCGGCCTCGCTTGCCGAGATTGCGCGCACGGCGGAGGTACGTGTCTATACGAACGGGACCTACCTGTGCCGCCAGGGCGATTCTTCAACGGATACTTTTCTGCTGGAATCCGGCAGCGCGAACGTGTTGTCGGAAAAAGACGGCAAATCCGCGCTACTGCGCACGTTTTCCGACGGCGCCATTATTGGCGAACTCGCGGCAATCACCCGAGAGCCGCGTTCCGCGTCGCTGCAGGTCACCTCAGAGACCGCGCGCGTGTTGGTGATTAACGGCGCCTATTTGCATCAGTTGTTGGAGCAGGACGTGCATTTGACGATGAGCATGCTCGGTGTAGTCGCGACCTCGCTGCTCGATCTTAACAAACGACTCAGGAGCATCGGGCGATGGGAAACGGCGAATGAAAATCATTGATGGCCAAGCGCCGCAGGCGCTCACCACGGTATTTTTTCTTGCATTTGTTTTCATCGCCGATGCCGAGGGTGGCCTCACTTCCCGCGAAGTAGAACGCCTCAACAAATTACTCGGAGATCCGCGCTGGGTTGACGATGAGTTGGCGCGTGCCGCGCTCGCGGAACTGGGCACGCACTACACTTCACTGTGGAAGGCTTACGACGCGGGCAGCATGACCTGCGATCGGCAGAGTCTGTCGACAGCGTTGACGCGCGCGCTGAGCGGAGTAGATGCGAGCGGTGGCGCGAGTGTACGTAGCGCGCTGCGAAACTTTGCTCAACGCATCGCCGGCCCCAGTTCTCCCATTCTTTCGCGCCTCGGCGCCGGCGCAGCCACTCGCGCGAGGCAGACAGCACTGCTTGAGTTTGAGCAGTTACTTTCCGCTATTCACGTGGCATCAGAACCGCTAGCTGCCGCCCCCGAAACCGCTGTGGCATCACGCCCCGGCGTAATCGAAAACGGCGCAGCGGCTCGCGATCTTTCCCATTGGCCCGCCGCACAATTGGAGTTCTCTCGAGAAAACATCTGGCAGCGCGGGCGCACGCGGGTGCGTTGTGTTCGCGTCACGCCGGAAACCCATGACGTCAAAACGTTCACCTTCGTTACCGATCCGCCGCGCATCATCAGCTACAAGCCGGGGCAATTCATTACGCTCGAGGCGCCGATCGACGGCAAGATCATCCGCCGCAGTTACACGATTTCCTCATCGCCTTCGCGCCCCTACACGCTCACCATCACGGTGAAGCGCGCACATAACAGCACGGTGTCGAAGTGGCTGCACGAAAACGTGGCGCCGGGCCGTGAGTTGCACATATTTGGCCCAAACGGAACATTCAGTTGTTTCCACGGGCCTGCGCAAAAGCTACTGTTTATCGCGGCGGGCAGTGGCATTACCCCGATCATGTCGATGTTACGCTGGCTAAGCGACACGGCCTCGCCCGCCGATGTCGTGCTGATCAACAACGTGCGCACCCCCAACGATATAATTTTTGAACGCGAGTTATACCTTATCGGTAGCAAACTCGGCGACACACTACGGCTAGGAATCGTCCCCGCGCAGGTACAAGCGGGCCAAGTGTGGAATGGCCTGACCGGGCACTTCGATGAAAGGTTACTAAGTCACTTCGCGCCGGATTTCTTGGAGCGCGAAGTATATATCTGCGGTCCGGCGGGTTATATGGAAACGGTGAAGGGTTTACTGGATCGCGCGGGTTATCCCACCCATCGCTTCCATCAGGAGAGTTTTGGCGCCGCGCCAGCGGAACCGGCAATCGCGATGCCGAGCGTCGACCCTCGGCCCGAACCTACGCCCTCCCCCAAACCTAAACCGCAGCCTGCTCCCAGCCCAATCGCAGACGCAGACACCGCGTGTGAAGTGGTATTCTCAAAAACCGGCAAGACCATCTCATGCAAGCCAAACGATTTTATCCTTGAGATCGCGGAAGAGCAAGGCATGGAACTCGCAAACTCCTGCCGAGCCGGCGCCTGCGGAACCTGCCGCGTGACAAAAATTGAGGGCACGGTGCTAATGGACGATCAAACCGCCCTGACCGAAGAAGACATTCAGTCCGGCATGGTGGTACTGTGTATCGGTCGCGCGCAGGGGCGTGTGGTGTTAGATGCCTAGGCGATCGAGAAACGTTTTCAAGCAAGCCTCCCCCTTTCCTAAAGGGGGACTAGTAGCAGCAGTTGTACTTGTGCTATTGAGGGGGATTTTCTGGCGTCGATTATAGTGACCGTTCGACCGTAGCCACCGCCGAAATCCCTCCTAGCCTCCCTTTACAAAAGGGAGGGACGAACTCTTCGCCACGAGACGGGTAGGGTTCGTTGCATGGATCGGAACCCGGGACTAGGAGACGCGGCGCACAGCACCTTTCCCCCTTTTCCTGGTGGCAGCATTTGTATCTATGCCATAAAGGGGGATTGAGGGGGATTTTCGGGCGTGTATTCTTAGCACTCGTTCGACCATCGCCCCAACCGAAATCCCTCTTCGCGTGCCCCCCTTAAAAGTGTGAATAAGTCACAACTTTTGTGTGCGTTTACGCACCGTTTTTATTGCTTGTTCAGCTGATGATTGCAATCGTGGACGTTCAACCCGCCTTGTATAAGGAGAATAAAAAATGTCACTGCATTGTGAGGTTTTCCCCGAACGCCGAATTCCCATTCATCATTTTCCGAGGAGCAACAAACCATGACCCCCATCAATCACCAGTGGCGCATCGCACGGCGTCCTGTCGGCCCCGCCCGCGAATCGGATTTTCGTTGGCAAGAGGAGGCCATCCCCGTGCCCGGCCCCGGCCAAGTTCTGGTGCGCAACGAATACATTTCCCTCGACCCAACCAATCGCCCTTGGCTGTGGGAAGAGGACACCTATCTCCCCGCGCAAAAACTCGGCGATGTCGTGCGCGGCGTCACCATCGGCGCAGTCGAACAATCCAACAATCCCGATTTCCCGGTCGGTACCAACGTAGTGGGTGCGCTCGGCTGGCAGGATTATGCCGTCACCGACGGCAAGTTCGACTTTCTGACGTCGCTGCCGGCTGATCCCGCTATTCCCGCAACCATGCAATTCGGCTTGTTCGGCCACATCGGCGTCACCGCGTATTTCGGCTTGCTCGAAGTCGGCAAACCCAAAGCGGGCGAGACGGTGGTGATATCGGCCGCGTCCGGCGCGGTCGGATCGTTGGTCGGGCAAATCGCAAAGATTCACGGTTGCCGCGTCATCGGCATCGCCGGCAGCGCAGAAAAATGCCGCTGGATCACCGAAGACCTCGGCTTTGATAAAGCGATCAACTACAAAAAGGAATCGGTCTACTCACACGTGAAAGAGTATTGTCCAAACGGCATAAACTTATATTTCGACAACGTTGGCGGCGCCGTACTCGAAGACGTGTTGAGCCTGCTCGCCTTGCGCGCGCGCATCGTCGTCTGTGGCATGATTTCACTCTACAATACCGTGGGTGGCACCCTGTCGATGCCACCCGGTCCGAACAATCTCTTTAACCTTGTCATCAAGCGCGCCAAGATGGAAGGCTTTTTGTGTCTGGACTACTGGGATCGGCGCGAAGAAGCGTTCAAAGCGCTCGCCGCGTGGCACCGCGACGGCAAAATTCAGTATCGTTTCGATGTGGTCGAAGGATTGAAGAATGCGCCGCGTGCAATGAATAAACTGTTCGATGGCTCGAATAATGGCAAACTTATACTAAAGCTGTAGCGCGAAAGGTTCGAGGGCCGTTCGCATTGAACGGCTTCTACGCTTCGCGGCGGTGAATGTAATGGGCTCCTCAAATAAATGTCATTCTGAGGTCTGTAGGCCGAAGAATCTGCTACTGTTCGTTCGGGAAAGCAGATTCTTCGCTTCCCTCAGAATGACAGACTTCTGATCGTTAGAGGCCCCATAAATAATGTCCGGGGAGGAAGATCATCGGTGCAATCAGGCAATGGCTGGAAGAACAGGGACTCGCCCAATACGCCGAGGCATTCGAAGCGAATGACATTGACGTTGATGTCCTTCACACCCTCACCGATCAAGACTTGCAGGCATTAGGCGTTTCGCTAGGCAATCGCAAGCGCTTGCTGGAGGCGCTCAAGGAGTCAACTTCCGCCGCAGCGTATGCCCCCGGCATTCCTGCGCCAGAGAAATTCTTACCCGCCGATGAGGTTGTCACCACCACTGGCGAACGCCGCCAACTCACGGTGATGTTCTGCGACCTCGTCGGCTCGACCGCGTTGTCGGAAAAGCTCGACCCCGAAGAGTTGCGCAGTTTGCTGCATAACTATCGAACCGTCTGCGGCGAAGTTATTGCGCGTTACGAAGGCTTCGTCGCGCGCTACGTGGGCGATGGGATTCTCACTTACTTCGGTTGGCCCAAAGCCCACGAAGAAGACGCCGAGCGGGCGTTGCGCGCGGCACTGGAGATTGTTCAAGCAGTTAAGCGCGCATCGACGACCGAAGCGCTGTCGGTACGCATCGGCATCGCCACGGGCCCGGTGGTGGTTGGTGAACAAGCCGGTGTCGGTAATGAGTCGAAGTTAGCGATTGGCTCGACACCCAATCTGGCGGCTCGATTGCAAGGCTTAGCGAGCGCCGATCAAATCGTCATCGCTTCCTCTACCCGGCGATTAGTCGGCAAC
>JANMJR010000414.1:0-4641 GCA_031371465.1 Pseudomonadota bacterium
CAGGTAAAACAAATTAGCGAACCGTTCCTGACCAATTTCGGCTGGCATATCCTGCAAGTGCTGGAGCGGCGCGATGCGGAAATCAGCGCCGACCGCAATCGCGTCGCGGCTCGAATTGGACTGCGCCAACGCAAAGCCGACGAGGCGTATCAACAGTGGCTGTTGCAATTGCGTGATACCGCTTACGTCGAATACCGTTTGGAAGAAAAATAATTTCAAGCTGTCATTCTTACTCGAAAGCGCGCCTAGGTAATTTTATAGTCCGTGGCTAGCGCGCTCAAACGCCTTCCCACGATCGCGATCACCGCGGGGGAACCCGCTGGAATCGGTCCGGATCTGTGCGTATTGTTAGCAGACCGAAAACCCGCCGCACACATTGTCTTTGTCGCTGACCGCAGCCTTCTCAGCGCACGGGCCGCCTTGCTCGGCCGGCGTCTGGATCTGCCTGATTTCGACGTCGCAAAACTAAGCCGTAAACGCAGCGCGAGCCTGTCGCTATTGCATCACCCGCTGGCGCAACCGGTCATGCCCGGACGGCTTAATTCGAACAACAGCCGCTACGTCTTGGCAACCCTCAACAGCGCTGTGCGCGGCGCGCTGAGCGGCGACTTCGATGCGATCGTCACGGCGCCGGTTCACAAAGCCATCATCAACGAAGCGGGCGTGGCATTCAGTGGCCATACCGAGTTTCTTGCCGAAAAGACCCACACCGAACATGTGGTGATGATGTTAGTCGGCGGTGGCTTGCGCGTCGCCCTTGCGACCACTCACCTGCCGCTTAAAGACGTGGTGCAGGCCATTACCCCGACTAGCCTGGAACGGACGTTACGCGTCTTGCATGCCGACCTGCGCGATCGATTTGCTATCGCCACGCCAAGAATTTTAGTAGCCGGCCTGAATCCCCATGCGGGCGAATCGGGCCATTTAGGTCGCGAGGAAATCGAAGTCATCGAGCCGGTTCTGCAGCAATTGCGCGCGCAAGGCATGATCCTCGCGGGACCGTTACCCGCCGATACTTTGTTTACGCCGAAGTATCTGGAACGCGCCGACGCGGTTCTGGCGATGTATCACGATCAAGGCTTGCCGGTCTTGAAAATGAAAAGTTTTGGCCATGGCGTGAATGTCACGCTCGGGTTGCCGATCATTCGCACCTCGGTTGACCACGGCACCGCGCTCGACTTGGCCGGCACGGGGCAGATCGATGTCGGCAGCATGCTTGCCGCTATCGAGCTTGCGATCGAACTCGCGACGCGAAAAAGCGTGAACTGATTGCACCATACCCCGCGCAAGCGCTTTGGCCAACATTTTCTACACGAACGCGGCGTCATCACGCGCATCGTCGATGAGCTGGAACTGCAGGCCAATGATCTGGTCGTGGAGATTGGCCCGGGCCTTGGTGCGCTAACCGATTACCTGCTGCCGAAACTCAATCATCTGCACGTCATAGAGCTTGATCGCGATCTGGCCAAACTGCTGCGCGAACGCTACCCGGCGGACAAGCTGACGGTGCACGAAGGCGATGCACTGGAATTCGATTTGGCTCAACTCGGCCAACCGCTGCGGTTGGTCGGCAATCTGCCCTACAACATTTCCACGCCGTTGTTATTTCACTTCGCAAAGTTCCGCGAACGGTTGCGCGATGGTCTGTTTATGTTGCAACGGCAAGTCGTAGACCGCATGGTGGCCGCACCGTCGTCCGTTGCCTATGGCCGATTGTCGGTCAGCCTGCAATTAGACTTCGCGATGGCATCGTTGTTTCGCATCGGCCCCGGCGCGTTCACGCCGCCACCCAAAGTGGAGTCCGCCATCGTGCGCATGACGCCATTGCGGGAGAAACCGTTCGATTTACGCGATCGGGAATTGTTCGCGGCGATCGTCAGTCGCGCGTTCACGCAACGGCGCAAGACTCTACGAAATTCATTGCGAGATTATTTTTCGGCTGAGGATTTTTCCAGCGTTGATATCGATCCGATGGCCCGTGCGGAAAATTTAAGTGTTGCTGACTACGTAAAAATATCCAATTGCGTTGCCCTGCGAGCAAGCACCAGAGCGGATCCTCACGCATAGTACCTTGAGTAACTGTGTCGTCAATTTGATGAGTTAAGACCGAGGCCGTCAGAGATTGGGGCAGCTTTATTGGATGCTACGCCAAGCACTCATTTAAGGAATTCGCCGCAGCACAAAGAATTGGCACAACCGCTCCGTCGCTGCGGTCAGCCTCAAGTTCAGAGGCTGACCCGCGTGGTTATTAGTAGGTGTTGATCAACAAGCCCATACGAAAAGCGGCGCCGCTATCGCGGTTGGCGAAGCGCTTGATCTTAATCGTGTAGGCGCCACTCACGCTAGGTGTAAAGTTGACGGTCTCATAGGGGTTATCCCATGATAGATTCCCTCCCACATAGGCGCCCGACGGTCCATAGACCGTTAAATCCAGGTCTTGGCCGATTGGATGTGCGTCAGCGCGATGATCATACGTGTATGTGCCGCGGTTTTGCCAGGCAATGGTGACCCTCACGTTCTTCCAGGCGCTGGAAATAAACACGCTTTTGGTGATATAGCCGTCGGCGGCGCCGTCAGCCGCATCGAACGTGCCAAATGCGCCGTTACCGCCTTGATAGTAGTAGTGCCAACCGTTATAAGCGGCACTTAAAAAATCGATTCCACCGCGACCCACTTTATCGATTCCGCCGACGATGGGGTCTGTTGCACCCCCAATCATCACCGCGCTAACAACATGGGGCCGCAAGCGGTAAAAGGCATATTTCGACATGAGATTAGCGGCCATGGCCGCCGCGTGGGGTGAAGCCATACTTGTTCCCGTCATGGTAAAACCGCCTGCGGTGATGGTGGTGCCCGGCGCGGAAATTTCCGGCTTCGCGGCGCTTATGTCCGGGTCCAAAAAGGACGACGAAGCGTTGATTGTATTGTTGACATCGTCGTAATTTCCCACTGCCACCACGTTGATGCCTTTTGCTGGGGAAATAATAGTATTGGTCGCGCCGCCCTCATTGCCGGCCGCATTAAAGATTTCAATGCGGTTGTCGTAGGAGAAATTATCCCAATCACGATCCAGGGTCGAGTAGTTGACGGTGGTGTTGCCGCCGTTGGAGCGGTTGATTACATGAATGGCTGGGTTGACGCCGACGCCGTCGATATCGCTGTTATCCGGCAGCACCGCACCGCCGCGGCAATAAATAAACGCCTGTGGCGAGACGGCGCGCATAATTCCAAACACGTTTTGTGAATGGTTGGTTTGCGTACCCGCAAGGCGATCATAATTGGTTCGGCCCGTCTCGTCCGCGCAGCCGCTTTCTGTCATATAGACGCCAATGTTGGCGCCTTGGGCAGCCGGATCTATTTGTTGCCACGGGTTAATATTGGTCGCCACCATTGCGTTATTAATCACGTCCTTGACCGGAAACGAAAGTTCCAAGCCCGATAGCTCGGGATCTTTGCTCTCCACCAGTTTATGCAATGTCGCACCCGCTAAGGTTAGCGTAACGCTGGCATAGCCTTCGGCGATTGCTTTCTTGAGCGTGGCGCTCGCCGGAAATCCGTAGCGTGTCGCGAAATCGCTGAGTTTCTGCGCCTGCGCCTTCACGCGGACAGCCCGTTCTGAAGCCAATTGGAGCGTCACTGTAGTATCTAACGCGAGAAACGCATCAGTACTTACCGGTTTACCGTTGCGTTCTAAAGTCCTAATCTTTCCGCCTTCCACAAAGGCGCCACCCTGTTCGACTTCGTTAGTGGTCCGGACGACGGCTGGCGCCAACGCTAAATTGACCTTAAGGGTTTGGATATCGCTGATTGCGCTGAGTCGTTTTAACAGTAATGGATCGATCACCGTTTTGGCGACGAGCGGCTCGCTTTTTATTTCAATTCCATTCTCCAGGACGCGCTGATAGACCTTGCCGTCAGCCGTCATTAGTTTCTCGAAGCTATATTCCTTGCCGTTGATCAGCTTTTTGCCGATCGCAACAGCCGTATCGGCGGCTAACACTGCGTTGGAACCGGCGCTTATGGCAATCGTCAAACCCATGGCGCTCACTAATTTGCGTTTCAAATGTTTCATGTGTCCTTCTCCTTAACCCGTGCGTGATGTGTCAGAAAGAAAAAATGCGGATTCCAAAATTTGGGGCAACCGTCATTGGATACATGCTAGGTTTGCGTGAGGGCTCTGCCTATTCCCCAGAAGACATACATCGAAGGTGGTATTGACAGGAATTGCGGCGCTTGCGCCAACGGGCAGTTCACGGCTTTGCGCCGGCAGGCGGGGCAGGCTCGTAAGGTGAGGGTTTACCGCAAGTGAGGGGCGGGATTCAGTGCGCGAATTAGGCGAAGCGCGGCACCCAGTGCGTTCAGCCGCGAAAGTTCGAACGCACGGTTTGACTGTGAGCGATCGCCAACAAGGGGATAACAAAAGTCTATGGGGATCTCATCAAAGTCTGTGCTGTCAGAATGAATAGCGATTGATCCGCGACGAATTGATTATTCAGCGAGCTGGATACATTCCCACCCCGAACGGCGCGGCCATCAGTATACTGAGCGTCCTTTCGCGAGTAGCATGAATACAAGGGCTGCCACCAGTCGGGCCGCACGATAATTCGATCGTTCCAGCGCACTCGCGGTCATCGCGTTCGG
>JANMJR010000416.1:0-3604 GCA_031371465.1 Pseudomonadota bacterium
AAGTCATGCGGGAATGGTACGGCCCGCAAGCATTCACCTGCCCGCGCGTCGAATCCGACCCGCGCCCAGGCGGCAAATACTTAATCGAAATGCGTTCTCCCGATGGCTCGGCGTTCATCGTTTCGGGTGCTTACCGAGAAGTGCGCGCGCCTGAAAAATTGGTGTTCACTTGGGCTTGGCTAGAAGGAAAGGAAAGCGGAAACGAGTCGCTTGTGACGATCACCATCGTTGCGAAGGACGGCGGCACCGAGATGACCCTGCTGCATAGCGGCTTAGCGAGCATCGAGGACGCGAAAGCCCATGAAGTTGGCTGGACCAGTAGTCTGAATGATCTGCGCAAAACACTTGAGGACCCATTGTAGCTCCGAGACCCACCCGTTGAATACGAATTACTTGAAGGAGAAAGCCATGAGTTATGTGTACGGAAAATTCGTTTGGTTCGAGCACTTTTCAAACAAGCTTGAAGCCGCGCGTAATTTTTATGCGGAACTATTCGGCTGGAAGTCCGAAGGTGTCCCGATCGGTGGTCAAACCTACCACATGATCCAAAACGGCAGCGACGGCATAGGCGGTTTTCGTACTGCGCCGGCCGGCGTGCCTAGCCACTGGATGGGTTATCTGTCGGTACCCGATGTCGACGCCAGCGCTGCGGCGGCAGAAAAAGCCGGCGCGAAAGTGCTCATGCCGCCGACCGATTTTCCTTCCGTGGGTCGTGGCGCGGCGCTTGCCGATCCGCAGGGTGGGGCCTTCTCCATCTGGCATGGCGCCCAAGGTGACCGCGCCGATGTAAGGCCGATTGCCATGGGCGATTGGCATTGGAACGAACTCATGACCTCCGACGCCCATGCCGCGCTTAAATTTTACCAAGGTGTTTTTGGCTACACCGACGAGAGCAAGGACATGGGGCCGATGGGCACTTACCATATTTTGAACACGGATGGCGTAGGACGCGCCGGCCTGATGAAATCACCCGACGCGACTATGCCTACCCGTTGGATGCCCTATGTTCGCGTCGCCGATTGCGATGCGGCCGCGGCAAAAGCGAAGCAACTCGGCGCCCAGATCCACAAGCCGCCAACCGACATACCCAACGTCGGCCGCTTCGCAGTTCTGGCGGATCCGGCCGGGGCGGTACTGGCAATTATGCGCGGTGATATGTGAAGGAAGAATCTCTTTTCCGAATCACCATGGATGGCTGCGCGCCAATGTTTTTGGGCTTCCTTCGTCAGAGCCCCGTCCACGGTTAAGCTTACGAGACGCGCGTCGTTGGGGCGTTCGCGGCGCGCGCACTATCGCTGCGCGGGAGTTTGTTCTCGCAGAGTCAATATGGGCGCGCCTCTTCAGGGATGTTTCGCGATAGTTCGATGCGAATACGCTGCGCCGGCAGCGCTAAAGTCCAAGATCTTCACCGTCGGCGAGCCAACCTTGACCGTTGCGCCGTGACCGTCGCAACCGCAGCGGCCCAAGATGGCAGCGGTGGAAACGGTCAGCGCAGCGCTGAAAATTTGCGGCACGGATCGAGTCTTGGAATAATGCTAATTCTTGCGCGTTACCCGGCTCGCGCTGCCGCTGCCTAATATTTTCACCGCGTCGCCTACCAAGAACGTTTCATCGGCCGCTTGCGTAATCGCAACGTATTGGCCGTTGTCCAACCGTACTGTCAGTTCCACGCCCTTTTGCTTGGTGACCGCTTGCTCTGTCACCGCACCGGCTACGCCGCCCGCTACGGCGCCTATAACTGCGCCGACTATACTGCCTTTGCCTTGACCGATGGTGCTGCCCGCCACGCCGCCGATCGCGCCACCGGCGACTGCGCCGACGCCGGAACGGGTGCCCTCGATGTTAACCTCACGAATGCTGTCGACGACACCGACGCGGACGCTTTGCTCGCCGCGCACTTGTTCGCGCTGATAGTCTTTGCTACCGAGCCCCGGAACGGTACCGCATCCGGTCAATCCGGCGAATAATATTACGCTAGCTACTGCTTGCAGACGATTCATAAATCCTCTCCTTTATCAAGTGGCTGCGACGAACGCATCCGGGTAAATTTGACCGATCTTGCCGCTGCGCAACAGATGATTCCGATCGCCGCGATCAGCGAGTTTTATCAAACTAGTTAGAGATGTCAAACGGCTGAAAGATTCCCAAGCCGTCCCCGACCGAATGCCGGTCAGAGGATCGCCGCGATGGTCATTCTTCCGAAGGTAGGGTCAAGCACGGTCCAGTTTTAACGCAGGGAAGCTTGCGGCGTTTACCATCGGAATAATTTCGAAGCTATGACGCGCGCGGTTCACTTATTTGAAACGAGTACTCTTCAGGCACACGCTTGCAAATGAAATCCGCGAATACCTGTATGCGCTGAGGCGGATGGCGGCGCTCCAAGTAACAAAGATAGTGCGCGCGCTCGGCGCAGACGTAGTCGAGCAACACCGGAATTAAGCGGCCCGTTTCGATATGTTCGATCGCCTGATAGGCGCCGAGTTGTGCCAGACCCATGCCGCACAACGCAGTACGCCGCTCGGTGCGCTGCGCACCTCACGCAACTGCGAGGAGGCGTCTCGTAATTCTTCCACCAGTGGCCGGCAGCCCGCGAAATACAACGCGCCCTCTTCAGTGAGGGCCATGCCCCGCGTGGTGCGATTGAGCAAGCGCACGCCCAGGTTGCGTTCGAGCGTTGAAATGCCTCTGCTTACCGCTGGCGCCGAGATGCCAAGCACCTGGGCGGCCATGTTGATGCTCCCCGTGGCAACTGTCCTAACAAATGCCACGATACCAGAAAGATTTTTCATGAACGTTCGTCCTCGCAGTCGATCTCCCCGCCATTGACCATCGATTCGAAGTGGCGGCCCGCCGTACTGATACGGTGCATAGCGTCGTCGGCTCCAGGGTTAGCAGTGAATTAACCGATAGTTGTCTATGCAGTATTGGCGCCGGTCAGCATACCATCACCATCTCCAACCGCAGCGCTGTAGGGCGATATGGCAATGCAGTCGCAATTCGTCATGCCCACGCAGGCGGCGCTGATGCGGATGTTTGCCGACTTATTTTTCCGTAAACGCTACGGCCATCGTGCTGTCGTGTTGGAAACCGTCGCCGGCGTACCCGGTATGGTCGGCGCGACTTTGCAGCACTTACGCTCGCTACGCCGCATTCATGATGACGACGGCATGATTCGAACATTGCTTGACGAGGCGGAGAATGAACGCATGCACCTCATGACTTTCATTCAGGTCAGCCGACCGACGGGGTTGGAGCGCTTGCTGATCGTGCTCGCTCAGGGCGTGTTCTATAACTTGTTCTTTTTGATTTATCTGATTTCCACGCGAACTGCGCACCGTATCGTTGGATATTTCGAAGAGGAGGCGGTGTTCAGCTATACCCAATACCTAGCGGAAATTGATAGCGGTGCGTTGCCCAATAGCGCGGCGCCGCAGATCGCTATCGATTACTGGAAGCTTACGCCCGGCGCGACGCTGCGTGATGTCGTTAGCGCCGTTCTGCAGGACGAAGCGGGCCATCGCGATGTGAACCATCGTTTCGCCGATACGCTGGCCCGGGCCGTAGCACAGTAGCGAAAAAGGTTATTGGATGCCCTTCTCAATGC
>JANMJR010000429.1:0-12518 GCA_031371465.1 Pseudomonadota bacterium
CGATCCCCCACTTTTACGCGCGACACACCGGCGCCGATTTCGATCACCTCGCCAACGCCATCCGAGAGCGGAATGCGCCCCGCCGGCGGTGGCGCGCCGTAACTGCCCTTCGCCACCATGAGGTCGCGATAATTCAGCGAGCAGGCTTTCATTTTCAACAACACCTGTCCGGGGCCGGGTTTGGGATCAGCACGCTCGGCGCGGACAACGTTGTCGAGGCCGCCGCGGTTTTGGAGTTCATAGAGTTTCATTAGTTTTTCCTTATTTTTTTCGCAAATATTGGCTGATGACTAGTTGCGAATAATTACCCAACTTGTCATTCCCGCGAAGGCGGGAATCCATGTTGAAGTGGCAATTCGATAGGCCAAATGGATTCCCGCCTACGCGGGAATGACCGGATTTAAGCGGCAGCGTGTACACTTCCTAGCAACGGCGCAAGATTGCCCTGCGCATCAAACTTCACATCACGCGGTGGCTCAGCGATTTCAAAGCGCTCCGGCTGACGACCCACTTCTTCCAACAAGGCATTCGACACCTCGATCTCGCCGAGGTGCAAAGTATTGCGGATACGTACGATGCGGCAATCTTCCGGCTTCACGCGCACCACCGTTTTTACCGCCAACGCAATCGCGTCGTGATCGTTATTCATGACGATGGGAATCGCGCCACCGTCGAGATTCATCGAGGTGATGACATTGGCGTAAGTCGACGCAACATCCAATTCTTTGAACAAGCGCATGGTGATGACATCGGCGGAACCCAGGCCAGTCGCATTGCCTTGGCTGACGCGCGTTAAACCCAACACGACGATTTTTTTGACCCGCGGTTTGTCTTGCCATTTCACATTGCGGCGATTGCGCCCGGTGATGTTGGGATCGAAACCAGCGCCGGAAATATTCTTGCCCATCTCGTCGATGATTAAAACATCAATGTCGTCGAAAAACAATTGCGGCATCATGCGCTTCGCCATGGCCTGCAAATCCGGCTCGCGAGTTTTGAGACTCTGCGCCGGAATAACCTCGATATACGCCGTCTCGTCATAGGCGTTTTCAACGATACCGACGCCGAACAATACATTGCGCTGAGCAATATTCACTTTGCGAATCTGCGGCAACAGTTCGGGAAATCGATCCATGCCATGGGTATGATAAGTCGCCGCGCCGGTAATTTTGCCGATGCCGATTGCGAGCATTTTTGTCAGCCCGCTTTCTGTCGCGCCGCGAAAGCCGGTGTGCGGCTTGATGCGGTTGATGACGACGATGGCTTCCGCTTCCGCCGCGAATTTATCCATGTGCACCGGCGTACCGTCGGCAAGATGGCCGACGATGGCCGTTTCCATCGTCGCGCGGATCGGCACGCCGGTCGCGGCTTCGGTGATGCCGTAGGTTTCCAGCACTTTTTTCTGGCCCTCGGCGGTTGCCGCACCGTGGCTGCCCATGCAGGGGAAGATGAAAGGCTTAGCGCCGAGCGCTTTTAATTCGGCAATCACCGCGCAGGCGATCTGCGCGATGTTTGCGATGCCGCGGCTGCCGCAGCCGACAGCGATCACCTGGCCGGGCTTTACCCGCTCACGAATCTCGGGACGGGCAAATTCCTTGCCGATAGCGCCGGCAATGTCGGCCAATTTGGCCGCGTCGAATTTCTGCCGCACGCGCGCCATGGGCGGCAACGGAAAATCCAGGCCGCCGGCAATGTTCACTTCGATTTTATCTGGAATCATGTTTGCTCCCTTTTCTGCGACGGATTGACTCAAGACAGCATTATCTATCTTCTGTCGCGAATCGCAATAACGCCGATTAAATGCCTGAAGAACCGCATGGCCCTAGGCCACCCCGTGGATAGGGGCTGGCCTTGGGCCACGGGCTTCCAGGCCGGCATCGATTTGTTATAACGCTACACCGTTCGCTCTAACATACCACTGAGGATATCGTCGGCGCCCACCACCAAGGGCTTGAAGTTCGTTGAACGCTGATAGTCCGGTCGCGGATTGGGCACAGCGTTCGGCTTATTCGCCACTGGGTTGTACACCACGTAAATATGCCAGCGGTCATAGCGGGACAAATTGTGGCCCGACGAATGCAAAATGTTGCAATGGAAAAACACCACGCTGCCCGGCTTACCGGTGATGGCGACGGGCTCAGGGCTTTGCTTCATGATGTCGAGCAACTGCTCTTTCGGCACGACCCAGAGGCGATAGGACGTCGTTTGATCGTCCATTTCCGATTCGAGATTACCGAGCTTGTGACTGCCGGGAAGGAAATACAGGCAACCACTCATTTCCGTCGGCTGGTCGAGCATGATCAGCGCCGTTGTAAGCGACGGCGCCGGCACGCCATCGCGCCGCCATGAGCCGTAGTCTTGATGCCATTGCCACACTGAGCCATCGATCGCGCTTTTTAAATTGCATTTGGTATGAAAGACGTACAAAGCGTCATCAGCGAGCAGTTGTTGCGCGAGAGCGAGCAAACGCGGCGAACGGGCTGCGGCATGAAAAATCGGCGAGGTCGTCGGACCATCGGCTTCGTGCACGCGATAAATTGTTTTCGCGACGTCGCTACCGCGCTCGCGCACTAAGTGATCCGTGTCGATTTGTTGAATGCGCTTTAGGTCGGCCTTCATCGTTTCAACTTCGCGCGGAGAAAAAAGTTCGGGCAATACTAAAAATCCGTCGCGTTCATAGGTTGCTAGTTGATCTTTGGAAAGTTCCATTTCGAATTCATCGCTCGTTTAAGAAATTATTCCGCCCCGTTCAATGACGCCTGCATTCATGCACCTGAAGCCTCGCGCCTTGGCCGATCTCGCTCATTTCGTCGTTTTCGATCTTGAAACTGTCTAACCGCATGGTTTGATAGCAGTCAAAATATTTGCGCAACTCTTTCTCGATACCGCGATCAAATTCGGGCTTGATGACATGGGTATTGCCTCGCGTAACTTTAACAATCTTGCCGTCTTTGGCGACCAGTTCTCCCTCTTTGAAAACGTGAGTGGGCGTGGCAAACATTTTCTCACGATCGGGCAAATCTTGGTACACCGTGATGTCCGCAGCGGCGCCTGGCGCGAGGTGGCCGCGCTCGCGCAAACCCAATACTTTTGCGGGGCCGGCGCGGGTCATAATCGCAATTTCGTAGAGCGAATATTCGCGCGCGATGGAGGCTAAGGTGCTGAGCGCCGCCGCGTCCGCGTTGAGGCGTGAAAGCTGCTCGTTACGGAAGGTTTTGTCCATCAACAATTTGATCAAATGCGGGTAACTAGTAAAGGGCGCGCCGTTGGGATGATCGGTGGTTAGAAAGATGCGCCACGGATCGTTCACCAGCAAGAAAATCTCCAGACCGATGGCCCATTGCAAGGCATTGACGAAATTTTTGTCGCTGTATTTGAACGGCACCACGCCACAACCGGCGTCGCATTCGATATCCATGATGACAAATTTTTTCGGCTGGGCGAAGCCGGAATTGCGATGCTGCGCCATGCTATCGCCCGACGCCGTCACCGTTTGGCCGAACAGTATCTGTCCCACGTCGGCGCTAACGTTTTTGTTGGCGTTGATGGCCTCGGCAATACGCGCTGCGGCGGAGGAAAACTTGCGATCGCCTTCGGCGCCGTAGGAATGAAATTGTATGTGGGTAAGATGAATCGGCAAACCTTCGGCCGCCTTTATCGTCTCAAGCGTGGTATCGACATTGCCCGGCACGCCGAGATTGCTGGCGTGAACGTGTAATGGATGGGGCACTTGCAAATCTTCAAGTGCCTGCGCCAAGGTTTTTAATATATGGCGCGGCGTTTGCCGATAGTGAACATGCTCTTCGTCGAGATCGAGTTTACGTTGATTGAATTTAAACGCGCTGATGCCGCCGGGATTCACCACCTTGATCGCCATGCATTGCGCACTGTGCAATGTCCACGCAACGTAGTCGTTGATCGCTTTTTGATCGCGCTTTGCGGCGAGCATGCGCAACAAAAAATCGTCGGAGCCGAGCATGGCGTAGCCGCCGCGGTCGACAATCGGTGTGTCCGCCATTTCTAAATGCGCTTGGCGCGCGTTAACGGGAAGCAAAGCAGGCTCGAAGCACGCGGTGTAACCCATTTCCGTGTAGCGATAGCCGGTCGCCAGGGTTCCAGGCGCAGCGTGACCGGCGCTGCTGCGAGTGAGCTCCGTTCGCACCAATGGGTCGCCGCGATGGTCTTCCGGCAGCATGGCGCGGGCGATGTTGACCTTGCCGCCACCGATATGCGTATGTATGTCGATGGCCCCGGCCATGACGATTTTTCCCGCAAGATCGTAAACCTGATCGATGCGCTCGTCGACCACGGGCGGCTCGGCAATACAGCCGTCGCGCACAAAAATATCGCGCAGTTCGCCATTCACGCCATGAGCGGGATCGATGACCTTGCCGCGCGCGAGCTTAGTTAACACGGGAAAATGAAGCGGATTTGCATAGCCGCTAGTTTAACGGCTTTGCTTAGGGCTGACGAACGGGGAGGATCAAACCGCGGCGGGCAGTTTCGCCGAGCGTTGGTCGATCGCCCTTTTCAGGGCGGAGAAGCCAAAACGAATCGTGCCAGGAACCGCGGTAGCATACGAGCAAAGCGAATATCCAAGGCGCGCTCGGCCATGCCGTGAAAAACTGTTTAGGCGTTCTCGGAGGGTTCGCTGCGACCGAGGCGATGGATCGTTCCGGTTTCCGACAGAAAACGTATGGGCGCGGGATCCTCAACGATGCGCGACCCGCGAAAGCGAACCGCGAGGCTCGGAAAAACCCAATAGGCCAGCACCCAAACCAATAGGAAGCCGAAGAACAGTAGAAAAGGGAAAGTGATTTGCATGACATCAGCATAGTTTAAGTTCCACGGAATACTGTGAACAAGTGTCAATAATCGCGGTCCCCCGCTGACTCTCGTTAGGCTACCGAATTAACACGGCTAATCGAGGGTCAGTTTTAACGTTCCCAAGCATTCGGCCACCGTTTTTTCCAGGATTGCCTCACTATCCAAAGGCATTTGTAGGTTGATCACCGCTACTACATTATTGATCACGGTCACGTACATTGCGCCTTTCATTTGTTCGCCACCCGCCTTTCCCGACCATGCGATCTTCTTGTACGCGCTGTTGCCTATCGATTCCGTGGTTACCGCGCTCTTTACAAATTCGGCGCGGCGGCTTTCGATCCCGCCGATGTAGCGATTAATGTAAATCTCCTTTACTTCTTCCTGATGTTCCGGCTTCAGCAAGGAAAAATCATCTTTAGTGTAGTTGAACACCAGTTGAATAATACCCGCCGCTTCATTCTCCAATTTATCTTCGCGAAAGGTGTAGGTAATTCCGTTTTGGGTTGGTCGCGCACGCAGCTCGACGAATCCGGCTGGCGGCCGCAACGCAAATTGATCGTATGCGCCTTCAGGCTGGCATTCTGCTGCGAAAGCACTCGGCGAAATTGTGGCGACCAGGCAGGCCGCACTCCAGAATTTATTTTTCATCATGTCCTCACAGTAAAAATAAGTTGTTAGCGCAATCGGTTGCACGTTGCTTCGAGTCCACATTCTAGTCGAAGGTTCCGGGACGTTTTACTCACCTAAAATTTCAGCGTAAAATTCGCAACCTTCCCCTAAAAACAAATCCCATGCAAATCGGCCGCTACCTGCTGAAGAACAATCTTGTCGTCGCGCCAATGGCCGGCGTCACAGATCGTCCCTTTCGCCAACTTTGCAAAGTCCTGGGCGCGGGCATGGCCGTGTCGGAAATGGTGGCGTCCAATTCGTTGCTGTGGGGGTCAGAGAAAACTTTGCGCCGCGCCAATCATGACGGCGAAGTGGAACCCAAATCGGTGCAAATTGCCGGCGCTGATCCGGCCATGATGGCCGAGGCGGCAAAATATAACGTCGATAATGGCGCGCAGATTATCGACATCAATATGGGTTGCCCGGCGAAGAAAGTGTGCAATGTCATGGCGGGCTCCGCGCTGCTACGCGACGAGCCCTTGGTCGGAAAAATTCTCGATGCCGTGGTCGGCGCCGTGAACGTACCGGTGACGCTGAAAATTCGCACCGGCTGGGATAAGCAAAGCAAGAATGCAATCATGATCGCACGCATTGCCGAAAGCGCGGGCATTCAAGCGCTAGCGATGCATGGCCGCACCCGCGCGTGCGCGTATACGGGCGACGCTGAATACGACACCATCGCCACCGTCAGAACCCATGTCAAGATTCCGTTGATCGCTAACGGCGACATCACCACGCCGGAAAAAGCTAAGTATGTGCTCGCCGTCACCGGCGCCGATGCGGTGATGATCGGTCGCGCGGCCCAAGGCCGCCCATGGATTTTTCGCGAAATCGAATATTTTCTGAAAACGGGCGTTCACTTGCCGCCTCCCAGGGTGCAGGAAATCCACCATGTGTTGATGCAGCACCTGGCGGATTTATACGCGTTCTATGGCGAAGAAACCGGCGTAAAAGTTGCCCGTAAGCATATCGGCTGGTACACCAAGGGATTGGTCGGTTCCGCCAATTTTCGCCATGGGCTGATGCAGTTGCAATCCAGTGAGGAACAAATTCAAACAATCGATCGTTTCCTCGGCGAACTCGCGGCAGAACACGAGCGCCTCAGCTACGTAGAGGAAGAACTTGCGGCGTGAAAAAAGAAAACGAAATCTCTGCTTGCGTACGCAAAACCGTGGGTGACTATTTTAAGCATCTGGACGGCGAAAAACCGTGCGCCGTCTACGAAGCCGTGCTGGAAAGTATGGAAAAGCCCCTGATCGAAGTGGTGCTGCATCAAGCGGGCGGCAATCAGACCAAGGCAGCCGATATTCTCGGACTCAATCGCAACACGTTGCGCAAAAAGATGTCGCAATACGGTATCGAATAATCCTTTCCATTCGCAAACAGCCTTCATGACTAAGATTCAACGCGCGCTGATCAGCGTGTCCGATAAAGCCGGCGTCCTCGAATTCGCCCAATCATTGCGCGACCACGGCGTCGAAATTCTCTCCACCGGCGGCACGGCCAAGTTGTTGCGCGACGCGGGCTTGGCCGTTACCGAAGTCGCCGATTACACCGGTTTTCCGGAGATGCTAGATGGCCGAGTCAAGACCTTGCATCCAAAAATTCACGCCGGCATTCTCGGTCGGCGTGATGTACCCGAGCACGTTGCGCAGATGAAAACTCATGACTTTCCGCCAATCGATTTGGTGGTGGTCAATCTCTACCCGTTTCGAGAGACCGTCGCGCGCCCCAACGTAGCGCTTGCCGAGGCCATCGAAAATATCGACATCGGCGGCCCCGCGATGGTGCGCAGCGCCGCCAAGAATTATGCCAGCGTTGCAGTGGTAACGGATCCGGCGGACTACGCCACAATCGCGAAAGAATTATCCGAGCAAGGCGGACTCAGCGGCGCCACACGTTTTCGCCTAGCGTGCAAGGCCTTTAGCCATACGGCGGAATATGACGGCGCCATCAGCAATTATTTAACCGCCTTGGATGGTGAAGGCAAACCCAACGATTTTCCGGCGCGCTTGAATGTGCAGTTCGATCAAGTTCAAACCTTGCGCTACGGCGAAAACCCGCACCAGCAAGCGGCGTTCTACCGTGACCTCAAGCCGGCGCCGGGGACCCTAGCGAATTATCAGCAATTGCAAGGTAAAGAACTGTCCTACAACAATATCGCCGATGCCGATGCGGCGTGGGAATGCGTCAAAAGTTTTTTCCAGACGGCTTGCGTCATTGTTAAACACGCCAATCCCTGCGGCGTTGCCGTTGCCGATCAGCAATCGGAAGCGTATCGTAGCGCGTTCGCAACCGACCCCACCTCCGCGTTCGGCGGCATTATCGCCTTCAATCGCGAAGTGGATGCGGCGACGGCGGAAGCGGTGACGAAGCAGTTTGTGGAAGTATTGATCGCGCCGAGCTATTCAGCGGCGGCGCTGACCTTATTGAAACAAAAAACCAATGTGCGCGTTTTGTCCGTTGAACTGGCCCTAAGCCATCATCTCTGGGACATGAAGCGGGTCGGCGGTGGCTTGTTGTTGCAATCGCCCGACAGCGCGTTGGTCAACGCGCGGGATTTGAAAATCGTGAGCAAGCGAAAGCCCAGCCCGGCACAATTAGACGATATGATTTTCGCCTTTCGCGTCGCCAAATTTGTGAAGTCCAACGCCATTGTGTTTTGCGCCGAGGGTCGCACCTTGGGAATCGGCGCGGGTCAGATGAGCCGCGTTGACTCCACGCGGCTGGCCGCGATGAAGGCACAGCAGGCGGGTTTGAATTTGGCCAATTCCGTCGCCGCGTCGGACGCATTTTTCCCATTCCGAGACGGCCTGGATGTGCTTGCCGCAGCGGGTGCGGCGGCGGTGATTCAGCCCGGCGGCAGTATGCGCGACGACGAAGTCATCGCCGCGGCGGATGAGCATGGCATCGTCATGACGTTTACCGGCGTGCGCCACTTTCGGCACTGATATTGTCAGCATGCTTTCTCTAAATTACCCACGCCACGAGGCAATGTCTACGTTCTTCTCCAGGCATGCATCGCCGCAAGCCGCCATCCATATGCCTCCTGGCGCGACGCAATTCAATTCTTTATGAAAGTCCTCGTCATCGGATCCGGCGGCCGCGAACACGCCATCGCGTGGAAGCTGCTGCAAAGCAGGCGCGTGTCGCGAATCTATGTTGCCCCGGGCAATGCGGGCACGGCGCGAGAACCGGGCATCGAAAATGTTGACATCACCGAGATTGCGGCATTGGTTGAATTCGCCCGTAAAAAAGAAATCGGACTCACCGTTGTCGGCCCGGAAGTTCCGCTAGCAGCAGGCGTCGTGGATGCCTTTCGGGACGCAAAGTTGCGAATTTTTGGCCCAACCCGTGCGGCGGCGCAGTTGGAAAGTTCGAAAGAATACGCTAAGCGTTTCATGCACCGGCATCGCATTCCGACCGCGAATTGGGAAACAACCAGTGATCTTGAGCAAGCACACGCTTACGTGGACCGCTTTGGTGCACCTATTGTTATCAAGGCGGACGGTTTAGCCGCGGGAAAAGGCGTAGTGGTGGCCATGACCTTGGACGAAGCCCATCGCGCAGTCGATTTCATGCTTGCCGACAACAAGCTCGGCGCCGCCGGCTCGCGCGTCCTGATCGAAGAATTTTTGCTCGGCGAAGAAGCCAGCTTCATCGTCATGGTCGACGGCGAACACATCCTGCCACTCGCCACCAGCCAAGATCACAAACGCCTGCTCGACGGCGACCAAGGGCCGAATACCGGCGGCATGGGCGCCTATTCGCCAGCGCCCATCGTGACGCCCGCCTTGCACGCCAAAGTCATGCGCGAGGTGATCCGCCCCACCGTGCTCGGGATGAGAAACGAAGGCATCACCTATACCGGATTTTTGTATGCCGGATTAATGATCGATAAAACCGGACATGCAAAAGTCTTGGAATTCAATTGCCGACTCGGCGATCCGGAAACGCAACCGATTATGATGCGGCTGAAAAGCGATCTGGCGGATTTATTGGATCATGCGGTGGACGGCAACCTAGACCAAATCGAAGCCGACTGGGATGGCCGCATTGCGGTGGGCGTGGTGATGGCCGCCGCCGGTTATCCCGACACGCCACGCAAAGGCGATGTGATCCACGGCCTTCCGGCCTCGAGTGCTGACAAGGTGGTGTTTCACGCCGGGACCACACTGCGCGAAAATGACGTCATCACCGCCGGTGGCCGGGTGTTATGTGTCACCGCGCTCGGCGAAAATATGAAGCTCGCGCAACAGCGCGCCTACGGCTTCGCCGCGGGTATCCAGTTCGATGGCATGCAACTGCGCCGCGACATCGGACATCGTGCGCTCGCCAGCAGGTAATGGCGAAATTAAGCGTCGCGCAAGTGCGGCGCACGCGCAGGCATCTGCGCTGCGGCGGCGTGATTGCCTATGCGACGGAATCGTGTTTTGGGTTGGGCTGCGATCCCAACAATGAGCGCGCGTTACAAGCGCTGCTACGAATCAAGCGTCGCCCAAAGTTTAAAGGCCTGATCGTGGTAGCGGACCGCATAGAGCGTTTCGCGGCGTTACTTTTCCCGCTTTCAGTACTTGATATCGAGCGTTTGCAATCCACCTGGCCTGGGCCCCATACCTGGCTCGTCCCGGCGCAAACCCGCGCCAAACGGGCCCTCCGCGGAAAGCACGCCGCGCTGGCCGTGCGCGTGACCGCCCATGGCGATGCCAAGAATCTCTGTTGTCGGCTCGGGACGGCCTTGGTGTCAACCAGCGCCAATCGAGCTAATCAGCGGCCGGTCAAAACGACTCGCGAGTGCCTGCGCCAGTTCGGCGGCCGCGTGATAGTGATTCCCGGCAAAATAGGCGCCCGAAAAAACCCGTCGACCATTCAAGATTTACTAACCGGTAGATTATTTCGATGATCTCGATTCGCGCCAAAGACTATTACCTCGACCTGCAAAATCGCATTGTCGCCGAACTGGAGAAAGTCGAAACTAACGCCTTTCGCCGCGACAGTTGGGATCGCCCGGAAGGAGGCGGCGGAATCAGTTGCCTCACGGAAAATGGCCGGGTGTTCGAACGTGCCGTGGTGAGCTTTTCCCATGTATTCGGCAAGCAGTTGCCGCCGTCCGCGAGCGCATCGCGACCGGAATTGGCAGGCCGCGGCTTTGAAGCCATGGGCGTTTCGCTGGTGTTGCATCCGCGCAATCCCTACGCACCCACGGTGCACCTGAACGTTCGATTTTTCTTCGCCACCCATAGTCAGCACGAACCGGTGTGGTGGTTCGGTGGCGGAATGGATTTAACGCCGTACTACGGCGAGGGCGATGATGCACGCCATTTCCACCAAACCTGCAAGAATGCTTTAGCGCCGTTCGGCGAAGCCTATCACCCGCGCTTTAAGAAATGGTGTGACGAGTACTTTTATATCAAGCATCGTAACGAGCCGCGCGGCATCGGCGGAATATTCTTCGATGATTTTAACGAACAGAATTTTGAGTTTAGCTTCGCATTGATGCAAAGCGTGGGCGATCATTTTTTGCCCGCATACATGCCGATTCTCGAGCGTCGCATCGACTCGGCATACGGCGAGCAGGAACGATCATTCCAAGCTTATCGGCGCGGTCGTTATGTCGAGTTTAATTTGGTATACGACCGCGGCACCCTATTCGGGCTGCAATCGCAAGGGCGGACAGAATCGATATTAATGTCACTGCCGCCGGTCGTGAATTGGCGCTATGACTGGAGGCCCCTAGCCGGCTCCGAAGAAGCAAAGCTATACGACGAATTTCTGATTGCGCGCGATTGGGTCTAGCGGCGTATTACGACGCCCCCGATCCCATGAACGCCTATTAGCGCTTGCGGCGCACGGCCACGATGCCCGCCAGGCCTAACGAAACAAGCCACAAACTCGCGGGCGTCGGTATCGCTTGAACATTCCCGCCACCATCTAAACCAGACTCGTCTCCCAAAACACCGGACTGTACCGGTTCGGGAACTTTTTTATCCTGGGACGATTTCATCCACTTCGGACTAAGCGGCAGTGCGCTTACCTGAAATGACAATCCTAAAAGTGCAGATACTATAAATGCCCTACATAAGAGCTGGCACGCGCGCGCTATCATAATTGTTATCCTTTCTAACCTAAACATCTTTCGAAATGACTCAGTTACGTCGACTTGATACTTTATTTTGAATTCTATTTTGAATTCTCACTATTTATTAACTTTCACCTGCCAGCCGTAAACTGCGAAATATCTAGATTGTTATTATAACTTATCGCTGATCCGGAAAGCCGCCCGAGATCGGTTCATTTTTTAAATTTTATACCACATCAGATGACATGCAAATAACGTGCCACCGCTCGATAAAAAAACTTAACCGACTGATCATAAATGTAATTAGTAAAATAGGTCAGTTTAGTCCCGACCGAAGACCCGATGGACTGTAAAATTTTTCGACACTAATTCCCACGGACAAAGGGTTTCAAAACATCCAGCGCCCGCTCAAATGAACACCAAAAATGTAGCCGTCGCTGGCGGGTTCTAAAATTCCGTTCTTCGGCAAACTCGCGCCAAAATCTTGCCGTTCGTAATAGGGTTCTACCGAAACGCCAAACCGGGGACTGAACGACCACTGAATCGGCAGACCAATGCGGTAGCCGGTCTGGACGTCAAGTTCAAGCGTCGTTGCCGGCGTGATTGCGACATCGAGTTTGGCGTCGACCGGGCGTACTAATCGGACGTCGGCGCCGAAACGCAAGCGTTCACTTTTTTGCCATGCCAGCTCCAGCCCCAGCGCTGCATAAGACCAGCGATACTCTTCGAGCAGCCCAACGACGCCCCTATTCGGCAGAATGTCGCGCTTCCAGTAGCGGTATCCCGCACCGAGATAAGGCGTCAAACTGACTCGCTCGCTCGCCGCGAATTCATAGCCCAACGACGCCATGCCGTTGAAAATACGCGTATCCGTGCGCGTTTGATGAGGACGAAACGACGTTGTTGCGCCATCGTAATCGACCTCGCCGCCATGGGCGGAACC